>DATFAX010000022.1:0-18964 GCA_035254125.1 Holophagaceae bacterium | reverse complement strand
CCCTTCGATGCGCCAGGCGCAGGCCTCACGGTAGGTCTTGCCGGCGCTGCGCTCGCTGGCGGCCAGGTGCTGGAGGCGGAACTGGGGGTGGCTGGCCAGGCGCTGCACGAAGCGCTGACCGACGACGCCGGTGGCGCCGAGCACGGTGACGGGAATGCGGATCATGGAGGCCTCGAAGGTCAGTGGGGGAGAAGACGCACGACGTCCGCCAGCACACCCGCCGCCGTGACCATGGCGCCCGCGCCGTAGCCGCGCACCACGAGCGGGCAGGGGTTGTAGGCTTCGCTGGTGAAGCTGAGGGCGTTCTCACCACCTTTGATGGGGTGGAGGGGATGGCGGGCATCCACTTCCAGCAGGCCCACGGCGCAGCCGTCCGGCGTGATGGTGGCGCCGAAGCGCAGGATCTTCCCTTCGGTGCGAAGCGCGGCCACGCGGGACTGCAGGGGAGCATCCAGAGCCTTCAGGCGCTCCAGGAAGGTCTTCACGTCGCCGCTCGCATCGAAGGTCGGGGGCAGGGCGCTATCCACGCGGACCTGGGCCAGCTCCAAGGTCCCGCCCAACTCCCGGTGGAGGATGAGGGCCTTGCGTGCCACATCGAGGCCCGAGAGGTCGTCCCGGGGATCCGGCTCCGTGAAGCCCGCGTCCCGGGCGAGGCGCACGGCTTCGCTGAAGGGCGTGCCCTCCTCCACCAGGCCGAAGATGAAGGACAGGGAGCCGCTGAGGATGCCCTCGATGCGCGCCACGGCATCGCCGCCGGCGAGGAGGTCCCGCAGGGTGCCGATGACGGGCAGGCCCGCACCGACGTTGGTCTCGTAGTGGAAGCGCAGGCCCCGGGCCCCGAGGGCTGTCCGCAGCCGGTGGTAGCGGTCCAGGGGGCCTGCGTTGAGGAGCTTGCTGGCGCCCACGAGGTGGAAGCCGGCCTCCGCGAAGGCCTCGTAGGCCTCGGCCACGGCCTCGGCGCCCGTGCAATCCACGAGGACGATGGGCGAACCGGTGCTCAGCGCCTGGAGTCGGATGCGGTCCAGGGGCTCGCCCCGTTCCCTTAGCGCCGCTTCGGCTTCCAGCGGGTCGAGGCCCGTGGGATCCATGACCATGCGGCGGGAGTTGGCCACGGCGCACAGGCGCAGCTCGACGCCCCGCGAGGCGAGGCGGGCCTGCTGGCGCTGGAGCTGCACGAGGAAGCGACGGCCCACGAGGCCGACGCCGAGGAGGACCAGGTCGAGCCGGCTGCCAGGACAGGCGGCGTCGTCCTTAGGAGGGGCGGGGGAGAGGGCGAGGGACATGGGACCTCAGGCGGAAGCGGGGGCGAGGGCGGTTTCCACCCAGGCGCGGTGCAGGCGGGGGATGAGGTCGGCGAGGCGGTGCTCCCGCACGAGGGCCGCCGTGGAGATGGGGGAGCAGCCGGCCAGCAGGCCCCCGATGGCACCGGCGTCGGCGCCCAAGGGCTCCAGGAGGCGGAGCTTGGCGGCGGGATCCTGGCGCAGGCCCTCGCCCACCAGGGCCACCACGGCCCAGCCCTCCTCCAGTTCGAGGCCCTCCTCCCGCCACTGGTGCAGGAGCTGACGGGCGGCGGGGGTCTCGGGCCGCAGCACCACCAGCGCGCCTTCGGGCGTGACGAGGAAGCCGAAGCGGTGGGCTCCGGCCTCCTCCACCTGGGCCGCGCGGGTGGCGGCGTCCGTCAGGAGGTTGCGGGAGGCGGGCAGACGGAGGATGACGAGGCCCTCCTTGTAGGCCACGCTCACCACGCCCTCGTTGCGTTCCGGGGCCTGGGGCACGATGGCCGTGCGGCTGGCGTGGGGGCGCAGGGTGTTGGCCACCACGAGGCGGATGCCGCTGCGGGCGATGGGGGCGAGGCTGTCAGGGTGGAGCACCTTGGCGCCGAAAGCCGTGAGGGAGGTGGCCTCGGCGAGGCTCATGACGGGGATCGGGCGGGCCTCGGGTACGAGGCTGGGATCGGCGCTGAGCACGCCGTCCACATCGGTCCAGATCTGCACTTCCGAAGCCTCCAAGGCCTCGCCCAGGAGGGCGGCGCTCGTGTCGCTGCCCCCGCGGCCCAGGGTGGTGATGGCGCCATCCGGCGCTGCGCCCAGGAAGCCCTGGGTGACCAGGGTGGTGCCGCCTTCGAAGGCGGGCAACCAGGCCTCGGCGGCCTTGCGCAGGGCGGGCAGCAGGGGGCGCGCCTGGCCGAAGCGGGCGTCCGTGAGCAGGACTTCGCCCACGTCGCGGAAGTCCGCCTGACTTCCACGCTGGCGCAGGAGGGCCGCGAAGAGGTGGGCCGACAGCGTCTCGCCCACGGCGAGCGCCGCATCCCGGGCCCGGGGCGTGGCCTCGCCGAGCATGGCCATCCCGGCGAGGAGCTTGGCCAACCGCTCGAAGACCGGGGCCCAGCCTTCCGTCACCGCCTCAAGCAGGCCCAGGTCCGCGGCCACGGCGCGGTGGTGGGCTTCCAGGGCCTCCTGCACGAGGCGGGCCTGGCCCGCATCGCCCTTGCCGGCGAGGGCCACGGCCTCGAGGATGCGGTCGGTGCTGCCCTTGAGGGCGGACACCACCACGAGGCCGCCCTGGGGCAGTTCCTCGCCCACGATGGCCGCGGCGCGGCCCAGGGCCTCGGGGCTGCCCACGGAGGATCCGCCGAACTTGAGAACCTTGATGCTCATGGGAGACCTTTCAGGACCTTGGCGTCGAGCCACTTCGCGAGTTCGTCCCAGGCCAGGAGGAAGGCGTCGTGGCCGTGGGGGCTATCCAGCCAGGTGAGGGAACCCAGGACGTCGGCTGCTTCGGCGGCCTGGGCCAGCTCTGTCACGAGGGTGGGGAGGAAGAGGGTGTCGCTGGGGATGCCCAGCAGGTGCAGGGGCCGCTGGAGCCGCTGGAGAGCCCAGCGCAGGCCGCCGCGGCCGCGGCCCAGATCGAAGGCGGCCATGGCGCCCAGGAGGACGTGGAGGCTCTCCCGGTCGAAGCGTTCCGCCAGGGCCTGGCCGTGGTGGTCCAGCCAGGCATCCTCGCCACCGTCGGCGAAGCGGGCTTCCAGGCTCTCGCCGGAGCGGAAGCCGAGCATGGCCACGCGGCGGGCCGCGGCCAGGGCCTCTTCGTCGGAGACGGGCAGCTCCAGGAGGCGACGCTGGGCGTGGCAGCTGGCGCGGATCCAGGCATCCGCGCGGCCGCCGCAGCCCAGCACCCCGAGGGCACCCACGCGGTGGGGGGCGAGCACGGCCAGCTCTAGGGCCACCATGCCGCCCAGGGAGCCGCCCAGGGTGGCGTGGAAGGTGAGGTCCTCCGCCTCGAGCCACTTCAGGAGGGCCGCGGCGAGGTCCCGGGGCGTCACGTCGGGGAAGGGGCGCAGGTGGGCAGGCCCCACGCTGCCGTAGCAGGAACCGGGCAGGTTGGGGCACCACACGGTGGCGCGGTCTGGGCCCAGGGGCGCACCCTGGGCGAGGAGGGGCCCCCACCAGCCCTTCACGCCGTCGCGATCCGCGGCCTCGGGTCCGCCCGTGAGGGCGTGCAGGAGGAGCACCTTCAGGTGGCCCGATCCGGTGCGGCGGTGGGCGATGTGGACGGGCAGGACGCCGCCCCCCTCGAGGGGGACCTCGCCCAGGCCCGCGAGGAGGTGGCTCATGCCTTCACCTGGGCGAGGGCCGCTTCCAGATCCGCCTTCAGGTCCTCGAGGTGTTCCAGGCCCACGCTGAGGCGCACGAGGTCCTCGGTGACCCCGGTGGCCTCGCGTTCCTCGGGCTGCAGCTGGGAGTGGGTGGTGGAGGCAGGGTGGATGATGAGGCTCTTGGCATCCCCGATGTTGGCCAGGCGGGAGAAGAGCTTCACGCCGTCGATGAGGGCCTTGCCCGCTTCCAGGCCACCCTTCACGCCGAAGGTGAGGATGCCGCCGAAGCCCGCCCCGGGCTTGAAGTAGCGGGTGGCCCGGGCGTGGTGCTCGGAATCCGCCAGGCCGGGGTAGTTCACCCAGGCCACCTTGGGGTGGTTCCGCAGCCACTGCGCGAGGGCGAGGGCGTTCTCGCCGTGGCGCTCCAGGCGGAGGTGCAGGGTCTCGATGCCCTGGAGGATGAGGAAGGCGTTGAAGGGGGAGAGGGCCGCGCCCGTGTCGCGGAGGCCCTCGATGCGGGCCTTGGTGATGAAGGCGGCGGGGCCGGCGAGGTCCGCCAGCACCGCGCCGTGGTAGGCGGCGAAGGGTTCGGTGAATTCGGGGTACTTTCCGTTGGCCCAGTCGAAGGTGCCGCCGTCCACGATGACCCCGGCGATGGAGGTGCCGTGGCCGCCGAGGAACTTGGTGGCGCTGTGGATGACGATGTTCGCGCCGTGCTGCAGGGGGTTCAGCAGGTAGGGGCTGGGCAGGGTGTTGTCCACGATCAGGGGGATGCCCGCTTCGCGCGCGAGGGCGGCGAGCACCTCGAAGTCCGGCACGTCCAGCTTGGGATTGCCCAGGGACTCGATGTAGAGGGCACGGGTCTTGGGTGTGAGGGCGGCGCGGAAGGCCTCGGGATCCCTGCTGGGAACGAAGGTGGTGGTGATGCCGGTGCGGGGCAGCGTGTGGTGGAGCAGGTTGTAGGTGCCGCCGTAGAGGTTGTCGCCGGCAACGATGTGGTCGCCCTGGCGCAGGATCGTCGTGAGGGCGAGGGTGATGGCGGCCTGGCCCGAGGCCACGGCGAGGGCTGCGATGCCACCCTCCAGTTCGGCCACGCGCTGCTCCAGCACGGCCTGGGTGGGGTTCATGATCCGCGTGTAGATGTTCCCCGGTGTCTCAAGGCTGAACAGCTTGGCACCGTGCTCGGCCGAGTCGAAGACGTAGCTCGTGGTCTGGTAGATGGGCACGGCCCGGCTGCGGGTGTCGCCGTCCGGCGCGTGGCCGCCGTGGAGGGCGATGGTTTCGAAGCGGAAGGCTTGGGTTGCGGTGGCGGTCATGGTGGCTCCGAGGCAGACGATCCCCGACCCCGTCGATGGGGGGGATGATGGGTGCGCCCTTGTCCCGTCTCGGTGATGCGGAGACGCCTCCGGGCGCGTCGAGGACTGGCCTCGTCAGCGCGGATTGAGATCCAAAAAAACAGAGGGGCCCGAGTGCGGTTTTCACCGTTCGGGCCCCTCGTGCATCAGTCGCACAGTTTGTTATCTCTCCGCTGCGGATCCTTTCAGATCGCGCATCGGCAGGATTTGGCACCACGCGCCGGATCGCTCCGGCCAGGTTGCCAAGGTTTCACAGGGCCCGTCCCTCCACCTTTCTGGATATCTCGCTCTTCGACTGACAAAGATCTCGTGGAACTTCCAATGTCGCAGAACCGGGGCCGACGTCAAGTCATGACCGTGTGATTTCAGAACCGGTAGAGGTAGGAGGCCTTGAAGAAGAGCCCCCGCTGCATCTCGAGGAAGTGGTCGGAGTTCCGGTATTCCCCCGGAACGGGCACCCAGACCGTCTTCTTGTCGAGGGTGCCGTAGCCCAGGTAGACCACCGTGCCGGGTACGTAGGTGTAGGCGGCCAGGTAGTCCTGCCGGAGCTGACGGTAGTATGCGTTGTATTCGCCGATGGCTCGCAGGAAGAAGTGCTCGCTGGGCTGCCAGGTGGCCCGGATCCGGGAGATGGAGTAGTTGAGCAGGGGGTCCCCGGTGTCGTCGCGCACCAAGACGGAGTGGATCCAGGACAAGGTGAAATTGAGGGTGTCCGTGGGCTGCAGCACGGCCTGCACGGTGGCCTGGCTGCCCCGGGCCTGGAGCGGGTTGTCGTCATACCAGATTGCCTTCCCCACCCGGAACTTGGCGGAGAGGGTGAAGGCCTTGTTGAACTGGTTCTTGCCGGAGAGGGTGACGCCGTCGGTGCGGAACCGCTGCTGTTGGAAGATCTCGGTGCTGTCGTCGATGAGGAGGGAGAGGCTGGCGTTGCGCTTGAAGATGGCCGTGAGTCCCACGGTGCGGTCCTGCTCGGTGCGGTCACTCTCGAAATCCCTGAGGGCGGTGAAGCCGACGACGGGGTCCAGGCGGCGGATCCACCCGAGCTGGGGGTAGAGGCGGGGGGTCAAGCTGACGTTGGCGGAGCTGAAGCCCGTGCGGGTGAGGTAGCCGGTGTCCGTCTGGAATGCCGAGGAGACGGTGTGCAGGCCGGCATTGATGGCGAGGGTGCTGGTGTCGTGCAGGTACTCCAGCCCCAGGGCCTTGCCGTCCTGATCGCCCCCTCCGCCTTCGGGCCGGGTATTGGAGCCGAAGGCGTGGAAGCCCAGCAGGTCGGAGGGCGTGAGCCGGAGCTGACCGTCGGGGCCCACCACCTGGTTGCGGCGGGGGCCCTGCTCCCGATCGGTCCAGAAGATCCCCACGTAGCCGTCGTCCTTGAGGGCGTGCTTGAAGCGCACGGCGCTGACCAGGGGATCATCCGGGGCCGGATCGCCGGGGGCCGCGGGCTGGCCCGTGTCCCGGGCGTGCAGGAGGGCCACCGTGTCCGTGGGGTCCACCTTGCCCGTGAGCTTCACGCCGTATTTCGGATCCACGATGGTGCGGGTGTGGAGCACGGTCAGCAGGGGGCTGTTGCTGGTGGCCCCCACGTTGAAGTTCTCCATGCCCTCCAGGAAGAAGGGGCGCTTCTCGGCGTAGAAGAGACCGTAGCGGAGGTTCGCATCCACCTGACCCGCATCCGCCTCCACCTGGGAGAAGTCGGGGTTGATCGTGGCGTCCAGGGTGAGGCTGGAGGTGAGGCCCACCTTGGCGGTGAGGCTCAGCTCCTTCTTGTCGGGCTCCTGCACCATGGTTCCGGTGGCGTTCCGGGTGGCATGGCGGGCATAGGTGAACGCGGGCAGGAGCTCCACGAGGGACGCGGGGGCGAGGCCCACGTACTCGAGGGGGGCCATCTGGGGCAGGAAGGCATAGCCGGCCTTGGGATCCAGGATGGGGAAGGAGCCGTGTTCCTGACGGCGGCTGATGTTGCGCTCGAAGAGCACGGACATGCGCACCACGTCGCCACTCGTGTAGCGGATGCTCTTGAGGGGGATCTTCATCTCCACGGTGTAGCCTTCCGCGTCGATGCGGCCGGCGCTCTCCCACACGAGATCGATGCTGAAGTCCTCCTTGCCGCTGGCGAAGCGGCTGTCGCCCTGGATTCCGAAGGGGTTCACGTAGAAGGCGTAGAGGGATTGCTGATCGTTGAAGGTGTCGAGGTTGATGCAGACGAAGTCGTCGGTCATCACGTCGTCTCGGCGGGAGACGGCGGCCTTGATGAGCTCCGGGTGCGGGTCATAGCACCGGTAGGCGAAGTAGAGGTTCTCCCGGTCGTAGGCCATGTAGGCCACGGTCCGTTCGGGCTGCACCTTGCCGAACTCCGGGATGAAGGTCTGGAAATCCGTCACCGAAGTGGCCGTGGCCCACACGGGGTCATCCAGGACCCCGTCGATCACCGGTGGATGGTCGGTGCGGGTGGGGTGTAGGGTCGTCCGCGCAGGGGCTTGCAGCGGGGCCGCCAGCAGGGGGAGGGCGGCGAGGAGCGTGGCGAGGAGGTGTCGGGTCATGGATTGTCCAATCCCCTGTGTACGGTGGCCGCGACGGTTGAGCCTCGTGATCCGGGGTGGACTGTTCAGCCCGGGGGGCGAGCGGAATCCGGGTCCGGGTTCACGGGCTCCCTTGAGGCCGGGAGGTGGATGTGGAAGGTGCTGCCCCGGCCGGGCTCGCTGGTGACTTCGATGCGGCCCCCGAGCAGCTCCACGAAGCGCTTGGAGATGGTGAGGCCGAGGCCCGTGCCGCCGGCCCCGACCCCCCGGGGGGCCTGCTCATAGGCCTGGAAGAGGCGGTCGATCTGCTCGGGCGTGAGGCCCACGCCCGTGTCCTGCACCTGCAGGTGGATGCCGCCCGCTTCGCGGGTCGCGGCCAGGGTGACGGTGCCACCCTCCGTGAACTTGATGGCGTTGCCGGCGAGGTTGATGAGCACCTGCTTGAGCTTGAGCTCATCGGTATGGAGGGAGAGCTCCTCCTCCAGTTCCAGGAGGAGGTGGTCCTCCTGCTGCTGGGCCAGGGGACCCAGGGTGTCGACGACCTCCTGCATCAGCGGGCGGAGGGCCACGGTGGCGAGGTGGAGCTGCATCTTGCCCGCCTCCACCTTGGAGAGGTCGAGGATGCCGTTGATGAGGGAGAGGAGGTGGCGACCCGAGGCGTGGATGTGGTCGCTGTCCCGGGTGAGGCTCTCATGGCCCGCCTCTTCGGCATCCTGCCGGATGAGTTCGCTGTAGAGCAGGATCGCGTTCAGCGGGGTGCGCAGCTCATGACTCATGTCCGCCAGGAAGGCGCTCTTGGCCCGGGAGGCCGCGCGCTCCCGCTCCTCGGAGGCGGCGAGGGCCGCGGTGCGTTCCGCCACCAGGGCGGCGAGCTCTTCATTCCGGGCCTCGATGCGCCGAAGGCGCGCCCGGTGGAGCCACAGGGCCAGGGCCACCGCCAGCCCCGTCCAGAGCGCCAGGGCCCACCCCCGCTGCCACCAGGGGCGGAGCACCCGCACGGTGTAGCGCCATTCGGGGCTCGGGTGGTCACCCGGTTCCAGGGCCCGTACGCGGATCCGGTGGATGCCGGGGCTGGGATCGAGGAAGGTGAGGGTGGGCGCCTCGAACTGGTGCCATTCCCCACTGCGTTCGAGGTCCTGCCACTGGTAGCGGAGGTGGTCGCGGCGTCCGGGGCTGGCGATGCCGATCTGCAGGCTGAAGGTGCGGGTGTCCGGCGGGAGCTCCCGGGGCAGGCTCAGGGTCCAGGCCGCCTCTCCCACTCGGGCGCCCAGGAGGAAGGGGGCCGGCAGTTCAGGCAGGGGGCGCTCGGCCTGGCGATCGAAGCTGGCGAGCCCCGTGCCCGTGGAGATCCAGATCTTCGAGGGCTCCACCAAGAGCCCGAACTGGTTGCAGTCGTCCACGGGCAGGCCATCGGGCGTGGTGTAGTGGCGGGCCCACTCCGGATGGCGGGGATCCAGCTCCAGCACCCCGTGGTCGGTGATCACCCAGGTGCGCCCGTCATCCAGCACGGCCGCCCCGTAGGCGGTCTTGCAGGGACTCAGGGGCTCCAGGGGGCGGTGGCCCACCGGGGTCCAGGCCTCCCCCTTCAGCTGGAACGTGTGCAGCTCCGGAGGCATGAACTGAACGGCCACCAGCGTGTCCTCGGCCGTGCTGAAGAGTTCGGTGACATCCCGTCCCACCGCCAGGGGGAGGGGCCGCCAGGGGCCTTCGGGGGTGCGGTGGAGGATCTGGCCGCCTCCGTCCTTCATGACGAGGTGCAGGTTTCCCAGGGCATCTGCGTAGGTGCGCAGGGCGGTGGGGGGGCCATCCGTGGGGATCACCTGCCAGGTCCACCGGCCCCCTTCCCACCGGCCGACCCGGAAGGTCCGATCCCGGGTGGGGAAGGCCAGGAAGCGGCCCGTGGCGCTGACCCCCCGGAGGGCTTCGAGGCCCCGGAGGTCGGGCAGCGGGGGTGCCGGGTGGGGGGTGGCGCCCTGAGTGGGGAAGCGCAACACCCGCCCGCTGAGGCGTTCCGTGGCCCAGAGGCAACCATCGGCCCCGAGGGCGATCTGGGCATGGAGGCCCGCTTCCCAGATCCGTTCCCATCGGGACCCGAGGGCGCGGAAGAGGCCCTTGGTGGTCGAGACCCACATGTGGCCCTGGGCATCCCGCAGGGCCTGCCAGATGCCCGCCACGGGCAGGCCGTCCAGGGCGCCATGCTGACGCCAGGGGCCGCCGAGGCGGTGGAGCCCGTCCCGGTCCACCCAGAGGTGCCCCTCCCGGTCCCGGAGGAGGAGGGTCATGGAATAGGTGCTGAAGGTGGGGTTCGTCTCGAGGGTAGGCTCCGCCCGGTCCAGGCGCCGGGCCGCCTGGTCGCCCATGGCCCAGACCTCGCCCCCGCCGGGGCTGGTGACCCCACCGGGGCTGGAGGTGCCGCCCGCGAAACCGTGGTTGCCGTCCGGATCGGGTTGCTCCACCCAGGCCCGGGCCCCGGAATCCAGTCGGAAGATGCGGAGGTAGGTGCCGGTCCAGAGGGTGCCGGTCCGATCCTCCTGGATGGGCCCCCGGTACTCCTCCGCGCGTTGGACGGGGACCTCCGGGAGGGGATGCCAGGTGTCCTGGCGCCAGCACCAGGCCCGTGGGCCGATGCGGAGGAGCAGGCCCGGCTCGTGGACCCGGGGGCTCAGGACCGCCAGGCCCTCCTGGGGGAGGGGCACGGCCCGGTACCGACCGGGCCCCTCCAGCCGCAGGAGGTACGCGCCCCACTGGAGCCACAGGTCCCCCGCCCCGTCCTTGAACAGGCCCAGGGGCTCCCCCGTGGACCGCTCCGGAAGCCCTTCTCCGAGGCGGGTCCAGCGGTCGTCCTGCAGGTGCCAGAGGCCGGCTTCGCCGACCACGTAGATCCCGCCCTCCGCATCCTCCACGAGACCCTTGAAGAGGGGGCGGGCATCCACGGGGGTGGGCAGGGCCTTCAGGAAGACGCTGCCGTCGCCCACGTACACGCCCATGTCCCCGGCCACCCAGTAGCGCCCTTGCCGGTCCTGGATCATCGCGTTGATCCGCGATTCGGGGATGCCGTCCGCCTGGCCGTAGGATCGCACCACCATGCGCCCCGGGCCCTGGGCCGGGGCAACGACACCCCAGCCCAGCAGGGCTCCCAGGAGGAGGCTGCGACCCGGATTCATAGGGCTGTTAACGGCGTTCGGGGGGCGGGGGATGATTCGGGGACCGGATCGGGGCGGGAAGGCTCAGAATGCGACCTGGAAGGCGAGGAGGAGGGCGTTGGAGGCCCGCACCGGCGCGTCCAGGCCGATCCCGAGGGCCCCGAACCGGTGGAGGGCGTTCACCCGCAGATCCGCGGCACCGAAGCGGCGGGTGAAGCCCGCGGTGACCTCCGTGGCCGTGGCCCCGGCCCGGGCGGGGTTCCCGTCCAACCGATCCCAGCGCAGGGCCCAGCTGCGGGGACCGCGGGTGAAGGCGAGGGTGGCGGTGATGCCGAGGAAGCGCTGGTCCAGGATCTCCCGGCCCGCGGGGCCCGGCTGGGGACCCAGGGATGGATAGCGTCGGCCCCAGCGGCCGGTGATCGCCTCCACCTCGCCGTGCCATGCGTCGCCTGCGTAAACGTAATAGGCCCCCAGGTTTTCGGTGAGGTCGCCGGCGGCGCGCACGCTGGCAGCGTCGGGAGCGCCAGGACCTGGGAAGGCCTTGGCCTGGAGGCCCGACTCCCGCTGGTCCGTGCCACCCCGGAGGCCGTAGAACCCCAGCCGGTGGCGGGGCCTCGTGGCTTCCACGCGCAGGGCCCCATCCCGTCGCCCATTGGCATCGGACGCCTTGCCGGCCGCCAGGTCGTTCGTGCCGTTGAAGATCCCCACCGTGGCCTGGAGCCCGAAGCCCCCCGCCTCACCCTCCCACCGCAGGGCGAGACCCCGGTCGCGGCGATCCGCGAAGCGCCGGCCGATCTGGGATCGCTCTGCGAAGGGCAGATCCGCCGGCGCCACGAGCCCCTCCCAAGTCTGGAGGTTCTTGAACTGGCCCAGGCGGGCGTGGAATCCCGCGCCCAGGAGGCCTTCGATCCAGGCGTCCTGGAGGAGGGAGGGATTGTAGGGGGCGTTGCCGTTGGCCGGATTGGGTCCGGTGGTCGGCAGGGCGAAGTCGGCCATCACCAGGTAGTGGAGGGGCAGGTCCCCGGGGACGGGCCCGGCGACCTGGACCTGGGCCCGACGCAGCAGGAGGCCCTCCTGGAAGGTGGCGTTGCCGGGGTCGTAATAGCCGGGGCCCTGGATGGGGAGGGTGGGGCCCAGAGGCTGAAGGGCCCAGACCTGCAGGAGGCCCCCCACCTGGGGGACCTGGGCGCACAGGCCGAGGGCGGAGGCGGCCAGGGCCGCGGCGGAGCGTCGCATGGGCATCCGGATCAGGCGGCGCCGCGGATGAAGCCCGCGGCGACGGTGGCGTGGGTGGTCTCGTCGATGAGGATGAAGGCGCCGGTGGCCCGGTGCGCAAGGTAAGGATCGCAGGGCAGGGGCTGTTGGAGGCGCAAGGCCTGATGGGCCAGATCGTTCATGGCCAACTGCGCCACGGACGTCCGCTCGAGGGTGTGGAGATCCAGGCGGCGGGCCGGTTCCTGTAGGAGCACCTTCGCCTCCCGGCTGCCCTGTCGGAGCAGGTAGCGGCCCCCGGGGTGGGAGGGGGCCTCCGAGAGCCAGCAGAGCTCCGCCTCCAAGCTGCGGGCGGCAAAGGCGGGGCGGGCCGGATCCACGAGGAGGTCACCCCGGGAGATGTCCAGGTCGTCCTCCAGCTCCACCGTGAGGCTCTGGCCCGCCACGGCTTCCACCAGGTGCTCGTCGCCGAGGTGGAGGGCCTTCACGCGGGAGGAACGACCGGAGGGCTGCACACCCACGGGATCCCCCACCCGCAGGCGCCCCGCGGAGAGTCGCCCTGCATAGCCGCGGAAGTCCTGGTGGGGGCGGATCACCCACTGCACGGAGAACCGGGTGGGGAAGTCCCGGCGATCATCCGTCGCGGCCACGCCCTCCAGGAGCTCCAGCAGGGTGGGGCCCTCGTACCAGGGAAGCGCTTCGCCACGATCCACCACCATGTCGCCCGTCAGGGCCGACAGGGGCAGGAAGGTGGGCTCGGCGGCGCCGAGCTCTCGGGCGAAGGCTTGAACCTCCTCGCGGATGCGCTGGAAGACGGCCTCGTCATGGCCCACGAGGTCCATCTTGTTCACGACCACCACCAGGTGACGGATGCCCACGAGGTGGGCCAGGGTGATGTGGCGCCGCGTCTGGGTGAGCACTCCCTTGCGGGCATCCACGAGGATGAGCGCCAGATCCGCCGTGCTGGCGGCCGTCACCATGTTGCGGGTGTACTGCTCGTGGCCGGGGGCATCCGCGATGATGAACTTCCGCCGCCCCGTGGTGAAGTAGCGGTAGGCCACGTCGATGGTGATGCCCTGCTCCCGCTCGGCCTGCAGGCCATCTGTGAGCAGGCTCAGGTCCACGGCCGCCTGGCCCCGCTTGGCGCTCGTGCGGGCCAGGGCCTGCAGCGTGTCGGCGAGGATGGCCTTGCTGTCGTAGAGGAGGCGGCCGATGAGGGTGCTCTTGCCGTCGTCCACGCTGCCGCAGGTGAGCAGGCGGAGGACGCCGAGGTCGGAGGGGAGGCCGGAGGCCGGAGGCTGGGGGTGGCTCATCAGAAGTAGCCCTCCTTCTTGCGCTGTTCCATGGAGGCCTCGCTGGTCTGGTCGTCCAGCCGCGTGGCGCCCCGTTCGGTGAGGTCGGTGGTGGCCGTCTCCAGGAGGATCTCGGCCACGGTGCGGGCCGTGCTCGGCACGGGGGCGGTGCAGGGGATGTCGCCCACGGTGCGGAAGCGCACGGAGCGGCGGAGGGGGGTTTCACCGGGCCTCGCGGGGGTGAGGTCCGTGACGGGCATGAGGAGGCCCCCGGCCTTCTCCACCACCTCCCGTTCATGGGCGAAGTAGATGCTCGGCAGGCCTAAGGCCTCCCGCTCGATGTACTGCCACACGTCCAGTTCCGTCCAGTTGGAGATGGGGAAGGCGCGGATGTGCTCGCCGGGGGCGATGCGGGCGTTGTAGAGGTCCCACAGCTCGGGCCGCTGGGCCTTGGGGTCCCACTGCCCGAAGGCGTCGCGGAAGGAGAAGATGCGCTCCTTGGCGCGGGCCTTCTCCTCGTCGCGCCGGGCGCCGCCGATGAGGGCATCGAACTGGAACTCGGCGATGGCCTCCAGCAGGGTCACGCTCTGGTGGCGGTTGCGGGATTCGTCCGGCGTGCGCAGGCGCACGGTGCCCCGGGCCATGGAGTCCTCCACGGCACGGACGATGAGCCGTTCGCCCAATTCCGCGGCGCGGGCATCCCGGAAGGCGAGCACCTCCGGGTAGTTGTGCCCGGTGTCGATGTGGAGCAGGGGGAAGGGGAAGCGACCGGGGCGGAACGCCTTCTCGGCGAGGCGCAGCAGCACGAGGCTGTCCTTGCCGCCGGAGAAGAGCAGGGCGGGGTTCGAGGCCTGGCCCGCCACTTCGCGGAGGATGTGGATGGCTTCGGCCTCGAGCCAGTCGAGGTGGGTGAGGGTTCGGGTTTCGGTGAGGGGGGTCATCGGGGAGCCTTGGCGGGGTGGAGTCCGCATTCCTTGTGTTCGGGGTGTTCCCACCACCAGCGGCCGGCGCGGGGATCCTCGCCGGGCTGGATGGCGCGGGTGCAGGGGGCGCAGCCGATGCTCGGGAACCCTCGGGCGTGCAGGGGGTTCACGGGGACGGCGTGGCGATCGACGTAGCCTTCTGCGTCCTCAAGGGACCAGAAGGCGAGGGGGTTCACCTTGGTGAGGCCCCCGTGAGCCCAGTCCTGTTCGAAGGGCTGGAGCGCGGTGCGCGTGGTGGACTGGGCGCGGCGCTGGCCGGTGATCCAGCCGGTGGCGCCCTCCAGGGCCCGCTGCAGGGGTTCCACCTTGCGGATCGCGCAGCAGGCCCGGCGCAATTCGAGGCTTTCATAGAAGGCGTCGAGGCCATGGCCGTTCACGTAGGCCTCCAGGGCCGTGCGATCGGGCACGTAGACTTCCACGGGACCGAAATCCCGCTGGGCGCGGGCGAGCAGGGTGAGGGTTTCCGGGTGGAGGCGGCCGGTGTCCAGAACGAAGGCGCGGATGGGCAGATCCCGGCTCCGGATGAGGTGGAGGAGGGCCATGTCCTCCAGTCCGAGGGAGCAGGCGAAGGCGAGGCCGGTGGGGTGGCGCTGGAGGGCCGCATCGAGGATCACCTCGGGCGCGGCCCCCTCCAGCGCCCCGTTGAGGGCGTCGAAGGCGAAGGCGGTCATGGGCGTCCTAGAGGGCGGCGGGTTCGGGTTTGGGGTGACGCCAGAGGGCGAAGGCCGTGGGCAGGATCCAGAGGGCGAAGCCGGCGCCCGGGGGCAGGCCCACCGCCTGGAGCAGGCGCGCGAGGCCGAAGCTGAGGGCGAAGACGTTGAAGATGGCGCAGCCCCGGCGGAAGCGCTCCTCGGAGATCCAGCGCAGGAGCCCGTGACCCAGGAGCAGGCCCAGGACCACCACGGGGAGGAGGGGCAGGGTGGCCTTCACCGTGTCGCGGCCCAGGAGCCCCAGGGCGAGGAGGGCGGCGGCGGAGGCCACGCTCTCCACGAGGCGCAGGAAACTGATGGCCGCACGGTACTGGGCCTTGGGCGTGTGGTGATGGTGGAAGTAGAGGCTCAGCACGGGCCCGCTGATGGTGGTGAGGCCATAGAGGAGGCCCGTGACCGCGCCGTAGACGGCGGGCTTGGGCGTGGCCTTGGGCTTGCGTCCGAGGGCCTGCCACAGGGCCAGGGGCAGCAGCAGGGCGTAGGTGGCGATCTTCAGGGGGCCTGCGGGTACGAAGCGGAGCACGAGGGCGCCGACGATGAGGCCGGGGAGGAGGGCCAGGGCGATGGGCCTCACCTGGCGCCGCACGGTCGGGAAGTCCCGGAAGCTGAGGAGGAAGGCCCAGCCGTTGATGAGCACTTCCAGCAGCACGAGCACGGGGTTCAGGAGCCGCTGGGTGAGCCAGAGCAGGGCGACGGGCACCGTGAGGGTGGAGAAGCCATGGCCCAGGGCGCCGTTCACCGCCGCCGCCGTGAAGGTGACGGCGGCCAGCAGCAGGAACTGGGAGGGGGAGAGGGCACCCATGTCAGCGCTCCAGGCCAGACAGCGCCGGGGCGGCGGTGAGGGCGGCGGCCAGGGCCCCAGGGCCGATGCGGTGGGCGAAGGCTCCGAGGCGTTCGTCGAGTCTACCTTCCGAGGTCCAGAAGTTCACGAGGCGATCGAAGAGGCCGGGCAGGTCGGCGCTGGGCACTTTCTCCACGACGGGGAAGGCGAGGCGTGTGCCCTCGGCATCGCCGCCGGCCCAGAGCACGTAGCGCTCCGGCGCCTGGCCCACGAGGGCCAGCTCCGCCGCGTAGGGTCGGGCGCAGCCGTTGGCGCAGCCCGTGACCCGGAAGGTGGGCGCGAGGTGCGCCTTGCCGTGGCGGTCCAGGGCGGCCTGCAGGTGGTCCAGGAACTGGGGCAGGTGGCGCTCTGCTTCCGCCACGGCCAGGCCGCACCAGGGCAGGGCCACGCAGGCGAGGGCCCGGTTGTAGGCGGAGGCGGGGCGATCCAGGAGCACGCCGTGGTCCCGCAGGAGGGCCTCGAGGGCCGGGCGATCCCCGGATGGGATCCCCTCCAGGATCAGGTCCTGTTCCGGCGTGAGCTGCACGTGGAGGTGGAACCGGGCGACGGCCTCCCGCAGGGCGGTCTTCAGGCGTCGCTCGGGGCCATCGTTGATCCGGCCGCTCAGGGTGTGGAGCCCGAAGGCGTAAGTGCCGTCCCCGGCCGCGTGCCAACCCAGGAGGGAGGGCGTCGTCCACGGGGGCGGTTCGAGGTCCTGGAAGCGCACCCCGCTGCGCGTCTCCACCTCGGCGCGGAACCAAGCGGCACCGCGGTCGTGGAGCACGTACTTGAGGCGGGCCCGCTTGCGGTTCGTGCGGTCGCCACTGTCCCGGTAGGCGGTGACGGCGGCTTCCACCACGGCCAGGAGCCCCTCCGCCGGGAACCAGCCCAGGGGGTCCGCGAGGCGCGGGAAGGTCTGATCGTTACCGTGGCTCATGCCCATGCCGCCGCCTGCGAAGAGGTGCCAGCCGGTGATGCGCCCCTCCGCCCAGGTGGCGGCGAGGCCCAGGTCGTGGGTGAAGAGGTCCACGGCGTTCTCACCCGCCAGGGTCACGGCGATCTTGAACTTCCGGGGCAGGTAGGTGGCGCCGAAGATCGGCTCCGCTTCCGTGACGGGGTCCACGGGCTCGCCATCCAGGAAGATCTCCGCGTAGGCCCGGCTGCGGGCGCGGAAGTGATCGGAGAGAACGGCGGCCACTTCCGCCAGGGCCTGCACCTCCGGCCGTCCCGTGGGATTGGGCGGGGCCACCACATTGCGCACCACGTCGCCGCAGGCGCCGGAGCTGGTCTGCAGGGCGTCGCGCAGGCCCTTCAGGGTGGCCTTGAGGTCGCCCTTGAGGATGCCGTGCAGTTCCAGGCTCTGGCGGGTGGTGATGCGCAGGGAACCAT
The DNA here is from genome assembly GCA_035254125.1 of Holophagaceae bacterium. Classification (GTDB taxonomy): domain Bacteria; phylum Acidobacteriota; class Holophagae; order Holophagales; family Holophagaceae; genus JAFDVN01. The sequence continues at coordinate 1,946 of DATFAX010000022.1, read as the reverse complement.
CCCCGAATTCATCGGCCAGGCGATCCCAAGTGGACCAGGCCAGGGCATCCAGCCGGCCGGCGGGGATGCGGCCCCGCACCATGAGCGCCGGGGGCGGCGGCGCAGCGTCCTTGCGGCGGTCGCGATCCTTCTGCTGGTAGAAGCCGTGGGGCTTGAGGAGGTGCTGGGAGGCCTCGCTGAAGCCCGGCTCGGCGTTGGCGAGTTCCAGGGCCAGGGTGCCCCGCAGGTGGCGGGATTCGAGCTTCAGGGTTTCCAGGTTCGAGCTCATGGGGAGACTCCGGGGTAGGTGCGTTCGAAGGCGGTGAGGAGGGGGTCGAGGGCGGCCTTGCGGGCTTCGGGGGCCGGGAGGTGGCGACAGCGCGCCCGGGCCCTGGCGAGGCGATGGAACAGGGGGGCGTCCCCTTCGGGGAGGAAGGCCTCGAGGAGGCGGCGCAGGGCGCGGGTCAGGCCGGGGAACTGCCCGTCGCTTCCAATGGCAAGGGTGAGGGGCCCGCGCCGGATCGTGGCGGCGAAGAAGGCATCGCAGCCGGCCACGTCATCCACGGCATTGACGAGGATTTTGCGGGCCCGGGCTTCGCGGGCGATGGCGAGGTTCGTGGCGGGGTCATTGGTGGCGGCCACCACGAAGGTGACGCCGTCGAGGTCCTCGGTCCGGAAGGGGGCTTCCCGCAGATCAGCCCCCATCGCTTCAGCTGCAGCTCTGAAGCTGGCCGGGATCGCCAGCGCCACCACCCGCAGCGCGCAGCCCGTGGGGGCGAGCGCGTCGAGCTTACCCCGCGCGACGCTCCCCGCGCCCACCAGCAGCACGCGGCGGTCCTTCAGATCCAGAAACAGCGGCAGCAGGGTCATGGATGTGGGTCAGGGAAACGTGCGGGAGGAGGGGACGGGTGCGCTCGTGGATCACGGCGCCCAGGAGGACGAGACCGGGGCCCTCGGTGCGACAACAGAGGTGCCCTTCCGCGGCGAGGGCCAGCGTGGAGACGGTGGTGACCTGCCCTTCGCAGAAGGCACGCTCCACCAGGGCCACGGGATGGTCGGGTCGTGCGCCATGGTCCAGCAGCCGCCGGGCGATGTCCGGCAGCGGGCGCGTGGCCATGAAGAGGGCCAGGGTGCCCCTGAAGGCGGCCAGCTCCGTCCAGTCCACGGCGTCCTCCAGCAGGTGGTGCCCTTCGAGGACGCGCAGCTCCCGGCTCACGCCGCGGTGGGTGAGGGGGATGCCCGAGGCCGCGGCCACGCCCTGCAGGGCGCTCACGCCGGGGATGAACTCGAAGGGGATGCCGAAGGCCTCCAGCAGCTGAGCCTCCTCGCCGCCACGGCCGTAGAGCAGGGGATCTCCGCCCTTGAGTCGCACCACGTGGACGCCGGGCTTGGCGTGGGTCAGCAGCAGCTCGTGGATGCGCGCTTGGGGTGTGCCGCCGCCGCAGCGCTTACCCACGGGGATGGCCAGGGCAGCCTCCCGGAAGAGGGCGGCGAAGTCCGGTTCCAGCAGCGCGTCGTAGAGGATCACATCGGCCTGCTGCAGGGCCTGGAGCCCCCGCAGGGTGAGCAGGTCCGGCGTGCCGGGACCGGCCCCCACGAGGGAGACGAAAGGCTGGGCCGGGCTAGGTTCGGTCGTGCGGGACATGCGGTCTCCTCCTGGGTGGCGGGGCGGGATGCACGCCGCGACAACAGGACGGAGTCCGCATGGACTCGGGGTGGGCGGGGATCGCGATGAAGCGGTGCATGGGGGTCTCCTGACCGGCCTTGCCGTCCCGACGCGATCCAACACAAAAATGAGAGGGGCCCGAAGCCCACATGCTGTGGTCTCGGGCCCCTCCGCGTCTGCCAGTCATGACAGCTCGGCATCTATCCGGTGCGTGCGCACCGGCAGGAATTGGCACCATCTCGGCTCGCGCCGCAGGTTGCCAAGGTTTCACAGGGCCCGTCCCTCCACCTTTCTGGATATC
>DATFAX010000021.1:0-32461 GCA_035254125.1 Holophagaceae bacterium | reverse complement strand
TCCTTCTCGACGGCCAGCACGGTGTCCGAGGGATCCAGCTCCAGGTGGAACCGGCCCTGCGCGTCCGTGAGGGCCACGGGGGGATCGAGGTCGGGCGAGACGCGGGGGAGCCGGTCGGGGTAGACGCGGGCGCCCGCCAGTCCCTGGCGGCCATCGGTGACGCGGCCTGCCACGGAGCCCCCGGTGAGGGCCAGGCCGGCCAGGAACGGCGCGGCCGCCCGGAGCAACCGCCTCATGCCAGTCGGGTCAGCTTCTGGAGGTGGGCCAGGCGGGCCATGAGGGCCACGCGGCGGCGGGTCTCGGGCGCCACCAGGGGCTTCTCCATGGCATCGGAGACCGGCTCCTTGAGCTTGGACCAGAGCTCCAGCTCGCCCGGGCCGTGGAGCAGGAGGATGGGCATGCCGGCCAGCTCCTCGGCCTGCTGGATGGCCATGGCCAGTGCCTGGGCGCTGCCGTCCAGCAGTTCCGTGTCCAGGACCAGGAGGTCGGGGCGGTGGGCCAGGATCTGGGCCCGGGCCTGGCCTTCGCCCTGGGCCTCGACGAACGTGGCCTGGTCCTTCCCGAAATGGTTCTGCACCTGGGCCCGCACCAGGGGGCTGCCGGAGACGACCAGCACCTTGGGCCGGGCCGGGGCCAGGTGGCCCACGGAACGGGCCAGCGCATGGATGCGGAGGTGGGTCTGGACGCGCACCTGGAGCAGCAGCGTCGGGGCGGGCTTGCGGAGGAAGTCGTCCGCGCCGGCTGCATAGCTTCGGTCCTTGGCATCCCGGCTGAGGGCGGTCAGCACGATGACGGGGATGTCGGCGGTGCGGGTGTCGGCCTTGATGGCCTCGCAGGCCTTGAACCCGTCCATGGAAGGCATGACCACGTCCATGATCACCAGGTCCGGCGGGTTCTCCCGCATCCGGTCCAGGGCCTCCTGGCCGTTCACGGCCGAGAGGAGCCGGTGCCCCAGGGGCTGCAGCTGGGCCTCCAGCTGACGGCGCTGCAGGGCGTTGTCCTCCACCATCAGGATCGTCTGGGGGGACTGGGTCGCGGGCAAGCGGGCTCCTTCACTCCTCTTACGAGGGTAAAGGCCCCATCGGTCGGGATCAACCACGGGTTGATTCCGGACGCAAGGGGCGCCGGGGATCTGCGCGGGACGATCGGCGCCGCCTCCGGTACAATGGCCGGTTCGAGGTTCCGCGTTGACCGATCCCAAGCACATCCGCAATTTCTCCATCGTCGCCCACATCGACCACGGCAAGTCGACGCTGGCGGACCGCCTGCTCGAGCTCACCAAGACCGTGGCCCAGCGGGACATGCAGGCCCAGATCCTGGATGACATGGACCTGGAGCGCGAGCGGGGCATCACCATCAAGGCCCACGCGGTGACCCTGAAATACCCCGCCCTGGACGGGAACACCTACACCCTGAACCTCATCGACACCCCCGGCCACGTGGACTTCACCTACGAGGTGAGCCGCAGCCTCGCCGCCTGCGAGGGCGCCATCCTGGTGGTGGACGCCACCCAGGGCGTGGAGGCCCAGACCCTGGCCAACACCTACCTCGCCCTGGAGAACGGCCTGGAGGTGTTCCCCGTCCTGAACAAGACGGACCTCCCCAGCGCAGACCCGGCCAGGGTGCTGGAGCAGATCGACACGGTCATCGGCCTGGTGGACACCGCCCACGCCGTGAATGTCAGCGCCAAGACCGGCGAGAACTGCGATCAGGTGCTGGAGCAGATCGTCAAGTGCATCCCCGCGCCCCAGGGCGATCCCGCCGCGCCCCTCCAGGCCCTCGTCTTCGACTGCTACTACGACTCCTACCGCGGCGTGGTGAGCCTCATCCGCGTGGTGAACGGCACCCTGAAGGCCGGGGACCAGATCCGCTTCATGTCCACGGGCAGCGAACACCGCGTGGACGAGATCGGGATCTTCGACCCCAAGATGGACAAGCAGGACTCGCTGTCCGTGGGCGAGGTGGGCTACCTGGTGGCCAGCATCAAGCAGCTGGTGGATGTGAAAGTGGGCGACACGCTCACCCACGCGGTGACGAACACCACCAAGCCCGCCACGGAAATGCTGAGGGGCTTCAAGGAGATCCAGCCCGTGGTCTTCGCGGGCATCTTCCCCACCTCCAGCGACGACTTCGAGAACCTGCGCAACGCCATGGAAAAGCTGCGGCTCAACGACAGCAGCTTCACCTACGAGCCCGAGACCTCCACCGCGCTGGGCTTCGGCTTCCGCTGCGGCTTCCTGGGCCTGCTGCACATGGAGATCGTCCAGGAGCGCCTGGAGCGCGAGTTCGACCTGGACCTCATCACCACAGCGCCCTCCGTGCGCTACCACGTCTACCTCACGGACGGCAGCGAGGTGGTCGTCGACAATCCCAGCAAGCTCCCCCCGCTGCAGAAGATCGCCCGCATCGAGGAACCCATCATCGAGGCCACCATCCTCACCCGCACCGACTTCGTGGGGGGCCTCATCAAGCTTTGCGAGGAGCGCCGCGGCATCCAGCAGAAGCTGGAGTACGTGAGCTCCGACCGCGTGATGCTCGTGTACGAGCTGCCCCTCAACGAAGTGGTCATGGACTTCTACGACAAGCTCAAGAGCCTCTCCAAGGGCTACGCCAGCTTCGACTACCACATGAAGCACTACGTGGAGTCCGACCTCGTGAAGATGGACATCCTCGTGAATTCCGAGCCCGTGGACGCCCTCAGCATCCTCGTGCACCGGGCCAAGAGCGTGACCCTGGGCCACGCCCTCTGCGGCAAGATGAAGGAAGTGATCCCCCAGCAGATGTTCGACGTGGCCATCCAGGCCGCCATCGGCGCCAAAATCATCGCCCGCACCAACGTGAAGGCCCGCCGCAAAGACGTGACCGCCAAGTGCTACGGCGGCGACATCAGCCGCAAGAAGAAGCTCCTCAACAAGCAGAAGGAAGGCAAGAAGCGGATGAAGGCCATCGGATCCGTGGAGATCCCGCAGGAGGCCTTCCTCGCCATCCTGAAGGTGGACAGCTAGTGAAGAGCGGTCTTCGGTGGTCGGTCGTCGGTCGTCAGAGCGCGACCCAGCCTTCCGTTTCGTTGGAAGGGAGCCCTTCCCCCGCCCCGGCGAAGAAGCCCCTGCTGGCGATGACGAGCTGGCAGAAGGCCGGCGTGCTGACCCTGCTGCTGGGTCTCATCTGGGTGCGGATGCTCCGGCGCCGCAAGGCTGCCCACAAGGTCTGCCCCCACTGCGGCCACAAGAATGCCCAGCACCTCACCAACTGCATCAAGTGCCAGGCTCCGCTCTTCGGCATCGACGCCTAAGACGAGGGGGCCCGAGGGCCTGCTGAGGCCCGTCCGGAGCCCCGCTCGCCCCTGCGCCTGAGATTGGCTTTCCGCCGCAAGGGGCCGCCCCGCTTGGTTCCCCGCGGGAAGGCCCCCTTCCTTGCGTCTCACGAGGGTCGGACCTACGTTGGGGATCCCGCGAGGGACCGGGCCCGCCCGAATCAGGTCCACGGCTGGGGTCCCGTTCCACCCCGCCCTGGACTGATTGCCCATGTCCGCCTCCACCCCCTCGACGCCCTTCCGCCAAGGCCAGTACGTGCGCGTGAAATCCGAGGCGGAGATCGCCACCACCCTGGCCGGGGGGAAGCTTGAGGGCATCCCCTTCATGCCGGAGATGGCCCGATACTGTGGCCGGACCTTCCGGATCCATCGCCGGGCCATGAAGACCTGCGTGGAGGGGCACAGCCTGCGCAGCCTTAAGGGCACCCTCCTCCTGGAGGACCTGCGGTGCCGGGGGGAATTCCACGATGGCTGCCAGCGGAACTGCCGGTTCTTCTGGAAGGAGGCCTGGCTGGCGCCCGTGCCGCCTCCGGGGGAAGGGGACGCCCCCCGGCCGCCGGCCAGCGACGCGGGATCCGCCTGGACCGGGGGCCTCCCGACCCGCGAGGGGGATCGGTACCTCTGCCAATCCACGGAACTGTTCAACGCGACCGGGCAGCTCTCGCGCTGGAATGTCACCCACTTCATCTCCGAGATCCGCGCCGGGGAGCTCTCCATCCCCGCCTTCCTCCACATCCTCAGGGACACCCTCCTGGACCGGGTGGGACGAGCCCTCGGGCTCGGGCGCAAGGGCGTGCCCCGCGGATGGGCCCGGGAGGCTCCTTCGCGCGGGGGGCTGGATCTCAAGGCCGGGGAGTGGGTGGAGGTGAAATCCGTCGACGAGATCCGCCGGACGCTGGATGCCGAGGGGAAGCACCGGGGTCTCTCCTTCGAGCCGGACATGGTCGACTTCACCGGCCAGCGGTTCGAAGTCGAGTTCCCGGTGCGGAACATCATCCTGGAGCAGACGGGCAAGATGATCCACCTGGAGCACACCGTGGCCCTGAAGGGGGTGGCCTGCCACGGGACCTGCGCCATGAACTGCCCCCGGAACAACACCCTCTACTGGCGGGAGATCTGGCTGCGCCGCGCGGGGAAGGCCTGAAAACGATGCGGCGCCCCGCAGGGCGCCGCATCGGGGTCCGCCGCTGGCGGCGGGGTCAGAACTGGATCTCGACGTTCTCTTCCGCGAGATCGTTCTCCTCGCCCAGCACTTCACAGGCGGCGCCGTACATCTGGATCACGGCGGCCTTGCGGTTGCTGAGGGAGGTCAGCAGGTCGCGCACGCGCTGCACTTCGGCGGCGATGGTGTTGTTGATCTGGTCCACCTCAGTCCGGCAGCGGGTGCGGGTGGTTTCGTAGAAGGCTTTCTGGTCCTGGGAGAGTTCCATGGCGGGCTCCGATGGTGGCGTTGGATTATTTGGCGATATTTGAATTTTATCCCACTCAGGTGCGCCCGGCCACCCAGATCAGCAGGATGAGCAGGCCGAGCAGCGCGAGGATCACAGGCAGGAGCCAGATGGGCTTCACCGCTGGCGGCTCCAGCCGTTCCGGGCGTTCGGGCAGGGGCGCGGGCTCGGCGCCATTGCCCACGGTGGCGCCGCCGTTGCTGGGCAGGGCCGCCTGGGTCTCCTGGAGCGACGGGTGGCTGCCGGAATGGAGCCGGGGCGTGAGCTGCAGGGTGGGCGCGGGGAAGCGGGAGTGCATCACGCGCTCCACATCCTCCTTGGTGCCCGTGAGCAGGGCGTGGATGTACTCGGCCACGTCGTGCTCGGTGGGGATGTGGCCCTGCTTCATGAGCAGCTCGCGCAGGTCCCGCTCCATGAACCGGGCGCTGGGGTAGCGGTGGTCCACGTTCTTCTGGAGGCTCTTGGTCACGATGGCGGCCATCTCACGGCTCACCTGGGGGTTCAGCAGGGTCACATCCTGCACCCTACCCAGGCGCACCTTCTCCAGCACGCCCAGTTCGCTGTCGGCCTGGAAGCAGCGTTCGCCCGTGAGCATCTCGAAGAGCACGAGGCCCAGGGAGTAGAGGTCGGAGCGGTTATCCAGCGCCTGCCCCATGGCCTGCTCCGGGCTCATGTAGAGGAGCTTGCCCTTGAGGGCGCCGGCCACGGTGTGGCTGGCCTTGCTCACGGCCTTGGCGATGCCGAAGTCCACGAGCTTCACGGCCCCTTCCTGGCTGATGAGCACGTTCTGGGGGCTGATGTCGCGATGCACCAGCTTGAGCTCGCGATCGTCGAAGCCCTTCTTGCGGTGGGCGTAGTCCAGGGCCGCGGCCACCTTCATCAGCACGAAGCCGGCCACGGCCTCGGGGAAGGGCAGCCCGAACTCCCGGGCCTTGCGCAGCAGGGTGCGCAGGTCCCGCCCGTTCACGTACTCCATGGCGATGTAGTAGCTGTTGCCCGCCTTCCCGAGGTCGAAGATCTGCACGATGTTCGGATGCGTGAGCTGGGCCGCCAGCTTCGCCTCGTCGATGAACATGGTGACGAAGTCCTCGTTGTCGCTGAGGTGAGGCAGGATGCGCTTGATGGCGACAATCTTCTGGAAGCCCTGCACGCCCCGCTGCTGGGCCTTAAAGAGCTCGGCCATGCCGCCCACGGCGATCTTCTCGAGCAGGTAGTAGTTCCCGTACTCCTCGAGGGCCTGGGAGATGGGCACCTGCTGGGAAGCCTCGGCCCTCGCCCCGGGGGCGGGCGGCGTCACGGGCCCCTTGGCGGGGGCCTCCGCCGAAGGGGTGCCCTCGGCCTTGGACCAGTCGAAGGGATCGTGCACTCCGGAGATGCCCGTGAGGGTGAACTCGCCCTGGGTGAGGGGCTTGGGCTCGCCCATCGCCTCGGGAATCGGGGTGACCTCCGCCTTGGGGGCGGGGATCCGGGCCACGAGGGGGGGCTTCGGGGCGGTGGGCAGGGCGGCCCCCTTCCCCATGCCCTCGATCTCCTCCAGCACGTCGCCGAAGATGTCCTCGCTGGTCATGGGCCGCTTGGGGGGTTCCGTGTTGGGGCGGGGCACGTGGATGGGCTCCACGGGTGCGATGGGCAGGGAGGGCTTGGCCTCCACGCCCGGGGCCCGGTCCAGGATGGCGAAGGGATCCGTGCCGGAGTTGGTGCCCTCCTGCTCGATCTCGGCCACCAGGTCCCCGAAGATGTCGTGGGTGGTCAGGGGGGCCTTGGCCTCCCCGGGCAGGAAGCGGCGCAGGGCCGCCGTGATCTCGCCGTGGGGCAGCGTCCGCTCCAGCACGCCCTGGATGCCCTCCTCCACGGGGGCCTCGGCCCCGGGGTGGTCCAGCATCACGAGCACGGGCAGGCCAGCGATGCGGCCGCGGATCTTGCGCACCCCCTCGGTGCCCTGGGAAGGGGCATCCAGCAGGAGCAGGTCCGGGGTCAGCCCCTGGGCCAGGAAAGCATCGACTTCCCCGGACTTCACCCACTGGACGAGCCAACCATCGCCTTCCATGGCCGACACCAGCCCGGGAGTCCGGAGGGACTCGCCATCCACGATGAGGAGCAGGGGTCGGTTCATTCAGGTTTCCGGGGGATTTGACAGGGGATAAGTCCTTGTCAGGGTAGCCGTGGGGTACCCAGGTCTCAACGGAAAAGCCCCTGGGATCTGGAGTTTCCCCTCGCCTGGGCCGGGATTCCGGGATATGCTGGTCCTTCGGTCCGATCCTCGGTACGGGCGAATCTACGGTAGAAGGGGGGGAAATCACACATGCCACTCGTCAAGATCAAGGAAGACGAAACCTTCGAAAACGCGCTTCGCCGCTTCAAGCGGAAGTGCGAGAAGTCCGGCATCCTCAGCGAGCTGAAGAAGCGTCAGCACTTTGAGAAGCCCTCCGCCAAGCGCAAGCGGAAGATGCTCGCCGCCCGTAAGAAGAGCCTCAAGCGCCTCGCGCAGGAGCGCCGTATCATGGGGGCCTAAAAGCCTTCGCACTCAAAAAGGCCCGCTCACGCGGGCCTTTTTTGGCTCTAGGCTTTGGGCTCTGGGCTCTTGCTTGCGCCGACCCACTTATCCGAATCGCCCTGCTGGGTCATGCCCAGCAAAAGCCCAAAGCCGAGAGCCCAGAGCCCCTGCCATGAACGAAGAACGCGCCAACCTCGAATTCCCCGACGTCCTCGCCCTGGTGGCCGGCTTCGCCCGCACCCGGGGTGGCCGCGCACGGATCCAGGCCATGGCCCCGGAGGATGGCCGCGCGGGCCTGCGCCGACTCCACCAGGAGGAACTGCGGGACGCCCACGCCGCCCGGCCCCAGGCCTTCCCCGTGATGCCCATGGACGAGGCCTTCGCGGAGCTGCTGAGCCCGGCGGGCTGGCTGCTGCCCGAGCATTGGCGCCAGCTGCGGGAGGGCCTCCAGGCCCTCGGCACCCTCATCCGCAGCACCGCCGACCTGGGCTGGCCCAAGGATGAGAGGGGCCAGGAGCGCCCGGCCCCGGCGGGCACCCACCTCGGCATCGACCGCCTGCAGGTGACAGCCGCCATCCTCGCGGATCCCGGCCCCATCGCCGACAAGCTCCGCCGCTTCTTCACGGAGGACGGCCAGCTGGATCCCCTCAAGGTGCCCGGTCTCGCCAGCCTCCACCACGCCCGCAGCGCCGCCTACCAGGCCGTGCAGGCCAAGCTCTCCAAGCTCCTGCGGCAGGTGCCCGAGGCCTTCATGGAGTCCGGCATCGTGGAGCGCAACGGCCGCTACTGCCTGCCCGTGCGCAGCGACAAGCGGGGCCTCGTGCCCGGCCTCGTGCTGGATCGCAGCGGCAGCGGCGCCACGGTCTTCCTGGAGCCCCACGACGCCGTGGGCCTCAACAACGACTTCGTGGAAGCGGATGCCGAGTACCGCGAAGCCGTCGTCGCCTTCCTCCGGGACCTGCTGGAGGAACTGCGCGCCCAGCACCAGGCCTTCGCCGCCTGGGCGGACTTCCAGGTGGAGGTGGACGAGGCCCTGGCCCTGCTGGGCTGGGCGTCCCTCATCCAGGGGGGCCTGCCCGTGGAGTCCCCCGCCCGCCTCTGCCTCCTGCAGGCCAAGCACCCGCTGCTCCTGCCGCAGGTACGCGAGCGCATGGGCCTCGAGCCCCTGCCCCACGCCGTGGTGCCCTTGAACCTCGTGCTGGAACGGGAGAAGCCCAGTCTCGTCATCTCCGGCTCCAACACCGGCGGCAAGACCGTGGTGCTCAAGACCGTGGGCCTGCTCTGGTCCCTGGGCGCCTGCGGCTGCCCCATCCCCGCCGAGAGCGGCAGCAGCCTGCCGCCCCTGCCCTCCCTGCACGCGGACATCGGCGACCACCAGACGCTGGTGGGCAGCCTCTCCACCTTCAGCTCCCACGTGGTGCACCTGAAGCAGATCCTCACGGAGGCCAAGGAGGGCGGCCTCGTGCTGCTGGACGAGCTGGGCACGGGCACGGACCCCAAGGAGGGCGCCGCCCTGGGCGTGGCCGTGCTGCACGCGCTCTCCCGGCGCGGCTGCTGGATCCTCTGCTCCACGCACCTGGGCGAGATCAGCCAGTGGGCCCTGCGCCACCAGCGCTTCCAGAACGCCAGCGTGCAGTTCGACGAGGAGAAGCTCGCCCCCACCTACCGCCTCATGGTGGGCCTGCCCGGCCAGAGCCGGGCGCTGGCCATCGCGCGCCGCCTGGGCCTGCCGGAGTTCGTGCTGGAGAAGGCCGAGAGCGCCCTGGGCCAGCGGGAGAAGGACTGGCGCGACTTCCTCAAGGACCTGGAGGCCGACCGCGTGCGCCTCCTCGAGGAGACGGAGGAGGTCCACCGCCGCGAAGCCGCCGTGCAGAAGGACCTGAATCAGCTGCGCCAGCGGGAGGAGAAGCTCCGCCTGGACCAGGAAAAGTTCGCCCGGGAGGCCGCGGAGAAGCTCACCCGCGCCCTGGAGTTCGTGGACCACGAAGGCAAGCGCCTTGTGAAGGAACTGAAGGCGAAGGCCAAGGCCGCGGCCTCCGCCCCCGAGGCCGACCGCACGGGCACCGAGGCCACCGAGCGCGTGAAGCAGATGAAGCAGATCGCGGAGGCCGAGCTGGCCTCCCTGCTCAAGCGCGGCCAACCCACGGGCAAGGCCCCCGAGGTGAAGGAGGGTGCCTACGCCCGCCACCGCGGCCTGGGGCTTGAAGGCAAGGTCATCGTCCTCAAGGGCGACCGCGTCACCCTGGAGACGGGCCCGGGCCGCCGCTTCGAGTGCCGCCTGGGCGAGCTGGAGCCCATGGGCCGCAAGGAGATGGAGGCGAAGCCCAAGGGCCAGGTGCGCGTGCGCGCCACGGCCGACGATGACCTCGCCCAGCAGCTCACCCTCATCGGCCGCGCCAGCGACGACATCGACGCCGAGGTGTACCGCTTCGTGGAGGCTGGCATCGCCTCCGGGCGCAAGTACCTGCGCATTGTCCACGGCCACGGCACCGGCCGCCTCAAGGCCGCCGTGCGCGAGGCCCTGCGCGGCCACCCCGGCATCAGCCGCGTGGAGGACGCCCCGCAAAACCAGGGTGGGGCCGGGGCCACGGTGGTGACACTGCGCTGAGGGTGAGTCCCCTTCCCCGGGAGCGGGGATCCTTCCCAGGGCTCACCCCATGACGATCCCCCGCGACGGGTGCATCATGGGGACCTTCCCGGAGGACGCCATGGGACTCTTCGACGATCTCGCAGGCCAGGCCATGGGCGCGTTGGGTGCCCCATCCCAGGGCAGCCAGGGCGGCCTGCTCGACAGCCTCATGGGGCTCCTCAACAGCCCCCAGGTGGGCGGCCTCCCGGGGCTGCTCCAGAAATTCCAGGCCTCGGGCCTCGGCGACCAGGTGGCCTCCTGGGTGGGCACCGGCAGCAACCTCCCCATCTCCGCGGATCAGATCCGTCAGGTGCTCGGCGGGGGGCATCTGGAACAGCTGGCTCAGCAGGCCGGGCTGGACCACGGCCAGGCCGCCGAAGGTCTCTCCCAGCTCCTGCCTCAGGTGGTGGACCACCTCACCCCCGGCGGCCAGATGCCCCAGGGCGGGGACCTCATGAGCGGGGCCCTGGACCTGCTGAAGGGCAAGCTGCTGGGATGAGCGATCCCCGGCGGCCGGAATTCCGTTGAAAGGATTCGGGCGGTGCCGGCATGTCCCCCATGAGGCGCACCCGCGCCGGTTTCCCGGAGCCCCCATGACCCCCCGCACCCTCGCCCTCGCCGCCCTGCCCTCCCTCCTCCTGGCCCAGCAGGCCCCCGAGACCGCCACCACCCAGGCGGACCAGAAGGCCCTGGCCGTCACCATCTACAACGACAACCTGGCCCTGGTGAAGGACCAGCGGTTGGTGCGCCTGCCCAAGGGGGAGGTGCGCCTGGCCTTCCAGGAGGTGTCGGCCCAGATCCGGCCCGAGACGGCGCTGCTGCGGAACCTCACGGAACCCAGGGGCTTCTTCGTGGTGGAGCAGAATTTCGACTTCGACCTGCTCACGCCCCAGAAGCTGCTGGAGAAGTACGTGGGGGAGAAGGTGATGGTGGTCTCCCAGAAGCCCAACGCCAGCGGCCCCGGCAGCACGGAGGTGCGGGAGGAGGCCATGGTGCTGGCCACCAACGCGGGCGTGGTGCTGCAGTTCGCGGACCGCATCGAGACCTCCGTGCCGGGGCGCCTCGTCTATCCCAAGGTCCCCGCCAACCTGCGGGCCCGTCCCACGCTGGTGATCACCCTGGGCAGCACCGCCGAGAAGGCCCAGTCCCTGGAGCTGAGCTACCTCACGGGCGGGCTCTCCTGGAAGGCCGACTACGTGGCCAACCTCAGCCCCGATGAAAAGACCCTGGACCTCAACGGCTGGGTGACCCTCACGAACCAGAGCGGCGCCGCCTACCCCCACGCCACCCTGCAGCTGGTGGCGGGCGATGTGAACCGCGCCCGCGAGACGCCCCGGCCGGCCCCCATGGCGGCCATGGTCAAGGCCGCGGAACGGGCGCCGGAGATGCGGGAAGAGGGCCTCTTCGAGTACCACCTCTACACCCTGGATCGCCCCACCACGCTCGCCGCCAGCCAGACCAAGCAGGTGGCCCTGCTCAGCGCCGCCAGCGTACCCATCCGCAAGGAGTTCCGGTTGGAGGGCCAGTCCTGGTGGTACACCTCCGCCCAATCAGACCTCGGCGACAAGCTGAAGGTGGGCGTGTTCGTGGAGCTGGACAACACCGAGGCCAACCACCTGGGGATGCCCCTGCCCAAGGGCGTCATCCGCGTCTACAAGCGGGACAGCGAAGGCCGGGCCCAGTTCATCGGCGAGGACCGCATCGACCACACGCCCAAGCGCGAGACCGTGCGCCTGAAGCTGGGCGAGGCCTTCGACGTGACCGCCCGCCGCAAGCAGACGGACTTCAAGGCCCTGGGGCGCTTCGGCAAGTACGGCAGCAGCAGTGAGAGCGCCTACGAGGTGGTGCTGAAGAACGCCAAGAAGGAGGCCGTCACGGTGGTCGTCGTCGAGCCCATCCACGGCGATTGGGAGATCCTCCAGGCCAGCCAGGCCTGGTCGAAGACCACCTCCGGCACCGCGCGCTTCGAGGTGAAGGTGCCCGCCGAGGGCGAGGCCACGCTCACCTACCGGGTGCGCAGCCGCTGGTAGCTGCGCCTTTCACGACAAGGGCCCGGTGAGTGGATCACCGGGCCCTTGTCGCGGCAGGGAGTTCACCCCTTCGGGGGCGCCGGCACGGGCATCTGCAGGTCCAGGGGGTTCTTCCAGCGCTGGCCCTCCAGGTCCTTGGCGCGGGCATTCCGCTTGGCCTCGTCCCCGGCCAGCCAGCTCTCGGTGCGGCTGCGCAGGTTGGACAGGAGGGAGTCCTTCAGCACCCCCAGCACCATGATCACCAGGGGCGCGGCCCGCTGGGTGTCCGGCTGGTTGGCGCAGTTCACCTTGGCGGCGGCGAGCTCGTCAAAGGCCTCGGAGCGGGCGCGGAGGTCCTGCAGGAGGGCGGCGTAGACGGCCTCGTCGATCTTGTCCTTCTTCGTGCCGCTCCGCAGGTCCAGGATCAGCGTGTTGAGCAGCGCGTTGGAGGCGCCCTTGAGCTTGTCGTAGGCGAAGTAGGCGGACTTGTAGCGGGCGGAAGCAGGGCCGCAGTCGCTGTAGACCTCCTGCAGGAAGGTCTCGCACTGGCCCCGCTTGTTGTCGAGGCAGGCGAAGAACTGGAGGCTCAGCTTCCCATCCGGCGCCGGGGCGGCGCAGGGATTGGCGGGGGCCGATGCGGGGGCTTGCGCCACCGCTGGGAGGGCGAGGCAGGCCGTCAGGAGGGCGGTTCGCAGCATGAGATCTCCGGAAAGGATGGGCCCTATTGAGCCTTCATGGGATGGAATTGGGAAGGGCGAATGTTTCGTCAGTGGTAGGTCCATCGAACCTCGGCGCGCTCTCTGAGACCGGCGCTCCACAGCACGTATCCATCTTCGTTGTATCCGGAATGGGCAAACAGGATGTCCGATCGTCCGGTATTTCCAAAATTCCCGGCATCAACCCAAGTGAGTTCCCGTCCCAGAAAACGAATGCTCCCCTGATCCATCAGGAACCAATGGGGAAACCATTCAGGATCAACCACCCCATCGCACCCATACCGATCGAGTTCCAATCCCACGGCAACGACCCATCGGCCATCCCGGGACCGGAAGGCTTGCGGCACCACCAGATCGCGCGCCCGGATGCGAAGCGGCAGCGCCCGCTCCGATCCCCTCGGGCAGTGGACAGGCCGCCAAGCCCCCCAGGCCCTTTTCAGGGCTGGCCACAGCTTCGCTTTGAATCCTTCAGGTGCCCGTTCGGGTTTCCAACCATCGGGGTCGATAGCTTGGTGAGTTGGTTGGATCACCAAGGGTCGTCGGTCGGCAGTCCGCAGCCATCCTCCGAATTCCCCGGGCGTGCATGGCAGCCGCGGCGCCATCGCAGGATCCACCAGGGAGCGCAACAGGCCCAGTCGCAATCCAGCTTCCTCCGAGCTGACTGGCGCAAGCTCCACTCGCCCCAGGGCACGGCCTTGATAAGCCACCATCCATCTGGCTGCGGGCTGCCGGCGGGCTTCCTCAGCGACCAAGGGCTTCCAACTCCCCTGAATCCGGTGGAACAGAAGGCGGGCCATGACGGCCGGGGCCTCCTCCGCCTGAGGCGTCTCCAGGACCCCTAGGACCGGGACGGGCTCCTCCTGGAGCGCAGGGACTTGAAAAAACATTGTCAGCAGGGCCGCAATGATCATTCGCAAGGCTCCCAGAGCAAGATCCAGAGGTGCGGCCCTTCAGCGCCACGCCCCCAGCAGGATGAAGGGGCCCCAGTAGAAGGGGTGCGACCAGTCCCGAGCCGTGCCTTCGCGGTGGATGAGGCGCAACTGGGCGGCGCGCAGGGCTTCGGCGCGGGGGGTGCCGCCGCCCCAGCGGCGGTAGAAGTCCTGCATGAGGTCGGCGGTGCTGGCGTCGGCCACCTTCCAGAGGGTGGCCGCCACGCTCTGGGCGCCGAGGTCCAGGGCCAGGGCGCCGAGGCCCTCCACTTCCACGCCCTGATCGTCGCGGCCGCCGCCCAGGGCCGTCTGGCAGGCGGAGAGGCTGAGCAGCCGCACCCCGTCGAAGCGCACGCCCTCATCCCGCAAGGCCTTGAGCGAGAGTAGGCTACCGTCGCCCACCAGCAAGGCGCTGGCCTCGTGGGTGCCGGGGCGGAACTGGAAGTGGCTGGCCACGTGGACCACGGAGACGCCCTCCAGCTCCTTGAGCCGATCCGGCGTGAAGGCGGCATCCAGGTAGCTCTTCCCGGGCGTGCCCACCGCCTGCAGGCCCGCCAGCACCCCCTGCAGCTCCGCGGGCACCGCCGCCAGGGCGGAGAAGGCGCCGTGGGCCTGGCTCACCCCGAAGGCCGCCGCGGCGGGTTTGCCTCCGGGCGCCTCGGCGGTGGCCGCGAAGGCGCCACGGGCCACCACGGCCAGGGGGTAGCGCTCCACCAGCCAGGCCTGGCCATCGTGCAGCGTCGCGAAGGGGAGGTACCGCAGGGGGCCGTCGAGGTCCAGCAGCAGCCGGTGGATCTGGGCCCCTTCGAGATCCGCCAGGACGGGGCGCAGCAGCAGGTCGTAGAGGGCCTGGGCCTCGGGCCGGGGATCACGGCCGCGGTCCGTGAGGGCCCAGCGCAGGGATTGGATGGCCCCGGCCAATTCCGGCGCGGTGATGGCCGCTTCGCGATGCACCTGCAGGCGCGATGTGGTGACGAGGATGTGCAGGCGCTCCGCGCCCATGACGTAGCTGAGGAGGGCGGTGTCGGGCCCCAGGCGGCCCTGGAGGCCGCTGAGCCGTTCCAGCTGCCGCGCGGCCAGCCGCTCCGCGGACTCCGCGCCCTCGCCCCGGGCCTCCTCGCGCAGGCTGTGCAGCGCGGCCTGGAAGGCCTGGCGTGCGACCTTCACCTGCTCCTCCAACCGCTGGCGCTCAGCCCGTGCTTCCGGCGACAGGGACTCCAGGGGCCGGCGGCGCAGGGCCTCCAGCTCCCGGGCGAGCACCATCCATTCCCGCTGCGGGGCCTCCACCCGGCCGGCGAGCTTGGCCTCTTCGCCGGTGCGGGCGGGCCCCTGCCCCGGAATCGGGGTGGCATCCCGGCCCAGGAAGCGGCCGTACTCATCCTCCTTGAGGAGGGCCAACACCTCCTGGGCCTCGGCCAGGCGGCCGCCATCCTGGATCAGCAGTTCCGCGAGACGCCGATAGGTGTCCGCGTTGGCGGCCCGGAACGCTTCCGCGGCGGGGCCCTTCAGCTCCGCGCGCCCCTGGAGGGCCTGCAGTTCCCCCACGGCGTTCTTGCCCGCGAGGATGGCCAGGTCCAGCCGGCCCAGGGCGGCCCAGCCCACCATGAGGCCGTGATCCGCCGCGGCCTGGGTGAGCGGATGCTCCGCGCCGGCCCGGGCCCACAGGAGGCGGGAGACCGCCTGGGAGGGTCGACCCGCGGCGAACTCCGCCGCGGCGAGATTCACGGCCACCCGGGCGGAGGCCTCGGACTGCCCCAGGGCACGGATCAGCCGGAAGGCCTCGGCCAAGGCGCTGCCCGCCGCCTTCCGCTGCCCGGCGCGCAGGTGGGCGCAGCCCGCATTGTTGTGCAGGCTGGCCTCCAGCAGGGGCAGGCCCAACCGGCGTGCCTCCCGGGCCACCGCCTCGAGGGAAGCGGCGCCCCCGCCCCCCTGCGCGACCAGGAAGGCCTTCAGGGAGCGGAGCCCCACTCGCGCCTCCGCGACTTCCCGCGGCAGGTCCTTCAAAGCGGCATCTAGCGCCCGCAGCGCGCCGGCCCGGTCCCCGAGGTCGGCCCGGAAGCGGCCGCGCAGGCCGCCGATCTGGCCCTTCAGCAGGGCCCCCCGACGACCTCCCACCCGGGCCGCCCAGGCGGCCGCCTCCGCCAGCGCCGGTTCCACGCCTTCGTAGCGACCGGCCTCCAGGGCCCAGCGGGCCCGGGCCCAGGCCACCAGGGCGAGGTCCAGGGGCACGCCGGATTTCGCCGCGGCCCGGGCGGCCAGAGTCAACGCCCGATCCGCCTCGGCAAAGCGGGACTGCTGCACCCGCACTTCCGCCACGAGGATCATGGCCTCCAAGGCGAGGTCATCGGCCAGGTCATCCTCGGAGAGCAGCATCTCCGCGCGGAGCCCCGCCCCCTCCACGTCGCCCAGCTGCAGGCGCAGGCGGGCGGCCTCCAGGCCCCAGCGATGCCGGAGGCGGCCCTCGGCCTCCCGGTAGCGGCGCTCCGCCCGGGCCAGGGCCGTGGCGCCCGCGCTTCCCCGAACGCGGTCCTCCCGGAAGGTGGCCGGGGGCACGGGGGGGTCCCAGGGGGCCGGCAGCTCCGCCGGGACGGACCGGGGCACGCGGCCGGGGCGGAGCAACCACCAAGCCACCTCCGCCTGACGCCCGGCCACCGCGGACCTGCCCTCCGGCTGAGAGGGGATCGCGGTGACGGGGGGAGGTGGCGGCGGTGGAGGAGGCGGAGGCGGTGGCGGCGGAGGCGGGGGCGGTGTGCTCACGGGCACGGGCGTGGGCACCGGCGCCGGGCTGGGCCGCGGCGGACGGCATCCTCCGCCCGCCAGGAGGCAGGTGAGAAGCAACCACCCTGTGCGGCGGGAGCGGGGCATCGCGTCTCCGGGAATTCCCCATCCTACCGGCCTCGCCCGGTTGTGGAACGCGTAGGATGGGGGCATGTCCCCCCTCGCACTCGTCACCG
Source organism: Holophagaceae bacterium (assembly GCA_035254125.1). Lineage (GTDB taxonomy): Bacteria > Acidobacteriota > Holophagae > Holophagales > Holophagaceae > JAFDVN01. Next base: position 15,969 of record DATFAX010000021.1, on the reverse strand, counting down.
CCCAGGAAGCCCTCGGCCTCGACCAGGATCTGAATCCGCTGCTGGCCGCCCTCCGGGCCGAAGGCGTGGACGCGGAGGCCGTGTGCTGGGACGCCGACGTGGATTGGTCCCGTTACCGCGCCGCCATCCTGCGCTCCACCTGGGACTACGTGCCCCGCCTGCCGGATTTCCTGGCGTGGTGCGCTCGGGCGGCCCAAGCCACCCGGCTGCTGAACCCGCCCGAGGTGGTGCGGTGGAACACGGACAAGCACTACCTGCTGGACCTCCACCGGGCGGGGGTGCCCGTGGTGCCCACGCGCTTCGTGGAGCCCGGCGAGCTGGCCCTGGGTGCTCTGGAGACCTTCCTCCACCGGGGCGAGTTCAGCGTGGGCCGGCCCATGCCCTTCCAGGAATTCGTGCTGAAGCCCTCCATCGGAGCGGGCTCCAAGGATGCGGCCCGCTACGCCGCCGACGACCTGCCCCACGCCCTCGCCCACCTGGAGCGGCTCCTGGCCCAGGGTCGGAGCGCCCTGCTGCAGCCCTACCTCGCCAGCGTGGACACCCGGGGCGAGACGGCGGTGCTGGCCTTCGAGGGCGGCTTCAGCCACGCCATCCGCAAGGGCCCGCTCCTGCGCCGGGGCGCCGGCCTCGTGGCGGGGCTCTTCGCCCCGGAGGAGATCACGCCGCGCATCCCCACGCCGGAGGAGCAGCGCGTGGCCGAGGCCGCCCTGCGGGCCATGCCCTTCCCCGCCCTGCTCTACGCCCGCATCGACCTCATCGAGGACGAGGATGGGCGCCCCGTGGTGCTGGAGCTGGAGCTCACGGAGCCCAGCCTCTTCTTCGCCCAGGGGCCGGGTTCTGCGGAGCGCTTCGCCAAGGCCATCCTGCGGCGGGCCGGCGCCTAGCGCCGATTCCCATCGTTCCGCCGGGCCGTGCGCCGGGCCTTGCCCCAGGCCTTCTTCACCTTGGCGAGGTGGGCGGCCCGGCCGTCGCCTTCGGCCATGAGGGTGTGGTTCTTCCCCGTCTTCGGATCGAAGTAGCCCACGTAGCCGCCCGGGTTCACGCCGAAGCTGTGGAGGCGGGTGCGCCCGTGGCGGATGCCCAGGAAGTCGTTGCGGCCGCGGGTCTCATCCCCGCTGGTGAAGTAGAGGGGCAGCACGAAATTGCTCACGGTAATGCCGTCGATCTCGTAGAACTCGTCTTGCACCGCATCGCACATCTCGTACCAGTAGAAGACCTGGCGGCCCTTGTGCTTCGGGTGGGGCCCCCGCACCAGGAGGTTGCTCTCGGGATCCGCCAGCAGCTCCAGGGCCTCGTGGCTGAGCGTGTGGCTCCAGGGTCGCCCCATCTCCTCCACGAAGCTCGTGTACACGATGCCGAAGGGCAGGCCCTGGCCATTCTTGTCGTGGTAGCCGAGCGTGCCCGCCGGGGCCTCCCCGTTCCAGAGGTAGAGCACGGCATCCCCGCGCAGCTCCGCCGGATCCTCCGCATTCATCCGTTGTCCCCGCCCCTCCAGCCGCAGCTCCGCCCCCATGCTCCAGGCGGGTTCGAAGTCCTCGGCGATCTGCCGGTTGAGGGCCCGGATCACCTTCTGCACCTCGCCATCGGGGATGGCCGTGTGGTTCACGACGGAAATGCGCATGGGGTCTCCCGGGGAATCCTCCACAGGGTAGGCGGCGGGGCAGGCCGCGCCACCCTTCATCGTCCCCGGGAAGATCCCGGCGTCGCCGGGCCGCGGCCATGGTAGGCTCACGCGGATCCAGCAACCCGATCGACACGAAGCACCCAGCCGGCCTCCCCCCGCCGGCGGAGCGGAGGACATGGACGAGTCCGACGAAACCCAGGCCACATCCTCCCCCTCGGGGATGGAGACCCTGGCGGGCGACAAGGCCGCCAAGCTGTCCCCGGGCCCCCACCGCATCGTGATGAAGCCGCGCACCACGGACCCCGGGTTCCCCGTGGAAGATTGGGACCGCTACGCCTTCGTGCGCTTCCTCGGCCAGGGCGGCATGGGGCGCGTGTACCTCGCCCGGGACAAGCGCCTGGGCCGCGAGGTGGCCATCAAGTTCGTGCGGGTGGACGACGACCGCTTCGTGGATCGCTTCATGGCCGAAGCCCGCACCCAGGCGCGGGTGGACCACCCCCACGTCTGTAAGGTGTTCGAGGTGGGCGAAGTCGAAGGCAAGGTCTTCATCGCCATGCAGCACATCAAGGGCCTGCCTCTGGATACGGCCGCCCTGCAGCTCACCCTCGAGCAGAAGGTCATGGTGATCCGGGATGCGGCCCTGGGCGTGCATGAGGCCCACCGGGCCGGCATCATCCACCGGGACCTCAAGCCCTCCAACATCCTCGTGGAAGAGGACGAGGATGGCACCGACCACGCCTACGTCATGGATTTCGGCCTCGCTCACGAGTGGAACACCGAGGCCACGGAAACCGGCTCCGTGCTGGGCACGCCGGCCTACATGTCCCCGGAGCAGGCCCGGGGCGAGGTCTCCCGCCTGGACCGCCGCTCCGACATCTACAGCCTGGGCGCCACGCTCTATGCCGTGATCACAGGGCAGCCCCCCGTGGAGGGCGCGAATCCCCTGGAGATCCTGAGCGCCGTCTCCTCCTCGGATCCCAAGCCCTTCCGCGCCCTCCGGCTCGACATCCCCAAGGATCTCGAGGCCATCACCCTGAAGTGCCTGGAGAAGGACCGCGGTCGCCGCTACGACTCCGCCAAGGCCCTGGCCGAGGATCTCGATCGCTTCCTCGCCGGGGATCCCGTGGAGGCCCGCCCCACGGGCTTCTGGTACCGGGCCCAGCGCAAGGCCCGCAAGCACAAGCAGCTCACCGCCGTGGCCGCCGCCGCCTTCGTGCTCGTGGCCGCGGCCGGGGGCATGGCCCTGAAGGCCCGGCGCGACGCCGACCGCCGCGAGGTCCTCGCCCGCCGCTTCACGGAGGCCATGGCCCGCATCGAATCCCTGGCGCGTTACTCCGCCCTCTCGCCGCCCCACGACATCCGCCCCGACCTCCAGTCCGTGCGCGACCAGATGGCCCGCCTGCGCACCGACATGGCCTCCGCCGGGGCCCTGGCCGATGGCCCCGGCCACTACGCCCTGGGCTGGGGCTACTGGACCCTGGACGATGGCGAGCAGGCCCGGGAGCACCTGCAGATGGCCTGGGATGCGGGCTACCGCGAACCCCGCGTGGCCTACGCCCTCAGCCTCGCCCTCGGCCAGCAATACCGGGAGAAGCTGCTGGAAGCCCAGCGCATCACCGCTCCCACCCAGCGGGAGGCCCGACTGAAGGAAGTGAACGCCGCCTACCGCGATCCGGCCCTGGGATACCTCCGCCGGGCCCAGGGTTCCGACGTGCCCTCCCCCGCCTTCCTGGAAGCCCAGATGGCCTTCTTCGAAGGGCGTCTCGACGAGGCCCTGCTCCGGCTCCAGACCCTGGGCGCCACCCAGCCCTGGTTCTACGAGGCCCCGCAGCTGCGCGGCTCCCTGCTCCAGGCCCGGGCCTGGGAGAAGTGGAACCACGGCGACCGCGAGGGGGCCCACGCCGACTTCGAGGCGGGCCGCACGGCCCTGGCCCAGGCCGGCCGCGTGGCCCGCAGCGCCCCCTCCGTCCACGCCGCCCTGGGGGAGCTGGAGTTGAACGTGCTCTTCATGGAGAAGTTCGGGGGCGGGAAAGTGCTCGAGGCTTTCCAGCGGGGCGAGGCCCCCACCCGGGAAGCCCTGGCCCTTCAACCCGATCACGTCCCCTCCCTCATCCTCCAGGCCGCGCTCCTGGGCAACTTGGGAGACTTCAAAGCCAGCCACGGAGAAGACAGCGAGCCGCTGGTCCGCGAGGCCGTGGCTGCCGCCGAGCGGGCCGTGGCCGCCGGCCCGATGCGCGCGGATGCCCGCATGGCTCTCGGTCGCGCCTGCTACCTGCTGGGGGACGCCCGGAGCAATCGGAACCTCGATCCCACGGAGGCGCTCTCCCGGAGCCTCCAGGCCTTCGAATCCCTCTCCGAGAGCAAGCGGGATTACACGGTGTGGAACCACCTCGGCCTCATCCATCAGACCTGGGCCAGCTTCGACACCCAACATGGGCGGGAGCCGGACCCGCACCTCGGTCAGGCCATCGCCGCCTTTGAGCAGGCCACCCGCCTGGCCCCCCAACTCCTGCCCGCCCGCATCAACCTGGGTACCTGCCTCCTGCAGCGCGCCCGGCGACCCTTCGCTCCGCAGCCCGAGGCCGACCTCCAGGCCGCAGAACAGGTGCTCCAGGAAGCCCGCACCCTCAACCCCAAGCACTTCGTGCCCTACTTCGTGCTGGGGCAGGTGCGTTATGCCCAAGGGCTGCGGGCCCTGGTCCGGGGCGGGGATGCCGAGTCGCGCTTCCGGGACTCCGTGGCCCTGAACGAGCAAGGCCTCCAGATCAATGCCTCGGTCCCCAACTTCCACTGGGCCATCGGTCTCAACCAACTGGAGCGGGCCCGGGAGGCCTGGGAGACGGGCCGAGATCCCGGCCCCCTCTTCGAAGCCGCCCAACAGGCCTTCGAGCGGGCCCTCGCGGTGGCCCCCAACCAAGCGAACGGCCACCTCAATCTCGGCAGCATGCTCCTCAAGCGGGCGCGGTGGATGGCGCGCCCCATGGACCTGCCGGCCGCCCGCCGCGCCTTGGAGCGGGCCCTGGCCCTCGCCCCCGGGTTCCGGGACGCCCTCATCAACCTGGGGCGCCTCCACGCGGTGGGGGCGGAGCTGGCCCTGGCCCGGGGCGCGGATCCATCCGCGGAATTCCCGGCCGGCGAAGCCCGCCTCGCCCAGGCCCTGAAGCTGGATCCCGCCAGTTGGGAAGCCTGGCAATCCCTGGGTGAGCTGAGGATGGCCCAGGCCGTTGCGCTGGCCGCCCAAGGGCAGGAGCCCGGCACCGCCTTCGCGGCCGCCCGGGAGGCCCTTCAGCGGGCGCAGAGCCTGGATCCCGGGGCCCAGGAAACGCCCCTTGCCCTGGCCCACCTCGCCTGGCACCAGGCCACCTGGGAGCGGGGCCAGGGCCGGCCCCCCGGCCCCTACCTGGAGGAGGCCCTCCGCCTCACGGCCGGCCTCCTGAAGGTGCGCCCCCACTGGGCGGAAGCCCTCGCCCTCGACGCCGGGCTCGCCCTCCTCGTCGCCGAAGGCGCCCCCGCATCGGAGCGGGCCGCCCGCAAGGAAAAGGCCGTGGCGGAACTCACCACGGCCCTGGAACTCAATCCCCACCTCCGCGCCCGCTGGCGGGAGGTGCGGGATCGGGGCCGGGGCTGAGCCCGGCCCCGCACGGGTCCCATCAGCCGTTGACCTTGATGGTCCCCGCATCCGCGATGGCCTTGAGGCTCGAGGGCAGGTTCACGGTGTAGTCCCCATCGGGGCCCACCACCTTGTAGGTGGTCTTGTCATGGGCGTTGGGCTCGTTCACCACGCAGCTCGTCACCCCGTTCTCGAAGAGGGTGCTGGGCACGGTCACGGTGCTGGGAGCGTCGGTGCCCGACTGGATGAAGCAGACATGATCCTTCCGCTTGATGGTGAGGGTGTCGTTGGGGAAGCCGTCCTTCTGGACGGACATGTTCTTGACGGTGTCGGACATGGGCTCTCCTCGATGGAGGGGGGACCGGCGTAGCCGGCCGAGGTGGATGGGCGCTCCAGCCTAGCCCTGGGGACTGGAAAAAACGAACCTCAAATTTTTAGGTCGCCGACATTTTGACAACCCGTGACCACACCTGGACGGGGCTACCCGCGGCCCCCGTGGCACACTGGGCCCTCCCACCCCAATGGACCTGCCATGACCGCCAAAGCCTCGCTGCGCCAAGCGCTGACCCTCACCGTGCTCGTCGCGGCCCTGGGGTATTTCGTCGACATCTTCGACCTCCTGCTCTTCGGCATCCTCCGCCAGAAGAGCCTGCTGGCCCTGGGCATCCCCCTGGAGCAGACGCTCACCAAAGGCATCCTCCTGCACAACCTGCAGGTGTGGGGGCTCGTTATCGGCGGCGTGGTGTGGGGCGTGCTCGGTGACAAGCGCGGCCGGCTCTCCGTGCTCTTTGGCAGCATCGCGCTCTACTCCGTGGCCAACCTCGCCAACGCCTTCATCGCCCACTTCCCCGGCCTCACCCCCTTCCAGTGGTACGCCGTGTTCCGCTTCATCGCGGGCTTCGGCCTCGCCGGTGAGCTGGGCGCCGCCATCACCCTGGTGGGGGAGACTCTGCCCAAGGAGGCCCGCGGCTACGGCACGGGCATCGTGGCGGGCGTGGGCGTGAGCGGGGCCGTGGTGGCCAACCTCGTGGGCAAGCACCTGGCCTGGAATCACGCCTACCTGGTGGGCGGCCTCCTGGGCCTCGCCCTGCTGGCCCTACGCATCGGCGTGGCCGAGAGCGGCATGTTCCACCAGGCCCAGGAGCAGGCCGTGGTGCGCGGCGACTTCTTCAGCCTCTTCACCTCCCGGGATCGCTTCCTGCGCGCCCTCCGCTGCACCTTCATCGCCGTGCCCCTCTGGTTCTCCGTGGGCATCCTCATGTTCTATGCCCCGGAGTTCGGCAAGGCCCTGGGCTACACGGGCGCTGTGACGGCGGGCGACGCCATCGCCTGGTGCTACGCGGGCCTCGTGTTCGGCGACGTGGGCAGCGGCTTCATCAGCCAGTGGCTCGCCAGCCGCAAGAAGGTGCTGCTCATCTGCCTGTTGGGCACCCTCGCGGGTGTGCTCGCCATGCTCACCCTCAAGGGCCTCACGCCCTCGGCCTTCTACGCGCTCTGCTTCACCTTCGGCCTCCCCTTGGGCTATTGGGCGGTGTTCGTCACCGTCACCAGCGAGCAGTTCGGCACCAACCTCCGCGCCACGGTCACCACCTCCGTGCCCAACTTCGTGCGGTGGTCCGTGAGCCCCATGAGCCTCGCCTTCCTCTGGCTCGCCCGCCCTGAGGGCCGCAACCTCGGCGTGATCCAGGCCGCCCTGATCGTGGGCCTCGTCGTCCTCGCCGTCGCCTTCTGGGCCCTCACCGGGCTCAAGGAAACCCACGGCCGGGACCTGGATTTCATGGAGCAGGTGGACTGAGGATCTCACCCTGGGACCTTGAATATATTTCGAACCAGCCAAACCCATGGTCGTCCGAGGATCGAATGGGAATTGACCGGGCTCGGTTCATGACTAAGCTCGGTTTGTTCATCCCTCGTGATACCCCATCCGCGTTCGGCTACGCGGTCGGGAGGGTATCACCGTTTCCAGGGGCCCATGCCCCCCCCTGCGGAGGATCGCCATGCCTTATTCATCCGCCACCCGGTTCGGCTGGATCCTGCTCACTGCCAGCGCACTCCAGGCCCAGGCACCCCTGGCCAGGGCCCAGGATCCCCAGGACAACCCAGCCCCCTTCGTCTTGAATGGCCATTCCTGGGCCAGCAAGGCCGACTTCATCCAGTACGGCCGCTGCAGCACCCGCCACTTCACGCCCGAAGAGGCGGATGAGGAGGAGTTCGCATTCGATCAGGCCTTCCGCAGGGAGCACGGACGGGCCTTCGATGGAACCGTGAACTCCCTGGCAGCTGCGGCGGCCGTGAATGGCGGGGTCGTCTCGGTCTATTTCCACGTCATCAATAACGGCTCCGGTATCGCCAACGGGGACGTGCCCAGTTCCCAGATCACGGATCAGATCAATGTAATGAATGCGGCGTACGCCAACACTGGCTGGAGTTTCCAGCTAGTCGCAGTGGACCGAACGACCAACGCCAGTTGGTATACGGCGGGACCCGGCAGCACCGCGGAAAAGCAGATGAAGACGGCACTTCGGATGGGATCTGCCGATGATCTCAACATCTACTCCAACAACATGGGCGGCGGCCTCCTCGGATGGGCGACCTTCCCATCCAGCTATGCCTCCAATCCCAAGGATGACGGGGTGGTCATCCTCTTCTCCTCCCTTCCGGGTGGCAGCGCCGCTCCCTACAACCTGGGCGACACGGCCACCCATGAAGTCGGCCACTGGATGGGGCTGTACCACACCTTCCAGGGGGGCTGTAACGAGCGCAAGGGCGACTACGTGACCGACACCTCGGCCGAGAAAAGCGCCGCCTATGGTTGCCCCGAGGGCCGGGATACCTGCCGCCAGTCGGGGGTGGATCCGATCCACAACTTCATGGACTACACCGACGACGCATGCATGTTCGAGTTCACCGCAGGTCAGGGCACCCGCATGAGCGCGCAGTTCTCCACCTACCGGTTCGGGAAGTAACCCCGCTTCGGATCCGGCGGGACGGAGTCCGTCAGTACACGGCCTCCGCCCCGCCATCGATGGGGATCACCGTCCCCGTCGTCCATCCGGCCTCGTCGCTGAGCAGGTGCATTGCCAGGGCGGCGACCTCCGCCTCGGTACCCATGCGCTTCAGGGGGTTCACGGCGCCCAGGCGCAGGAGGTCGCCTTCCGGATCCGGGCCCGACTGCACCCGGGCGTCCACCATGGCGGTGTGCACGGGCCCCGGGGCGAGGGCGTTGCAGCGGATGCGCCGGGGGGCCCACTCCAGGGCCAGCACCTTCGCCAGCATGTGCACGCCGGCCTTGGCCACGCTGTAGGCGGCGCTGTCGGGAATGGCCCGCAGGCCGATGTTGGAGCCCGTGAGCACCACGCTGGCGCCGTCCTTCAGGCGGTCCCCCAGGTAGTGGGCCATGAGCCAGGGCCCGCGCAGGTTCAGGGCCAGCACCTCGTCAAAGGCCTCCACGGGCGTGCCCTGCACGCTGCCGGGAATGAGGTGGCCCGCATTGAGGAACATGCCGTCCAGCTCGGGGCAGAGGTTGGAGAAGGCGGCCACGGCCCGCTCATCTGCATGGTCCAGGGCCACGTGCCGGGCCTCGGGCAGGGTCGCCTTGAGGAAATCCAGACGGCGCCCGACCAGCACCAGCTCCGCGCCTTCTGCCGCCAGGCGCCGTGCGGCCTCGCGACCGATGCCGCTGCCGGCGCCGGTGACGAGGAGGCGCTTGCCGACGAAGCGGGTCATTCGGCTTCCGGCATGCGGAAGGACCCCGTGTGTGTGCGGGCCGGGGCCACCACGCCGCCGCTCACCGCCCAGGTGAGGGCCTGGTCGGGGCTCAGGTCCACGGGGCGGATGCGCTTCGCATCCACCATGATCACGTAGCCGCTGGTGGGATTGGGCGCCGTGGGCACGTACACGGCCACCATGGTCTCCCCGCCGGGGATGGCCCAGGAGCAATCCCGCCGCGCCACGAAGCCCAGGGTGAAGGCGCCGTCGTGGGGCCACTCCACCAGCACCACCTCTTTGAAGGAGCCGCCCTGCCCGCTCTGGATGGCGCCCATGAGCTGCTTGGTGGCGCCGTACACGCCCTTCACGAGGGGCACGTGCACCATGAGCTCATCCAGCCACACCAGGAGCTGCCGGCCCACGAAATTCCCCACGAGGACGCCCACCAGCATGAGCAGGAGGAGCAGGGCCACCAGGGAGGCCAGGGCCAGCACCCAGTAGGGAGGCTCCGCCAGGCCCACGTGGGTGAACATCCAGGTCATGGGCTGCTGGAAGGTGCCCACCAGCGTGGAGAAGATGGCCTTCAGCACCCACACCGTCACCACCAGGGGCAGGAGGGTAAAGATGCCAGAGAAGAGGATGCGCCGGATCATCGCGAATGCCCCATCGAAGCCGGTGCACAGGGCATGTATCGGGTCTCGCGTATCCCCGCAGGGGATACCGAGAAGATGCCGGAGAAGAGGATGCGGCGGATCATTCAGGGTCCTTCCCGTTGAGGCGGCCATCCCCGGCCAGGATCCGCGGCCCCACGGCCCGCCAGAAATCCCGGAAGTAATCGATGGCGCTCCAGATGGCGAGGATCGTGGCCACCCACAGCAGCAGCACGCCCATGCCCAGGAAGAAGCTGAAGGGGCGGTTGAGCTGGATGAAGAAGCGAAAGATCTCGCGATGGGTCCACTGGTAGAGCCAGGCATCCAGCTTGGTGCCCAGGATCAGGCAGCTGATGGCCGCCACCTGGGCCCCCAGCTTCCACTTGCCGAGCTGGCCCGCGGGGATGGTGATGCCCTCCTCGGAGGCGATGCCCCGCAGGCCCGTGATGGCGAACTCGCGGCCCAGGATGATGAAGGTCATCCAGGCGGGGGCGAGGTCCAGCTCCACGAGGCTGATGAGCGCGCCCGCCACCAGCAGCTTGTCCGCCAGCGGATCCAGCAGCTTGCCCAGCACCGTCACCTGCTGCCACCGCCGGGCCAGGTACCCGTCCAGCCAATCCGTGAGCGAGGCGATCCAGAACACCGTCACGCCGATGATCTCGTGGTTCTGCGCCCGGGTCATGAGCACCACCACGAGGATGGGCACCATCAGGATGCGGGCGAGGGTGATGTAGGTCGGGATGTTCATCGGGGGTCGGGAAGCCTGGGGCTCAGCGGGTTCCTACCAGACTACCGCCAATGCGGCGGAAGCCGACCCCCGCCGGGCCTCAGGGCGCCCCGGCGGGCGATCCCTCCAGGGTGGGGATGCCCTCGCTGGAGAGCCTCAGGCGAGCAGCCGGCCCTTGCAGGAGGCTGGATGCCATGAGACCACCCCCCACTAGGGGGATCCACCGCCCTGTGCGAGTGGAGGGGGTCATGGCACCGGTGCCCAGGTTCAGATTCAAGCAATCCCCCGTGGGGCCAGCCACCTGAATCTGCTCGGGACCGCATACCACCGCGCCGTGGAGATCGACCCGGAGCCCGTCCGGCACATCCCGCTGCCACAATTCGCGCCCCGTACCGTCGAAGCGGCAGAACGATTGGAGTCGGGTTTCCTTCCGAACGAATAGGACGAGCAGGCCCCCGTCAGGAAGGGGCTGTACCCGGGCATAGCGACCCGGTACCGATGGGACGACCGTCCCCAGCCGCTGTCCGGTACGGCCATCAGCCAACCAGATTTCGGCGCCGCCCTGGTTCTCCTCTTTGACCGCCAAGCGCCCGTCGGGGATACCAAGGCTCTGGAGGGCCCAAACCTGCACCCTGGGCATGAACCCAGTCGGGGTCACCATACGGGTGGAAAGGTCCACCTCATGGATCGCCACCCCCCCTTCATTGGCCTTGGGCTGGGACCAGCAGCGCACGCGATCCTCGGAGACGAAGGCCACCTGGTTCTGGAAGAAATTCCGGATCTCCGGGGTGGCGATGAAGTCCTGCCGCCCCGACTCGAGGTCGACCACTTGGAATCCTTCGGGCACCCTCAGCACCACACGACGACCGGATGGGCTCAAGGCAAAGCTCATCCGGGACATCCCGCCCCAGAAGCCCAGCCCGAGGTCGTGGAGCTCCGTGGGCCCCTGACCGAGGCGGGCCGTCCATAGTTCCGAACCGAAGGGCAGGCGTTCCGCAACCCAGACGACCCGGCGGCCATCCGCGGAGAAGGCATGAATGGGGGCGTTCCCGGAAGGTGTGAAGCGAAGGCCCCGCCCCGTCTCGAGGTTCAGGAGCCCCGATCCCTCCTTCGATCCACCCAGCGCCACCCAGGGTCCTTCGGGGGCGGGCTGCATCCAGGTGGGACCGCGGAAGGCCGTGCGCGGGGGATGGGCCGCTCGGTGGGCCCAGGCGAACCCGGCCAGGGCGAGGGGAATCGCCAAGCCCAGCACCCCGAGACTGAGGACTCGATGGCTGCGAAGGCGATCCACGCGACCCCGCTCCACCTGAAGCAGGCTCGCAATGAAGAGCACGAGGACGAGCGTCCACCCCAACAATCGGATGAGGCCCTCAAGGGAGATGGCGCCGAAGGAGATCATCCACATCCCCCACTTCAGGGTTCCCACGGCCGTTGCACCCAGGAGGGCCAGGTCCAGGAGCATCCAGGGTGAGCGCGACCCGAAGGCCACGGAGGCGGCATGGGCTCCGAGCAGGCAGAGCAGCAGGGGCCAACCCAAGATGTCCCCAAGGAAGGCCACCCGCACTTCGCCCGCTACAGCCATGGCCGGCAGGAGGACGGCCAGGGCGATGCCCACGCACAAGGCGTAGCTGCCCAGGAGTCGGCCCAGCAGGACCTCCGCGGGCCGGAGGGGCTGGGCGAACAGGAAGCCCAGGGTGCCGCCCCGGAGGTCCCGGGCCACCATCCCCGCGCCAAAGCGCACTCCCAGGATCCAGGCCAGGGCGATGCTGACCACCAGGGCCAGGGAGATCCGGGCGTCGATCACTCGGAGCCCCTGAGGCGCCACCAGCCAGGGCACCACCTGACAGGCCACCGCGGCGAAGGCGGTGCCCAGCCAGAGGAGCCTGCGGCCCCGCCATTCCATCCGGGCCATCGTCAGTACGTTCATGCGCGCACCTCCCCTTCGGCGGCGGTCCATTCGATGAAGGCTTCCTCCAGGCTCAGAGACTCCACCTGCAGCCCCCCACCCCAGGCCTGCTCGAGGCTCGCAAACACGGCTTCGTCGAACCGCCCCACGAGGGCTTCCCCGCCCATCGGGCCTTCCGATCGTCGCAGCACCTCCAACCCGCCCAGGTCGGGATTCCCCGCCGTGGGCCGGGACCAGCGGATGCGCCGCAGCCGCCCCTTCAGCGCCTCAAGCGGCTCATCCACCTGCAGTCGACCGCCCGCCAGGATTCCCACCCGATCCGTCACCGCCTCGAGCCCTGCGAGGTCGTGGCCGGTGATGAGCACCGTGAGGGGTGCATCAGCCATGGTAGTGATGAGGGCGTCGTAGAGTGCGCGCCGCGCCACGGCATCCAGCCCCAAGGTGGGATCATCCAGCACCAGGACGTCGGGTCCGCTCCCCAAGGCCATGGCCAGCGCGACCTGAGCCTTCTGGCCCCGGGAGAGGGACTGCACCTCCTGGCGCACCGACACCCGGGCCTGATCGATCAACGCTGCGACCTTCACCGAATCCCACCGCCGGTGGAGCTTCCCGCAAAAGGTGAGCACCTCCCCCACCGTCCACGCGGGCGGAAGGCTAGGGTTCTCCTCCACCATCCCGATCCGTTGCATCGCCTCCCGGCGGGAGGACCAGGCGTCCTCCCCGAAGAGCCGTGCTTCCCCCTCGGAGGGCGCCTGCCAGCCCAAGAGGCAGCGAATGAGGGAGGTCTTGCCCTCACCGTTGCGGCCGAGCAGGGCGTAAACTTCCCCGGGCTCCACCGCCAGGGATACACCTTCCATCACGGTGTGCCGCCCGTAGCGCACCCCTAGATCCCGCACTTCCAGCACCGCACCGCTCATGGCTTCCCCCCCTTGCCCCTCAGTTCCGACCAGGCTGCGCTGAGCGCCGCCTGCGCCTCCTCCAAATCCGCCCCTGCACCCATGGAAGCGCTTGCAAAGCGCAGCGCCGCGTCCAGGAGCACCTTCCGGCGATCCTTCGCCTTGAAGGCCGCCGGGGCATCCGCCACGAAAGTGCCTTCCCCTTTCCGGGTGGCCAGCACCCCGCCTTCCACCAGGTGCAGGTAGGCCTTCGCCACGGTGGCCGGATTCACCCGGAGGTCCCGGGCCAGATCCCGCACGGAAGGCAGGGCGTCGCCGGGGTCCAGGGCGCGGGTGGCCACGAGCCGCCGTACCCCCTCCTCGATCTGCCGCCAGATGGGGGCGGCATCGCGAGGGTCCACGCGCAGCAGGTCTCTCATGAGGGTAAGTCTCCGGGATCGAGGTGTATCACTGTACTAATACAGTAGACACCTCGGCGACCCCGTCAACCCCCCTCGCTCAGATCACCGTGAGCTCACCCCGCCCCAGGGCCTCCTGCCACACCTCGTCCTTCATGAGGGGGAAGGGAGTGCCGCCACCGTGCCAGGCCACGGAGGCCTCGGAGGTGAAGACGGCGAGGCCATCCTCCCGCAGGGCTTCGAGGGCCTCCAGGGCCATGGGGTCCTCCAGCAATTCCAGGGCCTCATGGGCGAGGCAGAGCCAGGCCACGCCGCGATCGAGGGTGCGGACCACGCCCAGGAGGAGCTGGCGGCCCAAGGCGCGGTCGCCGGGCGTGAAGGCGGCGCGGGTGAGGAGCACCGGCGGACGGCGCACGAGGCTGCCCTTGGTCGTGGCGAGGGAGTCCACGGCCAGCACCCAGGTCCGCCCCTGGGTCGAGGGCTCGTAGCGGCGCCCCTGCTTCTCCAGGAAGCGGGCCACGTTGCCGCGGATGAGGTCGTCCTGGCCCGTCACCTTGAAGGCCTGCAGGGGGTTCGCCTGCAGGTGTTCGCGCACGGCGAGCAGGGCCTGGTAGGCCGTGACATCGAGGAGCTCAAGGGTGAGGATGTCCATGGAGATGAAGGAAGTGGACCATCCCGAGCCGGGGGAATTCAAGGAATGGCTGAGGGCCCGGGCCCTGGAGCTGGGCATGGCTCGGGTGGGCTTCGCATCCCTGGAGCCCTTCACGGCCCAGGAACCGCAGCTCCGGGCCTGGTTCGCCTCCGGGCGGGGCACCCTCCTGCCCTACCTGGACCCCGACGTGCTGGTGGATCCCCACGCCCCCTTCCCCGCCGCGCGCACGGCCCTGGTGGGCTTCTTCCCTTACGCACGGCCCGAGGCGATCCCCGGGGCCGCGCCCGGCAGCCTGAAGCTGAGCCGCTATGTTTGGGGCGAGGACTACCACCTGATCCTCAAACCTCGCCTCGCCACCCTGCTGCAGGAGGCCCAGGGACGCTGGCCGGGCCTGGAGGGCCGCGTCTGCGTGGACACGGCGCCCCTCCTGGAGCGCCAGTTGGCGAGCCGCGCAGGCCTGGGCTGGCAAGGCAAGCACACGCTGCTGATCCTGGGGAAGGAGGGCTCCTGGGGCTTCCTCGCCGTGCTCCTGCTCTCCGCCGAGCTGCCTCCCGACCGGCCCTTCGAGGCCGAGCACTGCGGCGCCTGCACCGCCTGCCTGGACGCCTGCCCCAGCGGGGCCCTGGAGCCCTTCCGCCTGGACCCCGCCCTCTGCCTCACCACCTACACCATCGAGACGGAGGCGGAGCCGCCGCCCCGGGTGCTGGCGGCCCTCCAGGAGAGCCGCTGGGCCGCGGGCTGCGACGCCTGCCAGGAGGCCTGCCCCTGGAACCAAACCCCCATCTGGGGGGACCCGACCCTCTGGGGTGCCCCCGACGAGCTGCATGAAGTGCCGGGGGAGGCCCTGCGCCTGGGCGCCAACCAGTGGCGCCGGCGCACCAAACGCAGGGCTCTGCGGCGCGTCCGCCAGCAGCACTGGACCAAGACGGTGGAGCGAATCCTGGGACCCGACCCCGCGGAAGCCTAGGCTCCAGGAATTTCCCTTGGTCCGCGGGGCTTTTTTCCCTATAAACAATCTTCCGGCCATCTTCGGCCGGGGAGGTTGAGGAGGCCCTATCGATGCCCATGAAGCACTGGACCGTCCAGGATGCGGCGACGCTTTATGGCATTAAGGAATGGGGCAATGGCTACTTCAGTATCAACGGCAAGGGCCACCTGGAGGTGACCCCCACCCGGGACGAAAACCTCTGCGCCGATGTCTATGAAATCGTCCAGGCCCTGCGCAAGAAGGGCATCCGCACGCCGCTGACGCTGCGCTTCCCCCAGATCATCGCGGACCGCGTTACGGAAGTGAACGAGGCCTTCCGCAAGGCGATCTTCGAATTCGGCTACGAGGGTCATTACCAGGGCGTGTACCCGGTGAAGACCAACCAGACCAAGGAAGTGGTGGAGGAGATCACCCGCGCGGGCACCAAGTACCACTACGGCCTAGAGGCCGGCTCCAAGCCCGAACTGATCATTGCCCTCTCCATGGACCTCCACCCCGAGGCCATGATCCTGTGCAACGGCTACAAGGATGAGGCCTTCATCCGCATGGCCCTGCTGGCCCGCAAGGCCGGCCGCAAGTGCCTGATCACCGTGGAGAAGATGACGGAGCTGCCGCTCATCCTCAAGGTGGCCAAGGAGCTCAAGGTGGAGCCCCTCATCGGGCTGCGCGCCAAGCTCAACGCCCAGGGATCCGGCAAGTGGGAGACCTCCGCCGGCGACCACGCCAAGTTCGGCCTCACGACCCGCGAGATCCTCGACGCCGTGGAAGTGCTCGGCAAGAAGGATCTGCTCGGCTCCATCCAGGAGCTGC
>DATFAX010000020.1:0-11444 GCA_035254125.1 Holophagaceae bacterium | reverse complement strand
GTGTACCGGTACCGGATGATGCTCACGAGGACCGCGAGGACCATCATCAGGTAGGGATACCCCACGAAGAGGAAGGTGTTAGTGAGCATGGGGGGCCTCCTTACCGTGGGTGTCGGAGTGGGAGCAGGTGCAGGCGTGATCCGAGGAGCCGCAGCCCTCGGAGATCTCGGCGCCCTCGCCGGGGGCGAGGTCCTTCAAGAGCAGGTGCAGGGATTCCAGGAGGTTCGCGTAGGGGCCCGCGCCCTCTCCCACGGCGCCGCGCAGTTTGTCCAGGGCGGGAAGGATGCAGTCCCGCACCAGGTCCTGGGCGTCGTCGTGGCGGAGCTTCGGCAGAAGCTTCAGCAGGGTGGGCAGGTAGTCGGGGAGGGCGCTGCTCTCCTCGATCTCGTGCTTCCGCAGCACCTCGCGGACGTTGGCGAGGAAGGAGCCCCGCTTGTAAGTCTCACCGAAGAGGTGCCAGCCGATCTCCAGCGTGCAGCTGGGGTTCAGATCGAAGGTGCGGGTGTACATCTCCTCCAGCTCACCCATGGGAATGAGCTGGGCTTCGAGGGCAAAGGCCTCGAGCAGGTCGAGCCAGATGGTCGGCTGCCATTTCAGTTCGTCGGCGGTGGCCGCGGCTTGGGCGGGCAGGGCTTCGGAGGGGTACTCCAGCAGCGTCGCGTAGCGGGGGAGGATCTTGAAGGTGGGCACCATCAGAGACCCCGCTCGGGAGCTTCCCGGAAGCCGATGCCCGCCAGGCCCTTGTTCTCCAGCGGATTCTTCAGAGCCTCGATGGCCATCTCCCGATGGCTGGCGGGGATCACGAAGCGCTGATCGAAGGTCGGGAGGCTCGTGAGGGCGTAGATCTCCTCGGCCTGCTCGGGGGTGCAGCCGGCATCGGCCAGGGCGGCCTTGGCCACCTCGATGTCGATGTCGCCCACGGTGAGGGCCCGGCGCCAGGAGCGCACGGCGAGCTGCTTCTTGAGGGCGTAGCGCACGGGACCCTCCTGCCCGGCGCCGAAGAGGGCGGCCAGGTATTCGATGGGCATGCGGGCCTTCTCCAGGGGGGCGAAGAGGTCTTCCACGTTGTTCGCCAGGGTGCCGTCTTCCTGGGTGGAGGTGACGGGCGCCAGGGCGGGCACGTAGAAGAGCATGGGGAAGGTGCGGTACTCGACGTGGGGCGCCAGGGCGAGGCCCCAGTTCTTCACGAATTTGTAGACGGGGCTCTTCTGGGCGGATTTGATGACGTCGTCGCCGATGCCGTTGGCCTTGGCGGAGGCGATCACCTCGGGGTTGAAGGGATCCGCGATGATCTCCCGATGGGCGTCCACCAGCTCGGAATCCGGGCGGAGGCCGGCGTCCTTGATCTTGTCGGCGTCGTAGAGGAGCACGCCCATGTAGCGGATGCGGCCCACGCAGGAGTGGAAGCAGGCGGGCGCCTGGCCCGTCTCCACGCGGGGATAGCAGAGGATGCACTTCTCGCTCTTGCCGGTGTTCCAGTTGTAGAACACCTTCTTGTAGGGACAGGCGGAGACGCAGAAGCGCCAGCCGCGGCAGACCTCCTGGTTGACCAGCACGATGCCGTCCTCGCCACGCTTGTAGAGCGCGCCGCTGGGGCAGCTGGCCACGCAGGCCGGATTGAGGCAGTGGTTGCAGATGCGGGGCAGGTAGAACATCACCAGCTGCTCGATGGAGAGGAGCTGGAGTTCCTGCTCGGGCGTCAGGGCCTTCAAATTTGGATCGTTGCGGGCGTAGAGGGGGCTGCCGCTGAGGTCGTCATCCCAGTTCGGGCCGCCCTTGATGTCGATGTACTCGCCCGTCACCTTGCTCACGGGCCGGGCCGTGGGCTGATCGTCGCCCTCGGGGGCGCTGAACAGGTTGTCGTAGTCGTAGGTCCAGGGCTCGTAGTATTCGTCGAGCGTGGGCAGGTTGGGCTGGTAGAAGATGCGCTGGAGGAAGTTCTTCTTCCCGCTGCTCTTCAGGCGCAGCTCGCCATCCACCACTTCCCAGCCACCCTTGTAGTGGTCCTGATCCTCCCATTTGGTGGGATACCCGGTGCCGGGCTTGGTCTCCACATTGTTCCACCACATGTATTCGGCACCCTTGCGGTCCGTCCACACGTTCTTGCAGGCGATGGAGCAGGTGTGGCACCCGATGCACTTGTCCAGGTGGAACACCATCGCTACTTGAGATCGAATATCCATGGTCGGTCTCCTACCAGACGAGGCGGTCCAGCTTGCGGACGTAGACGGTGGTCTCGCGGTTCACGCCCGTGGGACCCCAGTAGTTGAAGTGGTACGAGAACTGGCCGTAGCCGCCCACCATGAGGTTGGGCTTCAGGCGGGTGCGCGTGAGGCTGTTGTTCATGCCGGCCCGACGGTAGCCGCGGGTCTCGGACTTGGGCACGGAGTAGGTGCGCTCCGTGGCGTGGTAGATGATGCAGGCGCCCTTGGGGATTCGGGCGGAGACGTTGGCGCGGGTGACCACGGCGCCATTGTCGTTGTGCACTTCCACCCAGTCGTTATCGGCGATGCCGATGGCGGCGGCGTCCTCTTCGCTGAGCCACACGGGCTCGGCGCCCCGGCTCAGCGTGAGCATGCGCTCCGTGTCGCCGTAGGTGGAGTGGATGTGCCACTTGCCATGGGGCGTCAGGTAGTTCAGGCGCAGCGTGGGACCCTGCTCCTGGCTGATCTTGAGATCGCCCAGGACCATGGAAGGGGGCGTGGGCTTGTAGGTGGGCAGGTGCTCACCGAAGGCCAGGTAGCCGTCGTGATCCAGGTAGAGGTGCTGACGGCCCGTGAGGGTACGCCAAGGCACCATGTGCTCGACGTTGTAGGTGAAGGGGCTGTAGGGCCGCTTCTCGTCCACGATCCCCGACCAAATGGGGCTGTTGATGACGCGGCGGGGCTGGGTCTGCAGGGTCTTATAGGTCTGCAGGGTGCCGCGGTTTTTGGCGGCCAACTGGGTGAGGGGCAGGCCCGTGCGCTTCTCCATGTACTCGTAGGCGCGGTGGGCGAACTCGCCGTTGGCCTCGGGAGCGAAGTAGAGCAGCACGTCGGCGGCTTCCTCGGCCTCCTCCAGGCTGGGGCAGCGCTCACCGTCCACCACCTTGGAGGGATGCTCCTTGGCGTACGTGTCGTACAGGTCCCCGACCTCGTACTTCACCCCGTGGGCACCGAGGCCCTCGCGGACTTTGGGGCCGAAGGCGCAGTAGCGGTCATGGATCTTCGTGTAGTCACGGGTGACCACCTTGAAGCTGGGCATGGTCTTGCCCGGAATGGCCTCGCACTCCCCGGCGCGCCAATCGCGGATGTGGCGCTGGGCGATCTCCGCCGGACTGTCGTGGGACAGGGGGCTGGAGACGAGGTCCTCCACGGGGTTGGGCAGGTGGGTCTGGGAGAGCTCGGAGACCTTCTTGGCCACGGCCTTGAAAATGTCCCAGTCACTCTTGGACTCCCACACCGGGGGCACGGCGGCCGCCAGAGGATTGATGAAGCCGTGCATGTCCGTGGTGTTGAGGTCGCACTTCTCGTACCAGGAGGCGGTGGGGAGCACCACGTCGCTGTAGAGGGCGGAGGTATCCATGCGGAAGTTGAGGTCAACCACGAGGTCGTACTTGCCCTCGGCGGCGGGACGCCACACCACGTCCTTCAGCGTGCCCTCGGCCACTTCCTCGGCGATGGCGTTGCTGTGGGTGCCCAGGTAGTGCTTGAGGAAGAACTCGTGGCCCTTGGCGCTGGTGCCGATGGCATTGCCGCGCCAGATGAACCACACCCGGGGCCAGTTCACCTCGGCGTCGGGATCATCCACGGAGAAGTTGAGGCTGCGGTCCTTGAGGGACTTCACGGTGAAGTCCACCACGCCCTGCTCATCCTTCGCGCCCTTGCGCTTGGCCTCCTTCACGAGCTCGACGGGGTTGGTGTCGAACTGGGGGTAGAAGGGCAGCCAGCCGTTGCGCACGGCCAGGGTCTGCATGTTCATGGTGTGCCCCTGGGTCAGCGGGCTGCCGTCGGGGGTGGGGTGGTACTGGCTGAACTCCTTCTCATAGCGCCACTGGTCGCTGTGGACATAGTGGAAGCTGGGGCCGTTCATGAGCC
The DNA here is from genome assembly GCA_035254125.1 of Holophagaceae bacterium. GTDB lineage: Bacteria > Acidobacteriota > Holophagae > Holophagales > Holophagaceae > JAFDVN01. The sequence goes on along the minus strand of DATFAX010000020.1, from coordinate 7,368 downwards.
GCTGGGCGGGCATCCAGTCCTTGGCCAGCGCGATGGCGCTCCAGGAGCCCACCATGGCCAGCTTCTCCTGGCCCACGTAGTGGGCGAGGCCGCCGCCGTTCCGGCCGACGCAGCCCGTGAAGACGAGGGCCTGCTGGGCGGCGCGGTAGATCAGGTTGTTGTGGTACCAGTGGTTGATGCCGGCCCCGATGATGACCATGCACTTGCCTTCGGTGAGCTCGGCAGTGCGGGCCCACTCGCGGGCGAAGCGGATGCAGTCCTTGCGGTTCAGGCCCGTCTTCTTCTCCTGCCAGGCGGGCGTGTAGGGGGCGTTCTCCACGTCGTAGGAGGCGGGGTAGGCGCCTTCCAGGCCGCGGTTGACGCCGAACTGCGCCATAAGCAAGTCGTAGGCGGTGGTGACGACGGTCTCCGTGCCGTCCGACAGTTTCAGCTTCTTCACGGGCACGCCGCGCATGAGCGTGGTGTCCTCGGCGAAGTCGTCGAACTGCACCTGGACGGCGGCATCGCCGAGGAAGGTGAGCTTGGGGGCGATGGCCGATCCGTCCTTGTCCTCCAGGAGGAGGTTCCAGACGCCCTGTTCCTTGCCCCAGCGGTGACCCATGCTGCCCTTGGGCATCTTGGGTGTGTTGGTGGTCTCGTCCCACATGAGGAACTTCCACTCGCCGTGCTCTTCGTCCTTGTAGCGGTCCATGGTCCCCGCGCGGAGGAGCTGGCCGGGGCGGTAGCCGCCCTCGATGGGCGTGAGCTCCACGAGGAAGGGGGCGTCGGTGTACTTCTTCATGTAATCCATGAAGTAGGGCACCTGCTTCTGGTGGTGGGCCTCCGTGAGGATCACGTGGTTCACGGCCATCCAGAAGGCGCCGTCCTGCCCCTGGTGAAGGGCCATCCACTCGTCCGCGTACTTGGCCACCTGGTTGAAGTCGGGGCTGAACACCACCATCTTCGTTCCGTTGTGGCGGGCCTCGGCGGCGAAGTGGCAGTCCGGGGTGCGGGTCATGTTGAGGTTGGCGCCCATGACCGCCAGGTACTTGGCGTTGTACCAGTCGGCGCTCTCGTTCACGTCCGTCTGCTCACCCCACATCTCAGGGCTGGAGGGCGGCAGGTCGCAGTACCAGTCGTAGAAGCTCAGGTTCACACCGCCCAGGAGCTGGAGGTAGCGGCTGCCGGCCGCGTAGCTGAGCATGGACATGGCGGGGATGGGGCTGAAGCCCACCACGCGGTCGGGACCGTGGGCCTTCACCGTGTGGATGTTCGAGGCGGCCACGAGCTCCAGGGCCTTGTCCCAGGAGGTGCGGCGGAAGCCGCCCTTGCCGCGGGCGCGCTGGTAGCGGGCTCGGCGCTCGGGGTCGGCCTGCAGCCAGGCCCAGGCTTCCACGGGATCGGAGGACTTGGTCTTGGCTTCCTCCCACAGGTCCATGAGGGCCCCGCGCACGAGGGGGTACTTCACGCGGATGGGGCTGTAGAGGTACCAGCTGAAGGAGATGCCGCGCTGGCAGCCGCGGGGCTCGTAGGGGGGGATGCCCGCTTCCAGCTCGGGGTAGTCCACAGCCTGGAACTCCCAGGTGACGATCCCTTCCTTCACGTAGATGTTCCAGCTGCAGCTGCCGGTGCAGTTCACACCGTGGGTGCTGCGCACCACCTTGTCGTGCTGCCACCGGTTCCGGTAGAAGTCCTCCCAGGAGCGCTTCTCGGGATCGATGATGTCGGTGATCCAGTGGCTCGTCTTCGTGCTCATCGTCGACTCCTCAGGCCTTGGGCTTCAGTTGGGAACGCACGCCCTTAAACCGGCGGCGGGCCACGATGCGGCTGATCTGCAGACCACCCACGAGCCCCACGAGGCCGACGATGGGCAGCAGGATGTCCTTCTTCGCCGGGGGTTCCTTGCTCACGCTGCCGAGGAACGCGGCCACCTGGAACGCCTCCTCCGCCGTGAGGGGGGCCTGGGCGAAGACGTTCTGCATGGTGGGGAAGGCGGGCGTCTCGATGGCGCTAGCGAGCCCCTTGCCCATCTTGCCGCTCACGGCCGTGAGGTCGGGACCCAGGCCGCCGCCGCCCGCGAAGCCGGCGTTGGAGGCGCTGTGGCAGGAGAGGCAGGCGGGGGCGCCCTTGGCGAAGCGGATTCGGCCCTCGAAGAGCTGCCGCCCCCGGGCAATGTCCGCGGCGGTCACGGGCCGGGCGATGCCGGCGCTGCCGAGTACCTTCCCGGACTTGGTGGCCTCGTCGATCATCTTCCATAGGGCGTCGGCCTCAGCCGCGGAGATCCCGAGGTCGGGCATCTTCACGCCGTTGGCGGCCTTCATGAGCTCCGTGGCCGTGGCATCGCCGCGGTCGAGGTAGCTGCCGGGGGCCATCATGAAGCCCGTGGCCCAGTCCTTGGTGCGACGGGTGGTCAGGCCCTTGAGGTCGGGACCCACCTTCGCCCCGGCACCCACGGTGTGGCAGCTCATGCACTGCTTCTTGAACTGGGCCTCGGCGTCCTGGGCCGCGAGGCCCACTGACACGAGGGCCAGGGTCAGCATCACGCGCCCCCTGCCCTTCCCCTTGAACATCGGATCCCCCTAAAAGGACTAATTGATCCTTAATCGAGCCGAAAAGAGGACCGCCCCATGCGGTCCAGGCTCAGCCAGCGGCTCCCTGGAACGGGAAATCCACTGGCCTCCTCGAAAAAGCTTCCCAGTTATCGGGTCTAGCACCCGTGATTCGGATCACTTTGTCTTTTAGCGTGATCACACCGGGAGCAAGAAAGCATGCGGGTTCCCTTAGATTTCAAGCCCCCTCTTGGATCAAACCGGGCTTCGAAGAAACCGTTCCAAGCCCTCCGGATCATCCACGTCCACCCAGTGGAGCCCCTGGGTTGAAACCTTGTGGCCAGGCAGGGCCGCCCACAGCCCCCCGAGCCGAGCGTCCTCCAGGCCGCGAAGGCGCCGGACCAAGGCCCCGGGCAGGAACCCCCCCAGGGGCTGGAGTCGACCTTCCACCTCGGCCACCACCCAGGCCTCCGCCCGGGGGTCCACCGCCTGGGCCAGTCGCCACCAGGTCAGGAGGTCGCCGGGGCTCCAGCGGGGCAGGTCACAGGCCACCACCCACCAGCGGCGGGCCCGCCCTGCCCCTCCTCCCGCCGCCCAGGCCCTGAGCGCCACGGCGGGCCCCTCGCGGGGATCCTCCATCCGGGGCAGTTCCGGGCGGTCCGGCAGGGCCTCCCCCAGGAGCTCCACCGGCCCTCCGGGGAAGACGGCTTCATAGACGCGGACCATGTGCCCGCCCCAGGTGCCGCCCAGGGGGTGGGGGCGGTCGTGCTTGGGGCCCCCCAGGCGTTCGCCCCGCCCCCCCGTGAGCAGGAGGAGGCCCACTTCAGGCAGGTCGCTCACGGCTCCCTCACCACACCGGGAACCTGCGCGTGGATGTGGTGACGCCCCGGCATCTCCCCGGCGATGAGGGCCAGCACCCGCACCACCTTGTCCATGAAATCCTCGGTGCTCTCCACGGTGTAGCGCCGGGGATGGCCCTCCCAGGCCGTGTGGATGGCCTGGTCGATGGCGGCGGCCTCCGTGGCGCTCTCATGGCGGACCGGATTGCTGTGGTCGTAGCCGGCGATGTCGGTGGGCGTCCGTAGGTGGATCACCGCATGGTAGCGCGCGATCTCCGATTCCCGATCCGTGCCCATGTCCTTCCAGAATCCCGCGGGGTCGCCCGGCCAATAGGCCACGCCATCGACGGTGCCCCGATCGCAGAGGGCCACGAGGTGGGGGCCGTCCTCCAAGGCCAGGCGCTCCAGCTGCCGCTGAACGTGGAAGATGGCCCTCTGGGCGCACCTCCGTTCGCCGGGCAGGTGCCCCCGAGGAAAGCCACCCTTGAAGAGGATGCTCGCCGCCTCGGGCAGGACGGTGACCTGGCCTCCGAAATTCCGACGGAGCACTTCGAGCACTGCGGTCTTGCCGGCACCGGGGCCTCCGGTGAGCACGATGAGACGGCAGGGATGGCGGGGCGCTTCGCTCATGCCTCCCACTATGGCCCGGTCCCGCGGCGACGGAAGTCCCTTCCCCACGAGGCCGTGACCCGGGAAGCCCCCCGCTCGTGCCATCCTCGGGGGGGAGCTGAGTTGAACGTGGAGCGCGTTGACATCCTGATCGTGGGCGGCGGCATCGCCGGTCTCGCCACCGCGGCGGCCCTTCGGAGCAGCGGCCGGTCCGTGCGGCTGGTGGAGCGGGAACTGCATCCCGGCTTCCACAGCAGCGGCCGCAATGCCGCCATCGGCCGTCAGCTCACGGGCCGCCCGGAGCACACGGCCCTGGCCATTGAAGGGCGCAATGCCTTGGCCGAAGCCGGGCTCCTGGACACCCGCGGCGGGCGACTGCTCGCGGCGGAGGCCCCGGCCCTGGACCCCCTCCAAGCAGAAGCCGAGGCCTTCGGCTTGGAGGTCCATCGTCATCCCGGTGCCGGTCTGCCGGGGCTCCACGCCGAGGCCCACCTCGCCATCCCCTCGGACGGCGTCATCGACACCCACGGCCTGCTGGGCCACTGCGCGCGCCTGGCCCGGGAAGCCGGCGCCACCCTCACCTTTGGCCTGGGGCTCCGGAGCCTGGAACCCCAGGCGGACGGGCTCCTGGCCACGCTGGACGATGGATCCACGATCCTCGCCTCCACCCTCGTCAACGCCGCGGGGGCCTGGGCCGGCGAGCTCGGCCGCATGGCCGGGGGTGTGGATCCCGCCTTCCGCCCCCTGCGACGCCACCTCGTATGGAGCGATCACGCCTGGCACGTGGAGGCCCCCTGGGCCTGGTGGGTCGACCGCCCCCTCTACCTGCGCCCCGAAAGTGGCGGGCTCCTGCTCTGTCCCTGCGACGAAGTGGAGGTGACGCCCCCCGCCCCGGGTCAGCAGCCGGACACGGATCCCTCGGTGCTCCCGGGGCTGGGCAAGAGCCTCGCCGATCTCGCCCCCGAGCTGGTGGAGGCCGCCGTGACCCGCGCCTGGTCAGGCTTGCGCACCTTCGCCCGGGACCGGAAATTCGTCATCGGATGGGACCCCGTGAATCCACGCATCTTCTGGGTGGCGGGCCTGGGAGGCCACGGCATGACCACGGGCCTCGCCGTGGGCCGGTTGGCTGCGGGCCTGCTGCTGCACCCCGGATCGAGCCCCCTGGATCCGGCCCGCTTCGCCTGAACGGCGAAGGCCCCGGTCGCCCGGGGCCTTCGGTTCCTGCGAGCGCTGGATTAGAAGCGCAGGCCGGCGGTGAGGGTCATCTCGGACTTGGGACGGAGCTTGCGAGCCATGTCGATCTCGGTCTGGAGCTCGCCGCCCTCGCGCTTGGTCAGGGGCAGGCCGTACTCGAAGCCGACGGTGGGCTTCACGGACTTGGTCGCGAAGGTGTAACCCACGCGGAAGCCCAGCCAAGGACGGATGGCGGTCTGGTCGAGGTCCATCTGGGTGCCGGAGTTGTCCTTGATCTGCAGGGAGGTCGTCTCGCTGCGGAGGTCGAGCACGGCGCCGAAGTCGACCACCTTGGTCCAGGTGGCGGCGAGGCCCAGGCCCAGGGATTCCTGGCGCATGGCGTACGTGGTGCCGCCGCTGTTGATGTTGGTGCCGTCGAACTTCACGTCCTGGCCGCTGGTGCGCAGCTTCCAGGTGCCCTCGAAGTCGAGACGGGCGCCGCCGAAGGCCTTGCCCACGGTCTGGCCATAACGCAGGCCCATGCCCTTGTAGGTATCGGTCTCGATCTTGGGACCACCACCGGACACGGTGTAGTCGTTGGGCTTGCTCATGGTGTAGAGCAGGGAGACGGAGTGGTCCTGGGCGGCCAGGGCCAGACCGGAGAGGGCGAGAACGGCGAGGTGCTGCTTCTTCATGGGTCCCCTATGGGTTGTTGAATTTATATTGTTACATGAAATTTCCGGCATCGTCAAACCGAAAATTTTGCTTTCCCCCAGTTCCAGGCAGCTCGATCCTGAATCTCACCCAGGGCTGACGCCGCGAAGCCAGGGAGTCCGGACCCCCTGGCTTCGGATCAGTGGCTTGGGGGTTTAGGGCTTCGCGCCCTTCAGCTCCTGCACCAGGTGCGGTGCGTCGAACACCTTGGTGAGGGCCTCGAGGATCGCCCGGGCGTCCACCGCCACGGCCCGCATGGTGCGCGGGTCGTAGACGTACCGATTGCCCAGCTTCTCCTGATTGCCGTCGAAGTTGAGGCCCACCACCTGCCCCTGGGCGTTGACCACGGGGGAACCGGAGTTCCCTCCGATGGTGTCCGCGCTGTAGGCGAAGTTGTAAGGCGTGGTGAGGTCGAGCTTCTTCCAGGCCTCCGTCCAGCGCGGGGGGAGCTTCCAGGCCCCGCCCTCGGCCTCGGGGCCCATGCCCCAGGCGCGGTCGTAGAGCCCGGCGAAGGTGGTGAAGGGCGCCTGCCAGGTGCCGTTGGCGGGATAGCCCGCCACCTTGCCGTAGGAGAGCCGCAGGGTGAAGGTGGCGTCGGGGTAGGCCTCGTGACCGTAGAGGGTGAAGCGGGACTGGGCCAGGCGGCCGCCCTGTTCCTTGAAGATGCTGTCCACCTCGTCCTCGTACTGCTTGCGGAGTTCCCGCACGAGGGGATCGATGGCCCGCGCCAGGGCGAGCATCTCGTCCTGCGCCGCCCCTTCGCCCTGCTCCCACACCCGCTTCCGCTCGGCCACGTCCAGAATCCGGGTGTGAGCGAAGGCAGAGGCCACCACCTGCTCCGGGGTGCGGCCCTTGAGGACCGCCTTGGTGAAGGGATGATTGGGCAACACCTCCTGGGCCTCCTGGAGGGCGTTCAACATGAGGGCCTGATCCACCCCCACCTCGATGGGCTTGGGATTGAAAAGGCGTCCCTCGGTGCTCTTGAGCCGGGCCTCCGAGAACTCGGGCAGGCGCTGGTCGTTGGGCTTGGCCCGCTCCGCTTGGGCCTGGACGAGGAGGAGGGCGTAGGCGAGGGTCTGGCTTCCCAAGGTGCCCACGAGGGCCCGGGGCTTCATCATGCCCTTCTCCCGATCCACGGCCTGGGCAATGGCATCCCAAGCGGCCATGGCGGTGCGGCCGCCCTGCTTGGCCACGGCGGCCTTCAACTCCGCCTCCTGCTTCTCCAGGCGGGTCCAATTGTCGGCGTCCCGCAGCGTGCGGAGGAAGCCCTCCCAGCGCTTGAGGTTGTTCTCCAGGCCGTAGACCTGGTCCTGCACGGTACGGCGGGCCTCGGCGGAGGTGGCACCGTAGCGGAGGAGGGCCTCGCGGCGGCGGCGCCAGCTCTTGAGGTTGAAGGGGATCGAATGGTCCCGCGCGAAGGCCATCTGGGCCAGGGTCTCCTGGCGCGCCGTGGCGCCGGGGTGGCCGCTGATGAAGACGGGCTCGCCCACCTTCACCCCCGTCGC
>DATFAX010000019.1:0-18095 GCA_035254125.1 Holophagaceae bacterium | reverse complement strand
CACAGCGGCCGCCATGATGCCGATGGGGCCGGCGCCGGTGATGAGCACGTCCTCGCCCACCAGGTCGAAGGAGAGGGCCGTGTGCACGGCATTGCCGAAGGGGTCGAAGATGGCGGCAAGGTCATCCGGAATGTTGTCGGGGATCTTGTAGACGTTCTCCGCCGGGATGACCAGGTATTCGGCGAAGGAGCCGGGCCGGTTCACGCCCACGCCGGTGGTGTTGCGGCAGAGGTGGCGCTTGCCCGCGCGGCAGTTGCGGCAGAAGTGGCAGGTGAGGTGACCTTCACCGGAGACGCGATCGCCGGGCTTGAAGGCCTCCACCTCGGAGCCCACCTTCTCCACGATGCCGAAATACTCGTGGCCCACCACCATGGGCACGGGGATGGTCTTCTGGCTCCACTCATCCCAGTTGTAGATGTGGATGTCCGTGCCGCAGATGGCCGTCTTGTGGATCCGGATCATCACGTCCCGCACCCCCATCTCGGGCTTGGGGGCATCGTTCGTGATCCAGATGCCTTCCTCGGCCTTGGACTTGATCAGCGCTTTCATGAGCGTCTCCTCGGGGTCGTTTCGGCGGTTACTGGATGACGCCCAAGTCCCGGCCCACCTTCGCGAAGGCGGCCACGGCGGTGTCGATGTCCTGGATCGTGTGGGCGGCGCTCATCTGCGTGCGGATGCGGGCCTGGCCCTTGGGCACCACGGGGAAGAAGAAGCCGATGACGTACACACCCTCGTCCAGCAGGCGCTTGGCGAACTCCTGAGCCAGGGGGGCGTCGTAGAGCATCACGGGGATGATGGGGTGCTCGCCGGGCAGGAGCTTGAAGCCCAACTTCGTCATCTCAGTGCGGAAATGCAGCGCGTTGGCGCGGAGCTGCTGGCGGAGGGCGTCGCCCTGCTCCAGCATGTCCAGCACCTTGAGGCTCACGGCGGTGATCACGGGCGCCAGGGTGTTGGAGAAGAGGTAGGGACGGGCCTTCTGTCGCAGCATGTCCACCATGGCCTTGGAGCCGCTCACGTAGCCGCCGGAGGCGCCGCCCAGGGCCTTGCCCAGGGTGCCGGTCATGAGGTCCACCCGGCCCATGACATGGTGGTGCTCGTGGGTGCCCCGGCCCTTCTCGCCGATGAAGCCCACGGCGTGGCTGTCATCCACCATCACCAGGGCGTGGTACTTCTCGGCCAGATCGCACACGGCGGGCAGGTTGGCGATGTAGCCGTCCATGGAGAACACGCCATCGGTCACCACGAGCTTGAAGCGGGCCCCGGCGGCGTCGGCCTCCTGCAGCTTGGCCTCCAGATCGGCCATGTCGGAGTTGGCGTAGCGGAAGCGCTTGGCCTTGCAGAGCCGGATCCCATCGATGATGGAGGCGTGGTTAAGGGCGTCGCTGATGATGGCGTCCTCCTCGCCCAGCAGGGCCTCGAAGACCCCGCCGTTGGCGTCGAAGCAGGAGCCGAAGAGGATGGTGTCCTCGAAGCCCAGGAAGGCCGAGAGCTTGGCTTCCAGTTCCTTGTGGATGTCCTGGGTGCCGCAGATGAAGCGCACGGAGGAGAGCCCGAAGCCGTGCTTGGGCAGGGCCTCCTGAGCGGCCTTGATCAGGTCCTCGCGACCCGAGAGCCCCAGGTAGTTGTTGGCGCACATGTTGATCACGCGCTTGCCGTTGGCCTCCACCCAGGCGCCCTGGGGGCTCGTCATCACCCGCTCCCGCTTGAAGAGGCCCTCGGCCTCCAGCTGGGAAAGTTGCTTGAGGAGATGGTCGTTGAAGGCGGCGTGCATGGGGACCTCAGGGAACCCTCCATTTTAGGGAGCCCAGGGAGGGGATTCGTGCACAGATTTGCCTGAAGGCCCCGAATTCCAGGGAATATTTCAGGTCCGGCGCCGCCGGGGCCCTTTAGCCTTGCAATCCGTTGGCCGATACCTCTAGTCTCGGTCTACGGAAGTCCCATGTCCTTCACCCCCTCCTTCAATCTGAATAATCGGCTCCTTCGCGCGGATCGCGCGTGGGCCGGTGAGGACGTGGGCTAGACCCGATACCTCGGCACCGACACCACCCCCGATTCGCGAGCGCGATCGGGGGTTTTTTCTTGTCCCCATTTCCCAGGAGCACCCCATGTGCGGCATCCTCGCCCTCCTCAACCTCGATCCCTCCCAGGCTCCGCACACGGAGCTGCGGACCCGGGCCCTGGCCATGTCCCGCAAGCTCAGGCACCGCGGGCCCGACTGGAGCGGCATCCACAGCGACGCCACGGCCATCCTCGTTCATGAGCGCCTGGCCATCGTGGATGTGGAGCACGGGGCCCAGCCCCTGGTGGACACCGCCACGGGCGCGGTCCTCGCCGTGAACGGCGAGATCTACAACCACCAGGCGCTGCGCCAGGGGCTGCGGAAGCCCCATGCCTTCCAGACGGCCTCCGACTGCGAAGTGATCCTCTATCTCTGGGATGAGGAGACGCCGGCGGCTTTCCTGAACCGCATGAACGGCATCTTCGCATTCGTGCTCCATGACCCGGCCCGGAAGACCTTCCTCATCGCCCGGGACCCCATGGGCGTGGTGCCCCTCTACGTGGGCTGGGACCGCGAGGAACGGCTCCACGTCGCCTCGGAGATGAAGGCCCTGGTGGGCACCTGCGAGCGCATCCGCGAGGTGCCCCCGGGGCACTACTACCTGGGCCACGAAGCCGAGAAGGGCTTCCAGCGCTATTTCACGCCCGCCTGGGCCGAGCCCGGGGTCCTGCCCTCGGCGCCCTACGACCCCGCCCGGGTGCGGGAGGCCCTGGAGGCCGCCGTGCACCGCCAGCTCATGTGCGACGTGCCCTACGGCGTGCTCATCTCCGGTGGTGTGGACTCCTCCATCATCGCCGCCATCGCCGCCCGCTACAGCGGCGCCCGCGTCGAATCCGGCGACACGGAACCGGCCTGGTGGCCCCGCCTCCACTCCTTCGCCATCGGCCTCGAAGGGGCCCCGGATCTGGCCCCCGCCCGCAAGGTGGCCGAGCACATCGGCAGCGTGCACCACGAGATCCACTTCACCGTGCAGGAGGGGCTCGATGCCCTCTCCGAGGTGATCCACCACCTGGAGACCTTCGACATCACCACCATCCGGGCCTCCACCCCCATGTACCTGCTGATGCGGAAGATCCGCGCCATGGGCATCAAGATGGTGCTCTCCGGCGAGGGCGCCGACGAGATCTTCGGCGGCTACCTCTACTTCCACAAGGCCCCGGATGGTCGTGAACTCCACGAGGAGACCGTGCGGAAGCTCCAGAAGCTGCACCTCTACGACTGCGCCCGGGCCAACAAGGCCAGCGCGGCCTGGGGCGTGGAGGCCCGCGTACCCTTCCTGGACCGCGAATTCCTGGACGTGGCCATGGCCCTGGATCCCGAGGTGAAGGTGCCCCGCAACGCCCCGCGGACCCGCCCCATCGAGAAGTGGCCCCTCCGGGAAGCCTTCAAGGGCTACGTGCCCGACGAAGTGCTCTGGCGCCAGAAGGAGCAATTCAGCGACGGCGTGGGCTATGCCTGGATCCAGGCCCTCAAGGACACCGCCGAGAAGGCCGTGAGCGACGCCATGCTCGCCAGCGCCTCCGAGCGCTTCCCCCTCAAGACCCCGGAGACCAAGGAGGCCTACCTCTACCGGCAACTCTTCGAGCAGCACTTCCCCAGCGCCACCTGCGCCGCCTGCGTCCCCTGGGAGCGCAGCGTCGCCTGCAGCACGGAGACCGCCCTCAAGTGGGACGCCGCCTTCCAGAAGATGGTCGACCCCTCGGGACGGGCGGTCCTGGATGTGCATCAGGAAGCGCACGAGTCTTAGCTTTTACTGAACACGCAGAGGTGAGCAGAGGATGGGAGGTGAGCAGAGAAAAACAAAATCAGTTCTCTGCTCACCTCTGCTTCTCTGCTCACCTCTGTGTATTCAGTAAACCCATCCGATTCATGAACTTAATGGCCATACACGCGGCCCCGAAGCCGTTGCCGATGTTGACGACGGCGATGCCGGGGCTGCAGCTGGCGAGCATGCCATGGAGGGCCACGGTGCCGCCTTCGCTGATACCGGCGCCGATGGGGGTGGGCACGGCGATGAGGGGAGCATCAATGAGGCCGGCGAGCACCGAGGGCAGCGCGCCCTCCATCCCGGCGCAAACGATGACCACGGGGCACTCGCGCAGCTCGGGGAGGATCGCCTGCATGCGGTGGAGGCCCGCCACGCCCACGTCGAAGAAGGCCTTGGCCGGATGGCCCAGGGCCTCCAGCACGGCCTTGGCCTCCGTGGCCCAGGGGATGTCGCCGGTGCCGGCGGTGATGACCGCCACGGGGGGCTGATGCCGCAGGGGTCGGGGCTCCTTCACGGCGGTACGGGACACGGGATCCACCGTGGCTACGCCTTCCAGGGCGGCCATCTGTGCTTCGTTCAGCCGCGTGGCGAAGCGGAAGCCCTCGGCTTCCTGGAACAGAGTGACCACCTGGGCCACGGTCTTGCCTGGGCCAAAGATCACTTCGGGGATGCCCGTGCGGCCTTCACGGGAATGATCCCAGCGAACCTCTGCGTTCACGCCGCACCTCCTGTGCGGCGCCCTTCGGGCCGCCGCTTCGCGCCGGTGGCCCTCCGCTCCTGCTGACGCACGCTCCGCTGGAGCGTGCTCCCGCTCACGAAGCTCGCGGAGCTGGAGCCTCCCTGCTGCGGCCTCAAGCACTCACCTCATTCAGGGCCTTGGACAGCGAACCGCTCTGGATGCCCCCGAGGTCCACCGCAGCAAAGCGGAAGCCGGCGCGCCAGGCGGCCCGCTCGATCTCGGAGCGGAGGGGTTCCTGCAGGGCGAGGAGCATGGACTCTGGGAGCAGCTCCAGCCGCACCACGGACTCGTGCCAGCGGGCGCGGGCGGGCCAGAGGCCCTTGGTCCGGAGGAACTCCTCCATGGCCTCCACCTGCTTCAGGCGCTCGGGGGTCACTTCGGTGCCCACGGGGAAGCGGCTGGCCAGGCAGGGCGAGGCCTCCTTGTCGGCGTTGGGCAGGCCCCAGGCGTGGGCCAGGGTGCGGATGTCCGCCTTCCGGAAGCCCGCCTCCACCAGGGGGCTCTTCACGGCGTGCTCCTGGGCCGCCTTGAGGCCCGGGCGGTGGTCGCCGAGGTCCTCCACCTGGGTGCCGTTGAGCAGCACCCCTTGGAGGCCCTGCTGGGCCGCCAGCGCCTCAGCCACGCCGTAGAGGCTCGACTTGCAGAAGTAGCAGCGGTCGCCCTGGTTGGCGCGGTAGCCGGCCACGTCGGCTTCGCCCGCCTCCAGTTCGAGGATTTCCACGCCCAGGTGCCCGGCGAGGGCATGGGCTTCGGCCCGCTCACTGCGGGCGAGGCTGGGCCCCACGGCCAGCACGGCGGTGGTCGGCAGGCCGGCCTTCAGGCTCGCGGCCAACACGAGGGTGCTGTCGATGCCCCCGGAGAAGCAGACATAGGCCTGCGCCCCGCCCACGGCGTCTCGGGTGGCCTTCAAAAGGCGGGATTCCAGATCCAAGATCTCGACCATCCCCCTAGTGTGGCATCCTTCCGCCATGCGCCAAACCGTGAAGAACCTATATGCCCCCTCGCTTCTGGCCCTCTCCTTGGCCTGCGGAAATTCCAAGCTGGAAAAGGCCGACGCCGAGTCCCAGCTGCGCACCCACTATCCCGTGACGGTGATGCTCCGGGTCCCCGAGCAGGCCGGCGCCCCCAGCGGCAGCGCCGAGGGCCTGCGCCTCAAGGGGTTGGCCGAGAACCTATCCGCCAGCGGGTGGTTCGAGGCGTCCGCCCCCGACATGAAGGGCCGGGTCACCTTCACCGCCAAGCTCAAGCCGGGGGCCCCGCCTACCATCCAGCCCCTGCCCCAGGCCTTCCGGGTTCCGGTGGCCAAGGCCGTCTTCGACCGCGCCCTCCGCAACGATGTCCGTGATGCCGAGACTCGGGTCACCTACCAGATCCGGCTGGAGGAGCCCAACGCCCTCTTCCCCGCCTTCCAGCTCCGCTACCCCAACGCCAAGGTGGGCGGCACCACGCAGCGCCACGCCCGCTTCACGAAGGATGGGCGTGCCTGGAAGTTGGCTGAGACCGACGAGAAGTACGGCAAGTCCGAGGAGTAGTCAGTACCGAAAGGTCAGCCCGAGGCGCAGGCTGAAGGGCTCCAGGGGGTGGGTGTGGACGTCCGCCACACCCCCCGCGGGCTCGCCCTGGAGCCGGGATGCGTAGAAGTAATCGATGTCGCTGGCCCGCCGATCGGCGAGGTTGAAGACCTCCGCATGGCCCTCCCACCGCGCGGAGGCCTTCCAGCGGAGGTCCGCAGTGAGGAGGGTGGCCGGCTGGGAGCGCACCGCTCCGGATTCATCCAGGGCCCGGGCCCCCACATGGCGCACCTGAAGCCCCGCCTGCCAACCGGAGCCGGGGCGCAGCACGAACCCCAGGCTGCCCACGCGGTCCACGGCGCCGGGGATGTGATCGCCGGCCGGATCCCCGTCCGGGAAGCGGGCGCGGGTCAGCGCCCAGTCGAAGGTCAGGGCCCACATGGTGCCGCTCTGCCACTCGTTGGACCACTCCAGGCCCTCCCGGCGGCTCGGGCGGGCGGGCTCCGTGGTGCCGGCGTCGCCCACGAAGACCAGCTCGGAGTCCAGGTCCAGGCGCCAGCAGGCCACGGTCGTGTGCCAGGCGGGCACCGGCATGGCCCGGAGCCCCACTTCCGCCTGCCGAGCCTTCACCAGGGGCGTCACGCGGTTCGCGGGGAGCCCCGTCCGAGGATCCACGGAGAGGGTAGTGCCGCGGGCGTCGTTGCTGTGGAAGCCCTCGCCCCAGGCCAGGTAGAGCTCCGCGTCGTGCCAGGGGCCCAGGGCCACGTTCAGCTTGGGGCTGAGGCAACCCGCTCCGGCGACCCCGGCGTTCTGCGGATCCCCAGCCGCCACCTCGAAGCGGGCGCGGTCCCCCCGGAGGCCGAAGCTGCCGCGGGCCCACTCGCTCCACTGCACCTTGGCCTGGAGAAAGAGGGCCCCCGTGGCCTGCTTCACCTGGTCCTCCCGCAGGGCCTCGAGGCGGACCCGGGCCTGGGTGTGGTAGAGGCCCAGGCCCGCGATGAGATCCTGCCGCGCCTGCACCCCCGCGAGCAGCTGCAGGGGCTGATCCCCCAGGGACAGATCCCAGCTGCGGGTGGCCTTGAATCCGGAGGTGACGCGGCGATCGAACTGCTCGAACTGGTCCCCGCGCAGGGGATCGTCCAGGAAGTAGGTGAAGTTGGAGAAGAGCCGCAGCTGGGACTGGATGACGTAGGCCTCGGCCTGGTCCTGGCCCCCCGGTCGCTTCCGTTGCCACTGCAAGGAGAGCGAGCGCCGGAAGGCCCCACCCCCATCGGAGGGATCCAGGGAGCCGTAGGGGCCGATGAGCCCCTGGGCCCAGGCCCGGCGAGGCACTTGGTCCGTTCCGTTCCAGCGGCCGTCGTAGCTCATGGCCGTGAGGGCCACCTGCTGGTCGCCGAAGGCGCGGGACCAGCCCAGGAGGACGTTGGCTTTGCGGTAGTCCTCCGCCACGTCCCAGGGGCCGTCGTTGTGCACGCCCTCACCCGCCAGGAGCAGGCTCCCACCGCCCACGGGCACCGCCCCGACCCCCAGGGCCCGCCGGTACCCAAAGCTCCCCGCTTCCAGCTGCCCGAAGCCCCGATCCCGCGTGCGCATCAAGTCCACGCGGACGCTGCCCGCGGCGGCGAAATCCCCCTCCTCCGCGGCGGTGGCGCCTTTGCGGTACTGCAGGCTCTGCACCAGCTCCGGAATGAGGAAGCTGAGGTCCGCGTAGCCCTGCCCGTGGGCATGGGTGGGCTGGTTCACGGGCATGCCCGCCACGGAGAGGGCGAGGTCCGTGCCGTGGTCCAGGTTGAAGCCCCGGAGGTAGTACTGGTTGGCCTTGCCCTCGCCGCTGTGCTGGCTGATGAGGAGCCCGGGCACCGCTTCCAGCAGATCCCCAGGCCGCTGGTAAGCGCGTCGCTCCAGGCGCTCCGAGGTGATCACCCCCTCGCTGGCCGTGTCAGCGATGCCCAACAGGTGGTTCAGGGGCGCGTCCAGATCCGTGAGCCCCACGAAGCCCCCCTTCTCCGTCACCTCCACGGAGGCGCTGGGGATGGCGGGATGGAGCGTGAGATCCAGGGCCAGGCCGTGCCCCGCGCCCATCACCACCGCCCGCCGGAGCCCCTGGAAGGCCGGGTGGCTCAGCTCCAGGGTGTAGCGTCCCGGCGGCAGGCGTCGGAAGGCGTAGCTCCCTTGGGCATCGGTGCGGAGGGACCGGGCTTCGCCCCCCTCCAGCCGGACCAGGATCCCCCCCAGGGGCCGCCCGGCCGGATCCTTCACCCGCCCCGAGAGGCTGCCCGGCTCATGGGCGGGGAGGGCGGCGACGGCCAGCAGGGGCAGCAGCCGGGCGGCGTGGGGCATGGGGATCTCGCACAGGGAGGAGGGGGCATTCCCTCGGCACGCCCTACGGCCCCGTGGCCGCCATCGGAGCGCGGGATGGCCCCTCCAGGATAACGGTCTGGGCCCCGGTCACACCTCGGAATGCCCGTCCAAAAGCCCGGATCACCCCCCGCCGATAGGGCCCCCAAGGAGCAGCCCATGAATTTCCAGACCTCCCGCGAAGGCGATACCGTCACCGTCCGGATGGAGGGTCGCCTGACCTTCGAGCACCACCAGACCTTCAAGACCACCGTCTACCCCTTCCTCGAGGAGGGCGGCGTGAAGCAGGTGGTCATCGATCTGGGCGGCGTCACCTACATGGACAGCAGTTCCCTGGGCATGCTGCTCCTCCTCCGGGAGCGTGCCGAGACGAAGGGCATCAAGGTGGCCCTGCGCCGCCCCAGCCCCAGCGTGCAGACCATCCTGAAGGTGGTGCAGTTCGATCGGCTCTTCGAAATCCGCCAGTAGCACCGCCCCATGCCCGCCCTGAAGGTCCTCCTCGCCGAGGACGATGCGCTGCTCCAGGCCCTGGCCGCCGTGGTCCTCCAGCAGGAGGGCTTCGAGGTGATCCAGGCCATGGATGGCGGTCAGGCCCTCGAGCTCTTCGAGCGGGAACATCCCGACCTCGTCCTCACGGACTACGACATGCCCGTGATGAACGGGCTGGAGTTGATCCGGGCCATCCGGGCCAAGGGCCTGAAGACCTACGTGCCCCTGGTGATGTTCACGGGCGGCGGGAAGGCGGGACTCCTCCAGGAGAGCCTGGAAGCGGGGGCCATCGAATTCATCACCAAACCCTTCGAGCCCGACGAGCTTCGCTGCCGGGTGAACGCCATCGCCGACCTGGTGGTGCTGCACCGGGGCCTCGCCGAAGCCAAGGCCCGGGACGACGAGGAACTGGGCATCGCGAAGCACGTGCTGGGGCGCCTCCTGGAGCCCGGCATCAAGGCCATGCCCGCGTCCTTCTGCATGGAAACCTTGCCCACCCGCCGCATCAACGGGGACGCCTGCACCTGGAAGCAGGGGCTGCCCGATGTGCACTACGGCCTCATCTGCGATGCCACGGGCCACGGCCTCACGGCGGGCATCAGTACGATCCCCGTGGTCGAGGCCTTCCTCACCATGGCGGGCCGCAACATCCCCCTGGAGAGCATCTACCGGGAGACGAACCAGAAGCTGCGCCGCATGCTCCCCACGGGGCGCTTCGTCTGCCTCGGCATCGTGCGCCTGGACACCGTGAATGGCCAGCTCTCGATCCTCAATGCCGGCATGCCGGACGCCTACCTCTGGCGGAAGCGGGATGGCGCCATCCGAGACTTCCCTTCTCGCAGCCTTCCCGCCGGCGTCATCGTGAGCACGGCTCCCGTGCCCGTGGAGGAGGTGGAGGTGCAGGTGGGCGACCGCCTGCTCTTCTACAGCGACGGCCTGTTGGAGCTTTGGGACACCGAGGCGACCATCCTGGAACTGCTCAAGGCGGGGGCCGACCGCTCCCTGGAGGCCCACCGGGACTTCATCAAGGCCGCCATCGTCGGCGAGGTGGGCGATGCCGCCGAGCAGCTGGACGACGTGACGTGGTGCCTCTGGGAGGTCCCGGAGCCCAGCCTCGCCTTCCCCGTCCCCGCGGAGGCTTGCCCGGACGGCGCCCCGGAGCTGGAGGCGGGGCTGGGGCTCGTCACCGAACTTCACCCCGTATTGCACAGCCTGGGCGACCTCATTCCGGATCTGATGACATTTGTGGCCCACAACCACCTGGGCTCAGGTGACACCGCTACCCTGGCCCTCCTCATCACGGAGGCCCTCACCAACGCCCTGGACCACGGAGTGCTTGGACTGGATTCCAGCTTGAAGGACAACGGCTTCGAGGCCTACGAGGCCGAGAAGCGCACACGCCTGGCCGACCTGAAGCAGGGACGGATCCGCATCGAGATCCGCATGTGGCACCAACCCGTGACCCGCCGGATCCAGGAGGTGGAGATCACCGTCGAGGACAGCGGCCTGGGCTTCGACTGGCGCACCTGGTTGGAGGGCCAGCGCATGGGCAACCGGCCCAGTGGGCGCGGCCTCAGCCTCATCCAGGCCCTCACCAGCGGCCTGGACTTCAATGAAGCCGGGAACCGGCTGGCCTTCCGGTTCCGCTGCAGCTGATGGGGCCCAGGGGTTAACCGAGCCCCAGCTTCCCCTTGATCCACATGCCCACCAGCTGGAGCATGCCGGGACGCTTGGGCTTGCGGGGCTTCACGGGATCGGCGCTCCAGGTGGCCCAGGCCCCGCGCAACAGGGCCATGTCGCCGGCGAAGGCCAGTTGGCCGCCCAGGAGGGCGGGCCCGGGTTCCACGCGGCCCTCGATGAGGCCCCGCACGGCGGCTTCGTCGCCCTTCAGCACGGCACCGCTACCCCAGGCCTGGTCGCCCACCACCACCTGGAAGGCCTGGGTGAGCTTCCCCAGCTGGGCGGGGACCAGCTCCGCCAAGGGGATGCCCGAGCCGGCCGTGTTGGCCGGACGCTTGAAAAGCTTGGGGAATTTCATGAGCAGGTTCTGATCCCCGCTGGCCTTGAGCTTGCCGCTCATATAGGCCGCCATGGGATCCAGCCGCCCCTCGTTGAGGGCGATCCAGTCGTCGGCGGAAATGGTGACCGTGGCCTGGGCATCGGCCCTGGCTTCGCCCTTCACCAGGGAGAAAGCCCCGTCGGCCACGATGCAGGTGAAGTCGCCGCCACCGGGGCCCGTCACCTTGTAGGCCACGGAGGCCTTCACGCCGGTGGCCCGGTCGGCCAGGAACAGGCCGTTCATGCGGTCAAAAATGGCGTCGACGGTGAGAGACATGGGGCATCCTCGGGATTTCAAGCAGTTTGGGAAAGGAGCATGGCCCTTCGCAACGGTTACCAGCGGTCAATCGGTAGACTGGGGGCATGGGTGAGTCCGGAGGGGATCGACACTGCCTGTGGTGCGGAGCCATCGCGCCCCTCATCTGGGTGCATGGCCACGGCCAGTGCGCGGCGTGTGGCATCAATGCCGACGAGTGCTGCCGCGGAGAGCACTGCGAGGCTCCGGCGGAACCCTGACCGCCACCCTCGCCTGCCGATTTAAGCCCAGCCACACCCTCCAGGGTCAACTCCTGGCCCCGTGGCCCGATAAGCTGAGATCGGCGGAGCATCCATGGACCACCCCTCGGGAGATCCCTCCAAGACCCAGCCTCGGATGTCCAGGTCAAGCCTGGATGCGGCGCTGCGGGGCAAGGCGGAGCCCTCCCCCCGGGATACCGCCGAGTTCTCCCTGGAGGAGATCCAGAGCCGCCTGGAGATGGGCCGGCTGCAGGTGCTCGCCACCGCCGAAGGCAGTCGCCTCCAGATCACCCACGTGGCCGCGCCCCAGGAAGAGCGCCGCCAAGGCGAAGGAGCCGCCCCGGTGGAGGGGGATCGCCGCCACTTCAACCCCGTGGCCGTGCCCACGCTCTTCCCGGAGCAGGGCCCCATCCTCCTCCTGGTGGTCGGAGGACTCGCGGATGAGGTGACCCTCCGGGCCCCCGTGCCCTTCTGGCATGACGATAACGGCGGCGCCCTCATCTGGATGGCCCTCGCCAAGGCGGGGCTCGTGCACCGCAAGGATGCCGCGGCCTTCGCCTTGGGCCAGGGCGGCTTCTGGGAACTGGACCCGCCCCGCACCCAGGGCGTGGCCATGAGCTACGCGGGTTTCTCCCGCCGGGGCGAGATCGTGGATTTCGCAGCGATGATCAAGGCGTGGAACCAAAACCGCCTGCAGACCCTCGTCCAGGAAGCCCACGCCCGCAGCATGGGGCGCCTGAAGGTCGTCACCCTGGGCGAGGCGGCCCGCTTCATGATGAGCGCCATCATGTACGGCATGGAAGGCGTGCCCATCCTGAGCCTGCCAGAGCCCAGCCGGGATCAGCTCAGCCTGGTGAAGGGCGGTCACCAGACCAGCGAGGAATACTGGGTGGAGTGGGCCGCGGACGTCTTCGCCATCGGCCGGAGCTGAGCCCATGGAATCCCGCCGCACCCGGGAGCCCCGCTCCGTGGATACCGCCGAGTTCGCCTACGAGGAAATCCTCGAACGGTTGGAACTGGGCCGCCTCATCGTCCAGGCCACCGAGCAGGGGTCCCGTCTCGCCACCGTCCACAGCGCCACGCCTGAGCCTGACCGGCGGGCCCCCGAGGCCGAACCGGCCCACCCCGACCGCCGCACCTTCGCGCCCATCGACCTGCCCACCCGGTTCCCCGAATCCGGCCCCATCCACCTCCTGCTCGTGGGGGGCTTCGCCGACGATTCCGCCCTGCGGCGCCCCGTGCCTTACTGGGAGGACGACCAGGGAGGCGCCTGCCTCGTGTGGCAGGCCCTTTACCGCTCGGGCCTGATCCACCCCGATGACCGGGACTTCGCCATGGGCCTGGGCGGTTTCTGGGACGACCGCCCGCCCCGGACCCTGGATCTGGCCATGACCTACTCCGGCTATCGCCGCCGCGGTGAGCCCGCGGAGGTGGACCGGGTGCTCCATCCATGGAATCAGCAGCGCCTCCAGACCTTGGCCCTGGCCTGCCACGAACGCTCCGGCGGGCGCCTGCGGATCATCGCCCTGGGCGACGTGGCCCGCCACCTCATGTGCACCGCCGCCTACGGCGTCCCGGGCATCGCCGTGCTCTCGCTGCCGGAACCCACCAAGGAGGAGCTGGCGGAGATGCACACGCGGGGCGCGGCCGCCGAGAAGTGGGTGGATTGGGCCGCGAGCCTGCTGGCCGTGGGGCGGGGATAGCCGGCCGGCTCACACCGCGGCGTAGATCTCCATGGCCTGGTGCAGCAGCGCGATGGCCTCATTGCGCGGCCGCTGGAAGGCGTTGCGGCCCATGATGCTGCCGAAGGCCCCGCCCCGGGCGAGCTCCCCCACCTCTTCCAGCACGGCGCTCGCCTCCTTGGCCTCCCCGCCGCTGAAGATCACGATACGACGCCCGTTGAAGGCCGAGCGCACCACCTCCCGGGCCCGATCGGCCAGGGTGTCGATGGGGATGCCCGCCTTTTCGAAGGCGGCAGCGGCCTCCTTCACCTCCAGGTGCTTCTTGGGCGGTTTCACCTTGATGATGTGGGCCCCCAGTTGGGCCGCGATCTGGGCCGCGTAGCCCGCCACGTCCACGGCGGTCTCGCCCTCCTTGCTCAGGCCCGCGCCGCGGGGATAGCTCCACACCACCGTGGGAAGACCCACGGCCTTCGCCTCCAGGATCAGCTCCCGCAGGTTCTCGTATTGGAGGTTCCGCTCCCCGGAGCCGGGGTAGATGGTGTAGCCGATGGCCGCGCACCCGAGCCGCAGCGCGTCCTCCACGCTGCCCGTGATGGCGGAGCAGGGCTCGTGCCCCTTGCTGAGCACATCCGAGTTGTTGAGCTTCAGGATGAGGGGGATGTCCCCGGCGAAGTCCGAGGCCACGTGCTCGATGAACCCAAGGGGCGCCGCATAGGCATTGCAGCCCGCGTCGATGGCCAGTTCCACGTGGTAGCGCGGGTCGTAGCCCGGCGGATTCGGGGCGAAGCTGCGGGCCGGGCCGTGCTCGAAGCCCTGATCCACCGGCAGGATCACGAACTTGCCGGTGCCCGCCAATCGGCCGTGATTCATCATCCGAGCCAGGTTCGCCTTCACGCCGGGGTTCTCGGAGGCATACCAGGAGAGGATCTCGTTCACGCGGGTGGTGGCCATGGGGACTCCCGGGGTTGGACCTCCCCATCAAACGCCTCCGACGGGCGGGAGGCAAGGGGCACCTTTGGCCCGCGGATCCAGGCCCATCCTGGAAATGGCGAACGCCGGATCCGTTAATCTGGCTGCGGAGCGCCCATGACTTCGCCGACTTCCCCCCTTCCCATCGTTCGTGAGGGCCGCCCCTCCGACCTCGCCGAGATCGTGCGGGTGACCAACCTCGCCTACGCGGTGGAGGCCTTTTGCATTCAGGGCTCGCGCACGGACGAAGGGGACGTCTCCGACCGCATGACCCACGGCACCTTCCTGGTGGTGGAGGATCCCGAGGCACCGGGACGGCTCGTGGCCCTCGTCCACGTGGATCCCGGCCCCGATCGCGGCTACCTGGGCACCCTCTCCGTGGACCCGGGCCACGAGGGCACCGGCCTCGCCCGCGCCCTCGTTCGGGAGGCCGAAGCCCGGTGTCGGGCCGTCGGCTCCCGCTTCCTCGACCTCAGCGTCGTGAACCTGCGGAAGGAGCTCTTCCCCTTTTACCGCAAGCTCGGCTTCGCCCCCATGGGGGTGATCCCCTTCCCCATGCCCTCGAAGCTCATCCTCCCCTGTCATCTGGTGCAGATGACGAAGGCGCTGGTGGCGGACGAAAGCCTCTAGGTCTGGTAGGTCCAGGCCACGATGCGGCTCCGCTTCTGCCCCTGGGCCATGTCGATGATCTTCGTCTCACGGACCTTGGCCACGTGAAGGGCCCGGGTGACCGCCTTCAGGTTCTCGGATTTGGAGAGGAGGGCCGTGAACCAGCGGCAGGCCTCGGGCATGCGGGCGCTCTCCTCCACCATGCGGCGCACGAAGGCCGCCTCACCGCCGGGGCACCAGAGCTCGGAGCCCTGCCCACCGAAGTTGAGCCTGGGACGCCGATCCCCCTCCTCGCGGCCGAGGTTGCGCCACTTGCGTTCGGTACCCTCCCGGGCCTCCGCCGCGGAGGCATGGAAGGGCGGGTTGCACATGCAGAGGTCGAAGCGCTCGCCAGGTCGGAGCAGCCCTTCGAAGATGCGGGTGGCGTCCTCCTGGCGCCGGAGTTCCACGACCTTCGCCAGGTCCGGATTGGCCTGGAGGATGCGCTGGGCGGACTCGAGGGCGCGGCCATCGATGTCTGTGCCCACGAAGGACCAGCCGTATTCCCGGTGGCCGATCAGGGGGTAGACGAGGTTTGCGCCGGTCCCGATGTCCAACACCCGAACCTGGGGACCCTTGGGGATCTTGGGCCCCGTGGCCAGCAGGTCCGCCAGGTGATGCAGGTAGTCGGCGCGACCCGGGATGGGAGGGCAGAGGTACCCTTCGGGCACGTCCCACCCCTCCACACCGTACACCTGCTTCAGCAGGGCGCGATTCAGGAGCTTCACGGCGGCGGGATCGGCGAAATCGACGGTGCGCTCACCCCGGGGGCTCGTGACCACAAAGCGGGCCAACTCCGGGCACGCCTTCACCAGCAGGGTGAAATCGTAGCGGTCCCGATGCCGGTTCCGCAGGTGGAGGCCCGGCTTGGGCGGCGCCGTGGCCTTGGCCGGGGTCGGCGTGCGGGGGGACTTGGGGCGTCCGGCTTCAGGGGGTTTGGGCACCCGTATTCCTTCCTCGTGATCTCCCAGTTTCCCACATCCGCCCCCTCCCGATTGATCGGCGGGGACCGAGGCCCCACCCTGAGGGCATGCCCATCCGCATCCTGGCCCTGTCGGGTAGCCTCCGATCCACCTCCACCAACACCGCCCTCCTGAAGGCCGGCGCCGCGCTGGCTCCCGCGGGCACCACCTTCGATTTCTATGAGGGACTGGGCACCCTCCCCCCCTTCGATCCGGGGCTCGAGCTGGACCCCACTGATTACCAGGCGCCCGCGCCCCTCGTGGACCTGCGCCACCGCATCGCCGCCGCCGATGCGGTGCTCATCTGCACCCCCGAATATGCCTTCGGCATGCCCGGCGTACTTAAGAACGCCCTGGACTGGATCGTGGGCATGGGCGTCATCGAAGGCAAACCCGTGGCGGCCTGGGCGGCTTCCCCCATGGGCATGGGCCCCCTGGGCGAAGGCGGATCCCGGGCCCACCAGGGACTCCTCTGGGTGCTCACGGCCCTGGGTACGAAGCAGGTCACGGACGCGCATCGCGTCTTCAATCGCGTCAAGTCGCGCCTGGATGCAGAGGGGCGCGTCTCGGATCCCGCCACCTCCGCCTCGATCGAAGCGGCCGTGGCGGCGCTGGTGCAGGCCACATGAGCGACCGCCCCGGGATCCTCCTGGTCCATGGCATGGGCCGCACGCCCTTGTCCATGGCCCTGCTGGCCCACCGCCTCCGCCGCGGAGGTCTCAGCGTGGCGACCTTCGGGTACTCCGCAGCCTTGGAAGATCTGGAGCCTTGTCTGCAACGCCTCCGGGACCGCATCCAAACCACGATGGCGGACCGCCCCTTCCTCCTCGTCGGCCACAGCCTGGGATCCGTCCTCATCCGGGCCGTGCTCCCCCGCCTGACGGTCCAGCCCAGGGCCTGCGTCTTCCTCGCCCCACCCAGCCGATCCCCGAAGCTGGCCCGCAGGCTTGCGAAGAATCCCATCTACCGCTGGCTGACCGGCGACATGGGCCAGCGGCTCGCAGACCCCGCCTTCATGGATGCCCTGCCCTCGCCCGCGGTGCCCGTGACCGTCTTCGCCGGCGATGCGGGCAGCCGTTCAGCCCTCCTGCCCTTCCCGGGAGAGCCCAATGACGGCGTCGTGTCCGTGGAGGAGGCGCGCCTCGGGCCCCACCACGACCCCATCCGGTTGCCCGTGCTGCACACATTCATCATGAATTCCCGTCGGGTGTCGGACCACGTCCTCGCCCTGACGGCGGAGGCTCTCCGATGATCCGCCTCTTCATCGACGCCGATGCCTGTCCCGTGAAGGACGAGACCTACCGCGTGGCCGAGCGCTACGCTCTACAGGTCTTCGTGGTGGCGAACACGCGCCTGAATGTGCCCCGCAATCCCCGCATCGAGCTGAAGGTGGTGACCGGCCGCTTCGATGCGGCGGATGATTGGATCGTGGAGAGCATCACGGGCGAGGACGTTGCCATCACCTCCGACATCCCCCTGGCGGCCCGCTGCCTGGAGAAGGGGGCCCGGGTTATCGACCCGCGGGGCCGGGAGTTCAGCCCGGATTCCATCGGGGATGCCCTCGCGGCCCGGGAGTTCAGCGCCTTCCTGCGGGACATGGGCGAGCTGGGCGGCGGTCCCGCGCCCTACAGCCCCCGGGACCGCTCCACCTTCCTGGGCACCTTGGACAAGGTGATCCAGGCCATCCTGAAGCACCAGCGTTCCCAGCCCCATCCCCAGTAGTCCGGAGATTCCATGTCCCAGCCCATCACCCCCGGTCGCCTCAGCCTCCTGCAGCTCATCGCGAAGCATCCCGACGTGAGCCGGGAGCAGCTGCTGGCCATCAAGGGCATCACCGAAGCCGACCTGGCCTACTTGGAAGGCCACGATCTCGCCCGCCAGCGGGAGGCTGGCCGCTACCGCGTGTCCCACCTGGGCGAGCTGGCCCTGAAGCGGAGCCTGTGATGAAGGGCCGGACCTGGATCCCCACGCTCCTCCTCGCCCTGCTGGTGGGCGGCGCCGTCACGGGTCTGATGCTCACCCGTGACATGCCCGCCACCACGGACGGCAGCGCCCCCGTGAAACCCGGGAAGCGCAAGGGCACGACCGCCCCCCAGGCCCGCACGGTGGACGAACGCCCCCTCAAGACCGCCCGGGGTCTCTCCACCCTGGCCACCACGCCCGAGGAGCAGGTGCTCCAACGGCAGGCGGAGCGCCTCGGCAACCATTCCGTGGACCTGGCCTTCAGCGATGCCATCCGCACGGCGCTGGAGAATCCGCCGGCCCTGAGCGCCGAGGCCAAGGAGCTGGAGAAGGTCCAGAAGCAGGCCGAGGACGAGGTGGAGGCGGATCAGATC
>DATFAX010000018.1:0-2540 GCA_035254125.1 Holophagaceae bacterium | reverse complement strand
CAGCTAGTTTGGGGAACCTTCACTATTCCACAAAACGGTGTAATATCCTCTCGATGGCCAAGCCAACCCTGAAGATCCCTGCCTGTCCCTCCAAGGCGCCCCTCTCGGAGCGGCCCTTGTTGGGTCTGGGTGAATCCTCTGAGCTGGCGAGGCTCTTCGAGGTGCTGGCATCCGACACACGGCTCCGCCTGCTCCATGCGCTCGTCCTATTGGACGACCCGTGCATGAGTGATTTGGCCGAAGCCGTGGGAATGAAGCCCCAGGCGGTCTCTAACCAGCTCCGCCGTCTGGTGGACCTGGGCATCCTCAGCACCCGCCGCCATGGGACCCACATCCACTACAGCATCGTGGATCCCTGCGTGATCAGGCTCATGTATCACGGGCTCTGCCTCAACGAGGAAACCCACCCCCACGTGGCCGCCTCATGAGGCGCTGGGCCGGGATCCTCCTCCTCTGCCTGGCCTCCATCTACCTGGGTGCGACGAGCCTGGATCAGTGCGACGAGGGCGTGAACGATGACTGCGCCCCCATCTGCCACATCCTTTGCGCCGATGGCTGTGCCACTGTCCCCGTTCCAGAAACGCCCGTCCCGCCTGCCCCTGATCCGCTGCCACGCCTCCTCTACAAAGTCGAGCGGACCGAGCAGCTCGTCAGCCTGGTCATGGAGCCCGAGAAGGATCCCCCCCGGGCCTGAGCGATCCCAGCTCCGAAGCCACGGCTGGGCCTTGCCCTGCCGTGCCATCCACCCGAACCGACCGAGGCTCCCATGCGATCTCTCCTTCTCGGGGCCATGCCCTGCCTGCTCTTCGCTCAGGCGCCGCCCCTCTCCTATGACGACATTGTCCAGCGGGCCCGAACCAGCCCCGAACAGTTCCGAACCGAGGCCCTGCTCGCCGAACGGCACCGGGGGCTGGCCAGCACCCGCGGCTTCCTGCGCGAGGGACCTGCCTTTGGCATCTCCGCCGGGCCCCGCACGAGCCCCATCGCCCCGACGACGACGGACCAGACCGTGGATCTCGACTTGCCGTTGTTCTTGTCGCAGGGCAACCGGAGCCGCCTGGAGGCAGCCCTCGGCCTGGCCGATCCCGTCCTGCGTGGCGCCGCCCGGATCGAGGCCCGGTTCCACCTCCGCCAAGCCTACCTGGACGCCTGGCTGGCCGAGGAAGTCCTGGGGCTCCGGGAGGCGGATCTCCTGACGGTGCAAGCCTGGTTCAAGGCCGCCCAGGTGCGGCTGGAGGCTGGTGCGGACCCCGCGTTCCAGGTGACCTTGGTCGAAGGCGAGCTGCTCCGCGCCCAGGCCGATCTGGACGAGGCCCGCCGTCAGCGGCTGAACGCCTGGACGGTGCTGCGGTCCCTGGCCGAGGTGCCCTCGACCCCCACCGTCCTGGCGGCCCCGGGGGACGCTTCGCTGCCGCCTGCCGGTGGCCTGCAGGCCCGTTTCGAGGCCAGCACCCTGCGCCGGGCCATCCAGGATCGCCTGGACCTGGAGGAGCAGGCCCTCCGGCACCAGGAAGCCATCGCCACCAGCCGGTGGAGCCTCCGGGGCAGCTACGGAAAGGAAGGGGAAGACCGCATCGGCAAGGTGGGCTTCGCCTATCGCTTCCCCCGCCCCGGAGAAGGTCAGGCCGTCCACCGGGAGACGGAGGCCACTTCCCAGGCCACCAAGCGTGAGTTGGAGACTGCCTTGCTGGAGCTGGATGCCCGCTTCCAATCGGCCCTGGCGAGGCTTCAGTTCGCCACACCGCCCTTGCCCTTCACGGGCTTCGAGCAGTCCCTCAAGGCAATCAGCCTGCGTCTCAGCGAGGGCAAGGAACGGCCTTCCGAGGCCCTGCCCATCCGCCGCCAGCTCCTGGAAGCCAAGGCCGCTTCCTACCGCCGCCTCCATGCCGCCCACCTTCTGTCCGCCGAAGTCCAGGCCCTCACCAACGGGGTGAACCCATGAACCATGTCCTACGTCTCTCCCTGCTGACCCTCGCACTGGTGGCCACCTTTGCCTGCGACCGCAAGGCCGCCACACCCGCTGAAACCAAGGAGGCCCGCAAGGATGAGGCCACCCAGGGCGACGAGCATATGCACCTCCCGCTGAAGGACATCCGGGGCCTCCGCTTCCTGGTGGTCCCCGAGCCCAAGGCCGAGGGTGCGTGGTATCCCGCTGAGGCCATCGGGGACGAGTCCGCCCAGGCCATCCTCAGCAGCCCGGTGAAGGGCATCGTCTCGGCGATCCAGGTCCCGCCCGGCCAACACGTCGCCGCCGGTGCCGGGTTGTTCACCATCCAGAGCCCCGAGTTGGCCCGCCTCAAGGCCGACTGGCTGTCCGCCCGGGCGAAGCGTGATCGCGCCGAGGGAGAACTTGCCCGCGAACAGCGCCTCTTCGACGCCCAGGCGGGCTCCCGGCGCGAGCTGGAAGCCGCCCGGAGCGAGGCCGCCACAGCCAGGGCTGATGAGGAAGCCGCCCGGCTCGCCCTGGAGGCCCGGGGCCAGACCCCTGAGACCACTGGCGCCGTCCTGACCGTGAAGGCCCCGAAGGCTGGCACCGTCAC
>DATFAX010000017.1:0-16198 GCA_035254125.1 Holophagaceae bacterium | reverse complement strand
GCGTTGCTGGGGTAGACCACGCGCAGGCCCGGGCAGTGGGTGAAGATGCTCTCGCCGCACTGGGAGTGGTAGGTGGCGCCGCCCATGAGGTAGCCGGCGATGGGCACGCGCACCACCATGGGGCTCTTGAAGGCGCCGTTGGAGCGCCAGCGCAGCGTCGCCAGCTCATCGCGCAGCTGCTGCATGGCGGGCCAGATGTAGTCGAAGAACTGGATTTCCACCACGGGTTTGAAGCCGCGGGAGGCGAGACCGAGGGCGCGGCCGATGATGGTGGCCTCGGCCAGGGGTGCGTTGTACACGCGGTGGGCGCCGTAGGCCTTCTGCAGACCGTGGGTGCCCTTGAAGACGCCGCCCTTGCCCTTGCACTCGTCCAGGATCTCCGTGCGGGTGGCATCCGCCACGTCCTCGCCGAAGACGAGGATGTTCGGGTTGATGGCCATCTCCTGCTTCATGACCTGGTTGATGGCGTCGATCATGGTCTTGCCACCCTCGCGGCTCTCCACGCTCGCCTCGGTGTCGAAGGCGGCCGACGTGGGATCCACGGTCTCGCTGTAGAGGTGCTCGTAGAAGCTGCCGCTCTCGGGGAGCTTGCCCAGGCAGGCCTCGTCCCAGGCCGTGTCGATCTCCTGCTGCACGCCCATTTTCAGGGCCTCCAGCTGGGTCTCCGTGAGGTCGCCCCACTCCACGAGCTTCTTCGCGAAGGTCACGACAGGATCCCGCTGGGCCTCCTCCTCGCGCTGGGCCTTGGGCTTGTAGAGCTGCTCATCGTCGGAGAGCGAGTGGCTGTAGGGGCGGATCACCTTGGCGCGCACCACGGCGGGCCCCTTGCCGGCGCGGCAGTGGTCCACGGCGGCCTTCAGGGCGTCATGGCTGGCCAGGGGATCGCAGCCGTCCACCTCGTCCACGATGAGGAGGCCGTGGGGCTCGTAGCCCTTGAGCAGGGCCGCCACGTTGCCGCCGGGGTACTGCACCTCGGTGGGCGTGCTGATGGCGTAGCCGTTGTCCTGCACGAGGAAGACCACGGGCAGCTTGAGGTTTACGGCATTGGAGATGGCCTCCCAGAACTCGCCCTCGGAGCAGGTGCCGTCGCCGGTGGTGGTGAGGACGACCTCATCCTCGCGGAAGCCGAACTCCGCCATGCGGCCCGCCTGCTTGGCGCGGAGCACCGCCTCGGCGGCGCCCACGGCATGCAGGAACTGGCTGCCCGTGGGGCTGGAGGTGGAGAAGATGTTCAGCTTCTGGTGGCCCCAGTGGCTGGGCATCTGGCGGCCGCCTGAGGCGGGATCCTCCACGGAGCCCACGGAGCCCAGGAACATCTCCTTGGCCGTGTAGCCCAGGCCGTAGCAGAGGGCGCGGTCGCGGTAGTAGAAGAAGAACCAGTCGTAGGCGGGCTTGAAGACCATGGCGGCCGCGGCCTGCACGGCCTCGTGGCCCACGCCGTTGATCTGGAAGAACACCTTGTTCTGGCGCTTGCCCGTGATCTCCTTGTCGTCGATGCGGCGGGCGGCGTAGATGGTGCGGTACAGCGCGATGCGCTGCTCCCGGGTGAGGCTGGTGACGGGCTGGCTCGAGGTAGCGGTGGACACGGGAACCCTCCTAGGCACCGGGATGCCGGACCCTTGACCTTACCAAGGGTTAAGGGCCAATCCCCTTCAAAAAACCCTGAAGACACCTACCGGCACAGACCACTTTCGAGGAAGACGCCTCCGGTCTGCGAGCCGGTAAGGGCACAGACCGGAGGGGGATCAGCCGATCTTGAAGGCGCGGATGTTCTCGTGCAAGAGCTCCGCGGCCTGGGAAAGGTCCATGGCGGTGCGGCTGACCTCGTGTACGGTGGCGGCCATTTCCTCCGAGGCTGCGGCGTTCTCGGCGCTCTGGTCCCGGGCCTTTTCCAGCTGGTGGTTCACCTCGTTGGCGGTGCGGGCCTGCTCCTCGGTGGCCTGCCCGATCTCCAGGGCGATGTGGGTGAGGCCTTCGGATTGCTCACGGATGCGATCGATGGCCACCACGGTGGAGGTGACCAGCTCTTCTGTTTCCTTCACGGAGGTATCGCAGGCGTTGATGAGGGCCGCGATTTCCTTGGCGGACACGGAGGAGCGCTCCGCCAGTTTGCGGACCTCCTCGGCCACCACGGCGAAGCCCTTGCCCATGGCGCCCGCCTTGGCGGCCTCGATGGCGGCGTTGAGGGAGAGCAGGTTGGTCTGCCGAGCGATGTCTTGGATCACCTGGACGGCCCGCACCATCTGGCCCATGGAGTCATGCAGGCGGGACATGGCCGCGGCGGTGGCCTTGCCCGATTCCGCGCCGGCCTGGGCGGCCTTGCGGGATTCATCGGTCTGGAGCTGGGAATCGTGGGCGTTGCCCGCCACCTGCTCCACGGAGGCCGAGAGTTCATGCATGGCCGCGGCGATCTGCTCCGAGAGGGAGCGCTGGAATTCCCCGTTCTTCGCGATCTGATCCGAGGTCTGGCTCATCTCCACGGCACCCGCGGAGAGTTCCTGGGAGCTGCTGGCCACGGTGTTCGAGATGCCCGTGAGGCTCCTCACCACCTCCTGGAAATGCGCCAGGGAGGCATTCAGGCTCCGGGTCACCTCGCCCAGCTCATCCTCGCTGAGCACCTCGGCCCGGTAGGTCAGATCGTTCTGGTGCATGCGTTCGGAGAGCCCCACCAACGCCTTCACGCTGCCATTGATCCCCCCGATGATCCCCGCGGCCAACCACACCGCCAGGGCGAAGCCGAGGGCCAGCAGCGCGATGTTCCAGACGAGGCTGGTGCGGTAGCGATCCTGGGCGGCCTTGGCATCGGCATCCGCCACCCGGATCTGCAGATCCACGAGTTTGCTGATCTCCCCGGTGAGCGGGTCGAAGGTCTGGTACAGCTCCGTTTTCACGAAGGTGTCGAGGTCGGCAGCATTCTTGGAATCCAGGATCCCCAGCAGGCGGGTGACCTTCGCATCCGAGGCGGCCATGAGGGGCTTCACCTTCTCCACGAGGGCCTTTTCCTCGGCGGCCAAGGTCGTGCCCAGGTAGGCGCTCCACTGGGCTTTGATTGTCTCCGAGGCCTCCTTCACCGCCTTGGAGCCCTCGGCCCAGTCGAGGTTGCCGTTCCGCACCTTGTGGGAGGTGTCCACGATGTTCACGGCATAGAGGTCGGAGACGGCCTTCAGTTGCCCGAGGGGGACCACCCGGTCCACCTGGATCGAGGCCATGGCTTGGTTGGACTGACGCATGCCCCAGAAGCCGAAGCCGCCCACCAGGAGGGTCAGCAGGGACATGATGCCCACCAGGAAGATCAGTCGTCGACGGATGCTCTGCTTGCGCTCGGAGGATGCCATGGCCTGCTCCCGGGGCCCTGGTCGGATGTCCACGCCCTCGGTCCCGGGGTTGGGTGAGGGGCGGAGGAACAGGGCTGAATCCGGATTCATCGACCGGATTTGTCGAGATCTTTGATATTCGCCCTTTGGGACATTGAGGAGTCTGAGGACTGGAACCCCTGTCCGGCGGTCTTCGGACTCGGGACCCTAGGCTGTCCCGTGGTAATATTTCCGTTTGTTCAAAGGGATCCAGGCCATGCGTACTGTTGATGAGATCCGCGCCCTCCACGACCTTCCGTTCCCGGAGCTGCTCTACCGCGCGGCCACCGTGCACCGGGAGAACTGGGACGCGCAGGACATCCAGTTCTGCACCCTGGACAGCATCAAGACGGGAGCCTGTCCGGAAGATTGCTCCTACTGCCCCCAGAGCGCCCGCTACGCCACCGAGGTGAAGGTGGAGCCGCTCAAGGAAGTGCAGCGCGTGCTGGAGGGCGCCAAGGCCGCCCAGGCCGCCGGTTCCACCCGCTACTGCATGGGCGCTGCCTGGCGCGAGGTGCGCGAGGGCGAGCAGTTCGACGCCGTCATCGACATGGTGAAGGGTGTGAAGGACCTCGGCATGGAGGTTTGCGTCACCCTCGGCATGGTCAACAAGGACCAGGCCCTGCGCCTCAAAGATGCCGGCTGCGACGTGTACAACCACAACATCGACAGCAGCCGTGAGTTCTACGAGAAGATCATCACCACCCGCACCTACGACGACCGCCTCAACACCCTCAAGACCGTGCGCGAAGCAGGACTCGAGGTCTGCAGCGGTGGCATCCTCGGCATGGGGGAGACGCAGGACGACCGCATCCACTTCCTCCACGAGCTGACCAAGCTGGAGCCCGCCCCCGAGAGCGTGCCCATCAACCAGCTGGTGGCCACGGAGGGCACGCCCCTCGCCGACGCCCAGCCCCTGCCCCCCTTCGACCTGGTGCGCATGATCGCCACGGCCCGCATCCTCTTCCCCAAGAGCCGCGTGCGCCTCAGCGCCGGCCGCACCGCGATGACGGACGAGCTGCAGGCCCTCTGCTTCTTCGCGGGCGCCAACAGCCTCTTCACGGGCGACAAGCTCCTCACGGCCCCCAACCCCGGCCAGAGCCACGACCACCAGCTGGTGGAGACCCTGGGCATGAAGGTGGAGCGCAGCGCCGTTCCCGCCTGAGGCCCGGCCCCCAACCCAGGTCGCGGAAATCATTGGGCGGCTCCGGATCCCCGATGAGGGATCGGAGCCGCCCATGTCGTCCAGACTCCCCGCCCCGACCGAAGTCCTGCCGGCCGCCGTCCTCGAGGCCCTGAAGCGCCATGGGTTGTTGCTCCGCCTGGACCCCCGGGGGCGCATCCAGGAAATCAACCGCCCCCTGGCCGACCTCCTGGAGGGCACCCCGGAAACCTTCCTGGGCGGCTCCTTCCGTCGGGTGATGGGTGGTTCGATCCCCCGGGTCTCCCGGACGGCCTTTCTGCGGGACCTGGCGACCCAGGGCAGTTGGCAGGGTCTCCTTCCCCTAGAGACCCGCAGCGGCGTCCGACGGTGGGCCGATGCGACGGTGACCCGCCTTCCGGACGGGATCCTGGCCTTGGGCCGGGATGTCACGCAGGCCCACCATCAAGCCGAGGAGCTCAGGCGCCTGAGCAACCTCTATGAGGCCCTGGGCAGCGTGGGGCAGCTGCTCGAGCGCGAGACCACCCAGAAGGCCATCTTCGAGGGGGCCTGTGAAACGCTCGTGAAGGTGGCCGGATTCTCCATGGTCTGGATCGGCCTCGACAACCCCACCACCCACGAAGTGGCCGTGGCCGCCCAATACGGAGACACCCAGGGCTACCTGAAGGGGATCAAGGTCCGCAGTGACGACACTCCCGAAGGGCGCGGCCCCGGCGGCCTTGCCATCCGCACGGGCCGCCCCTGCGTGATGAACGACTTCCAGCGCAATCCCGCCGCCAAACCCTGGAGGGAGGCGGCCCTTCGGGCCGGCATCGCCTCCAACGGGACCTTCCCCATCCTCCAGGGGGGGCGGGCCCTCGGCCACCTGTCCCTCTACTCCAGCGAACCGGATTTCTTCGGCGAAGCCGAGGTGGGGCTCATGGAGAAGGTCGCCACCCAGCTCTCCGTGGCCCTGCACCACCTGGAGGAGCGGGCCGAACGGGCCCGGGCCGAAGAACGGTTCGCAACCATCTTCCGATCCAGCCCAGCGGCCACCTCCCTCGTCCGCGTCTCCGACTCCACCTATGTGGAGGTGAACGCCGCCTTCCAGCGGATCCTGGGCTACTCCGCGGACGAGGTCATTGGCCATACCGGGGAGGAGCTCGGCCTCTGGGCCGAGCCCGACAAGCGGGCCCGCTACCTGGAAAACCTCAAGCGGCGCCCTGGCGCGCAGGAGTGGGAAGCCACCCTCCGCACCCGCGAGGGCCGTGAGATCCGCGCCCTCTACACCGGGGAGATCCTCGACCTCCACGGGGAGATGTTCGTGCTCTCGATCTTCCTCGACGTGACCCAGGCCCATCAGGTGGAGGCCGAACGCGATCGCCTCCGCACGGAGCTGTACCAGGCGCAGAAGATGGAGGCCATCGGGCTCCTGGCCGGCGGCGTGGCCCACGACCTCAACAACGTGCTGGGCGCCATCCTGGCCCACGCCGAGATCATGGAGCGCAAGCTGCCTCCGGACAGTCCCCTGCTGCACCATGTGCAGCAGACCCAGAAGGCCGTGGAGCGCTCCCACGGCATCGTGCGCCAGCTGCTGGCCTTCTCGCGCAAGCTGCCCACCACCCCCATCCTGATGGACCTCAACGACCAGATCTCCCAGTTCCTCCGCACCCTGGCCCCGCTCATCGGCGAGCACATCCAGGTCAACTGGTCCGGCGCCCCCCACCTGCCCAAGATCACCTTCGACCCGAACCTCCTGGATCAGGTGGTCATGAACCTCCTGGTGAATGCCCGGGATGCCATGCCCAAGGGCGGCACGATCACCCTCAGCACCCAGACCGTTCCGCCCGGCGAGGCCGCGGCGATCCCCGGGCTGAAGGACCAGGACCACCTGCACGTCCGCCTCACCTGCCGCGACACCGGCTGTGGCATGGACGAGGCCACCCTGGCCCGCATCTTCGAGCCGTTCTTCACCACGAAGGGCGCCGACAAGGGCACGGGTCTGGGCCTGTCCACGGTGCTCGGCATCGTGGAGCAGGCCGGCGGTTGCATCGAGGTGGACAGCACCCCGGGGGCCGGCACCGAGTTCCGGATCTACCTGCCCGCCGCCGTGAACACCCTGCCAGCGGCGGACAAGGCCCCGCCGAACGCCGTCCTCACCCGGACCCTTCGGATCCTCCTCGTGGAGGACAGCGAGGTGTTCCGCACCGCCCTGGCCGAGGGCCTGCGCATGCAGGGGCAAACGGTGCTGGCCGTGGGCTCCCCCCTCAAGGCCCTGGAGCTCTTCCGGCAGGAGGGGGAGGGATTCGATGTGCTCATCACGGACGTGGTGATGCCTGAGCTCTCCGGCGTGGACCTCCTGGAGAAGGTGCACCAGCTCCGGCCGGGCCTGAAGGCCATCCTCATCTCGGGTTTCACGCCGGAGGCCCTGGAGGATCGCATCCCCCTGGACGAGACGGTGCACTTCCTCCACAAGCCCTTCTCCTCCTCCGCCCTGCTGCGGATGCTGGAGGAGATCTCGACGACGCTCCCTAGGGAACCCGCACCGTGAGGGTCTCCCCGGTATTCAGGGCGCTCACGTGCAGCTTGAAGGGCCGGGCCGGCACCTCCAGAGCGGTGAAGCGCAGCGGCTTCGCCTGGCCCGGGGCCAGGTGGAAGTGGGCGTCGTCCGGCCGCCACCCCGGGGAGTCCAGGGCCACGGATTGGAGGAAGGCCGCGGTCGAGAGGGACACCTCCACGGCGGAAGGGGACACCGACCTCGCCTCGGCCTGAAGGCCGGCCCCCTCCACCCGCGGCAGGGCCCAGCCGCTGGGGAAGTGCACATCCTCGGACAGCACCTCCCCCGTGGCGGCGAGCTTCAACCGGGCGACCGTGGCGTGGTGCTTGGGGGGGCCGAAGCGGTAGGCGTAGGTGAGGTCCATGAAGTGGCCCATCAACGCATCGGCCGGGAAGCCCTCCGTGACGAAGGGGCGCACCTGGATCGCCTGGGAGGCCCGGCCCACGCAGGTGCGGGAACCCTGCCAAAGTTCCAGTTCCACCACGGCCTCCAAGGCCTCCTCGGATTCGTTCACCACGTGGATCCCGAGGCCATCGAGCCCCTCGTCGCTGAGGTGGAGGCTGCGTGGGGCCCAGGCCCGGCGGGCGTGCCAGTAGGCGGCCTTGGGGCGGCCCAGGCTGTCCAGGAGGCCCCAGCCCGCGCCCGGCCAGAGGTCGTTCCAGAACCACACGAGGGCCCCGCCGCAGGTGCTCCCGGCGCGGCGCCACTCGGCGTAGGTGCGCCGGATCAGCTCGCCCGTGACCATGCGCGAACGGGCGAAGTAGTCCTCGGGGTCGGCGCTGCGCAGGGCCACGGGATCCACCCCGAAGCCCTCGCGCAGGTAGTGGTCGCGCACATCCTCGAAGTCCCACCCGGCGCCGGAATCCCGCGGCACGCGGGCCTTCCAGAGGGGTTGGTGGGGCAGGAGCGGGGCCTCCGGCGAAAGCTGGGCCAGGGTCTCGGGCTCGGGCACGTGGGAGAACCCCAGGCACTCGGGGGTGAACTTCACCGCCGCGGCCCGCGCGTCGGCCAGGGGCCGCCGGTAGGCGCCCACGCCGTAGTAGTGGGTGAGCCCCGTGCCCGTGTGGAAGGGCAAGGCCCCCTCGCAGGGCGTGGAGGGGAAGTAGGGGAGACCGGGATGGAGCTCCGCGCAGCGCGCGGGCAGCTCCGCAGCGAAGAAGGGGGAGGACCACTCGCTCCGGGGCAGCCCCAGCATGGCGGCCTGCTGCTCGATCTCGCTGCTCCCGCAGTGCACCGCCACGCACACGTGCTTCTGCAGGCGCAGGAGCTGATCCGTGACCTCCGCCTCCACCTCGGCGCGGAACCCGGGATCGGCGAAGGGGTAGTCCATGTTGGCGAACATGAAGTCCTGCCACACCATGAGCCCCAGCTCGTCGCACAGGGCGTAGAAGGCGTCGGACTCGTAGGTCATGGTGCCACCCACCCGGAGCATGTTCGCACCCGCGTCCCGGGCCGCCGTGAGGGAGGCCCGCAGCGCCGCCGGGTCCCCGGTGAGGGTCACCAGGTCCGCCGTGGTCCAGCAGGCCCCCCGGGCGAAGACGGGCCTGCCGTTCACCTGCAGGCGCACCTGGCCCTCCGAGCGGTCCAGGTGGATCGCCTTGAAGCCCACGCGGCCGCAGGGGAAGGCGGTGCGGCCCGTGCCCGACGCCAGTTCCAGGGTGGCCTCCAGCAGCTGGGGGGTGCCGTGGGTGTGGGGCCACCAGAGGGGGATCTCCGGGAGGTCGAAGGTTCCTTCCAGGAGCAGGAGGTCACCCTCCCGCGAGGCACGCAGGGCGAGCTGGTGCTTCCCGAGGCGGAGCAGCGCCTCGCTCCGGGCCCACTGGGTGGGCAGGTGCACCTCCGCCTTCAGCGCCACGCGCCCTCCGGTGCCCACCGCCCAGGTCCGCAGGTCCAGGTGCCGCAACGTCGGTTCGGCCAGGGAGATCCAGGTCACCGGGCGCCAGGGCCCCACGGCCTGGAGGGGCGGGGTCCACCCCGGGATGCGGCCCAGCAGGGTGGTGCGCACCCATCGCAGGTTCTGGTTCCGCACGAGGGCCGTCTTCCACCGGGGCCGGGGCCGGCGCCCCGCCAGCTCCGCGTCCAGGGAGCGGAAGCGGATCACGAGCTCGTGCGGGCCCGGCGCCAGGTCGGGCAGCGGAACCTCGTGGAGGCGGAACATGGTGCGGGACTGGAGCACCGCCACGCCATCCACCCAGACCTCGGCCAGCGTGGCCAGGCCCTCGAAGCGGAGCAGACCCGGCCCCTCGGTGGTGAAACCCGTGCGGTACCACCAGTCCTGGCCATCGAAGGCCCCCGGCTGATCCACGGAACAGCCCAGGGCGGAGGCCACGGTGCCCGG
Source organism: Holophagaceae bacterium (assembly GCA_035254125.1). Classification (GTDB taxonomy): domain Bacteria; phylum Acidobacteriota; class Holophagae; order Holophagales; family Holophagaceae; genus JAFDVN01. Next base: position 6,809 of record DATFAX010000017.1, on the reverse strand, counting down.
CACCACGGCGGGGCGCCAATCGACCCCGGCCATCCAGGCCCCGGGCTCCGCCTGCTGGCCCGGCTCCGTGGCGGTGAGCTGCCAGGCCGACTCCGGCAGGCCCCCGCTCATGGCAGGAACCGCCCGCGGAGATCGGTCATGCCCCGCTCCCAGGCCGCGGCGAGGCTGTCGATGACGGTGACGTCGAAGGGCCGTTTCCGGGCCATGGCGCGGGCCAGCTGGAACTGGTAGGCCTTCGTCGTCGTGCTGATCTCCTGGAACGCCGTCTCGGCCTCGCCGAGCCCCGCGACGCCCTGGGCCCCCAGCCACTGGAGGAAGGTGGCGGCCAGCTCATAGCAGGCGCCGAACTGGCGGAAGGTGGCGAAGGAGTAGGCATGGAACAGCTCCATGTCGGCGTTCAGCAGCCACTCGGAATCCGCCTCCAGCCGGGCCTTGAAGGGCACGAAGGGGTTCCGCTCCGGGGCCCGGGAGAGCTGGTCCTTCAGCAACTCCAGGGAGAGGGCCGCCTGCTCCTGGGCGGAGGGCTTCCGGAAGTGACGGAGGAACTTCACGTACTCGATATAGGGCGGCATCATCCGCTCGTGGACGAGGCCCTCCGTCTGGAAGATGTCCCGGAAGTCCTGACCTTCGAGCTGGTGATAGCCCTGATTGTGGAAGTAGCCCATCCACTCGCGGGCGGGATCGATGGCGTTGACGGCCACCGTGGACTTCACGTGGGCGAGCCGGTAGGCGGTCCCCGCCGTGTCGGGCAGGTAGAAGCTGTCCAGCTCCACCAGCACGGGCCGGCCCAGACCCACCTGCTCCTCGATGTGGGCCACCAGGGGGCGCCAGGGGGCCAGCTCGTGGATGTCCCACCCGTAGAGGCGCATGAGGTCCGCGTGCTCAAACTTGAAGAAGGTCCACTGATCCCCCTCGAAGTCGGCGGCGAGGGGAAAGGCCATGGCGGCCAGGGGTTCGTGCCCGAGGCCATGCAGCAACTCCACCACCACATCCGTGTAGCAGTTGGTCTCGATCCAGGTGCGCCCCTCGCCGTGGATGGCGTGGCGGACATAGGTTGCGGGATCCAGGTTTGCGATGGCCTTCATGGGGCTCAGGCTCCGAGGGCGAGGCGGGTGCGTACCGTGGCCGGCCAAGCGGTCACGTTCAGCCCGTGCACCTTGAAGAGGGCCAGGGCGATGCGCTCCAGGCCGAAGCCGATGCAGGCCGTGTGGGCCTCCTGCCCATCGATGGTGCGGATGTCGAAGGCGTGGCCGAAGTAGTCCAGGTGCAGGTTGGTGGAGGTGATGGCCGTGGGCTTCTCTTCCGAGCAGATGGGGATCACCAGCTCGTATTTGAGCACCTGCTCCCGCTGGGTGGCCTTGGCCATGCGGCCGCCGCGCCCGAAGAAGGGATCGTTGGCCACCTCGGCCACCACGGGCAGGCCCACGGATTCCAGGATCGCCTTCCCCCGCTCCAGCCACTCGTTGCGGTGGGCCAGGGCCTGTTCCGCGGTGCCCAGGCGCACGAACTCCCGCTGGCGGAAGATCTGCATGCGGGCCGGATCATCGCTGGGCTCGTGGCGGAACACGTAGCCCTGGAGATCCACCAGTCGGCCGCCCTCGGGCAGGGTGCCCGTGCAGGCCGGGTAGAGCGGATAGCAGGCCGCGGGAATCATCATCACCTCGCTGGGCTCGAGGTCCTTCGTCCAGTCCTCGCCCGCCTGGAATTTGCGGACCATCTCCGCGTGCTCCCGGTCCTTCCCCATGAAGCTGTGCACGGAGCCCATGAGGTCGGGGAAGTTGTGGATGTGGTTGATGCCGCAGTAATGGGCCCGGCTGAAGATGGGGGGGAAGCACATCACCTCCGCCTGAAGGGGCGCGGCCTCGCGGGTGACGAGGGCCTCGAAGGCGGTGATCACGGATTCGAAGCGACCGCTGCGGCCATAGAGGCCCTTCACGCCGCTGGGGATCAGGAGGCCCGCCCGGATCAGCTCCTCCTGGTACAGCTGGTAAGGATCGAGGTCGACGGCTCCGCACATGGCCTAGCTCTCCCGCATGGCGACCTGGATCGTGGAGCTCTGTCCCAGGATCCGGTCGTTGTTGACCATGAGCTGCGCGCCGTAGGCATCCCGCAGGTGGCGGCCCAGGGAATATTTCGAGTCGTTCCGGTAGCCGGAGATGCCGCAGATGATCATGGCCTTGCCGACCACCTCCACGAGGAACTGGGAGGTGGCGATCTTGAGGTTGTTGGTGCGCAGGGCGAAGCCGTAGTTGGAGGTGAAGGCGTCGGGCGCCCCCTCCCGCAGCAGCTGATCGTATTCCGCGATGGACTGGTATACGCCACCCCGCATGGAGAAGAGCACGGTATCCAGCTCCGCCAACCGCAGGGCCGAGGGGGGCATGGTCCCGGGCGTTTTGCGGGCCTCGGCCCGCACGAAAGCCCGGGCCTTGTTCATGGCATCCATGGCGATGCCCAGCCAGAGGGAGCTCCACACGCCGTGGGAAAAGGGGTGCATGGTCTTGGCGTGGATCTCCGCGTAGGGCACGGGGAGGATCTGCGCAGCGTCGCCTTCCGCCGTGAGAGTGAAGCCGGAGCTGCAGGTACCCCGGAAGCCCAGGGTGTCCCAGCCCGAGAGGGGCTTGAGGGTGCAATCGGCCTTGTGCACGAGGATGTGGGACTGGTCATTGCGGCCCGCGTCCGGCGCCCGGCGGCAGGTCACGAGGATGGCGTCCGCCGCCTCCCCGTAGGAGATCACCGGCGCCTGCTTCTCCACCTTGAAGCGGCTTCCCGCCACCTCCACGGCGCAGAGGCTGGAGCGCACGTCGCCGCCGATGCCCAGCTCCGTGGTGGCCGAGGCCAGCAGGTACTGCTTGTCCACCAGCTCCCGGATGTAGTTCCGGAAGTACTCGGAACCCAGGGCGTGGTGGGTGATGCAGGCCACCTGGATCTGGTGCATGGCGAAGATCATGGCCGTGGAACCGCAGTGGAAGGCCAGGGCCTCGCACACCTTGGCCAGATCGGCGATGGAGAGGCCCATGCCCCCGAATTCCTCGGGCACGTAGCAGCTGAGCAATTTGGCGTCCTTCAGGGCCGCGAAGGCCTCGGCGGGGAAGCGGGCGTCCCGGTCCACCGCCTCTGCATGGGGCGCGATGGATTCCCGGCCGAGGGTGTGGACCTGCTCCAGGAGCGAAGCCAATTGAGCATGGGTCTGGGGCAGGGTGGGCGCGCTCATGGGGACTCCGGGGACCGGCTCAGGACTGCAATTCCGAGATGGCCTCGGAGATGGACTGGATGCTTTCAAAGGTCTTGCGGCTGAGCATCCGATCGGGGAATTCCACGCCGAAGTGGTCCTCCAGGGCCAGCATCAGGTGCACCGTGGTGAGGGAAGTGAGCCCCGCCGCGTAGAGGTCGCTGGTGGGGGCCAGGTCGCTGGCGCTGGAAGACAGGCGGGCATGCTGCAGGACGATGTCGCGGATTTGCTCGACGTTCATTTCGACTTCCTTGTGCCTTGATCGATGAATACCCATTAAACACCTGACTTCCCCTTGGAAACAACCGATGAAACCAAGGGAGATTCGCGTCAGGAAGCATCCTCGACCATCCGGAGGATGCGCTCGTGGGCCCACACGGGCCGGATGGTGTGGTCCACCCCCGGGATCACCACCAGGGGGGGCCGGTCCCCGACCGGGAGGTGGCGCTCCAGGTAGGCGATGCTCGGATCCCCCGCGCTGGACACCAGCTGGATCCGGGTCCCCCGTTGGGCCACGCGCCGGAAGAGCTCGGCCACTTCGCTGACCGACGACCTCCCCAGGGCCTTCTGGACCCAGGCCCCGAGGTTGAGCCAGGCCTTGCTCACCACTGCGCGGGCCAGGGCCCGCGCATCGATGCGCCCCGTCAGCAGCCGCCGCCAGCGCCGGCCATTGAGGAGGGAGGCGCCGATGTGACCGGTCATGCCGCCCGCCCGGGCTTCGTCGTTCCATACGTAGGCCAACCCGTTGAACAGGAGGGCCCGTCGCACCTGCCGCCGGGCCGCCAGCTGGATGCCGAGGAAGGAGCCCGAGCAGAGCCCCACCACGTCCACCGACCCGGCCCCCTGGGCCATCAACCAGTCGTAGGCCGCCAGCACATCCAGGACGGAGGCCTCGCTGTACATCTCCTCGAGGTCCCCGTGGGGGACGCTCACACCATCGCTGTCACCCACGTCCCGCACGTCCAAGCGCAGGGAGGGCCGGCCGGCCCGGGCCAGCCGGCGGGCACCCTGGGTCCAAAGCCGGTTGGGACCCGAACGGCGGATGCCCCCCGCATTGAGGAAGAGGGTCCAGCCCGTCCCCGGGGCCACCCCGCCGGGGGGCAGGCTGAGGATGCCCGAGAGCTCACCCCGGCCTCCGGCGAGGACCCAGGGGCGCTCTTCGACCCCGCCTTCCAGCGCCAGGGTGGGATTGCCGAGCGACGGCCCCACTGGTCCCTCGGTGGCGCCGAGGCCGCACCAGGCCGTGATGGCCTGGGCCACTTCAGGCCGGAGTTCGGATTGGTAGGAGTTTTCGAGCAGCGCGCCGAGGCCCGGGGAAGGATCCGCGGTGACCACCGCCCCCGCAGCCTGGAACGCATCCACGAGGGCGGCAGGCGGCGGGGCGCCGTCGCGGTCCAACAGCAGCACCCGGCCCCAGGGCCCCGACCGGGCCAACGCGGCGGGATCCAGCGCCTCGAAGGCCTTCACCGTGGCCTCGGACAGCAGGAAGCCCCCGGCTTCCACCGCCCCGGCCGGGAGCGCCGGGGCGTCCGCGGGAAGGTCCCCGAAGGCCTTGGCGGCCATCCGGTGGAAGGCACGCTCCTCCCTCACCAGGCCCCTCCCACCTGCGGAAGGCAGCCCCCAGAGCACCAGCTCATCCAGGCCTGCCGAAGCCAGGGCGAGGAGGGCCCCGGCCCGGACGCCAATGGCCGCCACCCGGGGGAGTCCCCGGGCCCTCAGGGAAGACGCCGCTTCGGCCACGGTCTGGCGCCAGGCCGTCATGAGCCCCGGATCCAGCGGCCCCATCCCGCTGTCGCCCAGGGAGGGCCAGTCCAGCCGGAGCACCACGTGTCCGGCCGCCGCGAGGGCATCGGCCAGACTCCGCAGGGGGCGGTAGGCGCAGGTGTCCTCATACCCCATCGGGGGGAGGAGGACGAGGCCCAGGTCCAGGGCCCTCCCCCCGGCCGGAGCGTGCTCCACCACGAAGGCGGGACCCAGGTAGTACCGGGTGCGCAGGATCGCCGGGGGCTCCGGACGCGGCGCCGCGGGGTCCAGCCCCCTTGGCGCAGGCCCCCTTCCGCACGACGCCCCTGAGCGCACCTGCTCCAAAATCCATCTCCCCGATCACATAGAAACACGATGATGATCCCAATTCCCGCCGGTTCTTTCAATCCTGATTACTGATGCGGATAGGTATTTGCACCAATCCCGATCCCACGCACCCTGGCTTCACAGGGGGCGCCCCGACCCGTCCCCGCTGGAAATCAATGCGCGCGCCCCCTCCGCCGAATCGGAGGAGGAGCTCCGGTGGATCGGGGATTAAAGGGGCCCATGTTCGGCTGGTTGCGGGATTGGTTCGGCGGCAGTGGCACCGGGAAGGCTTCCGGGCGCCCCTCGGTGCTCGACTGGGTCCCCCCGCCCTCCGCCCGGACGCCCGCCCCGCCGAAGTTCCAGGAGCCCGAGGCCTTCAAGGCGGCCTGGGCGACCCTCCATCCCACCGGGGACCCGCGTCCGGAAGGGGTCCTCCCGCCGGAGGCGCAGGCGGCGGCGGATCACCTCGAGGCGCTGCTCCGGGCGGAGTTCGCGGCCAACCTCCCGGAACCGGCCTCCTTCCCCTCCGTGGCCGTGGAGGTCATGAACCTCCTGGAGCGGCCGGATCCCGATCTCCATGAGCTGCTCACCCTCGTGGACCGGGATCCCGCCATCGCGGTGCAGCTGCTCCGGCTGGCCAACAGTGCCTACTACGCTCGCGACCGCGAGGTCCAGGACCTGCGGGGCGCCGTGATGCGCCTGGGCGTTCGGGCCTCCGGCGAGATCGCCGTGGCCGTGGCGGGCCACACCCTCTTCGACATGGGCCTGCGGGCCGAGCACGAGATGTTCATGCTGCGCCTCATGGACCTCTACCACGACGCCCTCGCCGTGGGCTTTGGCGCCAGCGAGATCGCCTTCCGGGAGCAGGCGGGCCAGCCGAACCAGGCCTTCATGGGGGGCCTCTTCCACGACATCGGCCACTCCCTCGCCCTCCGCTCCCTGGCGGGCCTGATGCTCCAGGGCCGGATCCCCCCCACCCAGCCCCCCGACGTGGTGGACGAGGTGCTGGAGCGGGTCCACGTGGAGATGGGCGCCACGGCCCTCGCGCTCTGGGGCCTGCCCGCCTACCTGGGGGAGATCTGCACCCGCTTCCATGATCCCGGGCTCCCCCCGGGGCCCGCCTTCGGCAACCTCCACGTGCTCCGGGTGGCCTCGGGCCTCCTCCGCCTGGTGCGGAATCCCGCGGACACCCGCCACGCCGACGAGACGCGCCAGAGCCTCCAGACCCTGGGCATCCCCCGGGATCGCGCCGCCCACCTCTACGTGCTCATGGCCGAGCACCGCGAGCGGGCCGTGGGCATGCTCTCCGCCTAGGAGCCCGTCCGGCCCACGTGTAAACTGGCTGCTTGGGCCCGAGGAGCCTCCGCCCCGCGAGGCTGGATCCCGGCGCCCGACCGGTTCGACCGCTTCTTTCGAGTGACCCATGCGTGAGATGGACAAGGCCTTCGACTTCAAGACCGCCCAGACCCGGTGGTACGCCGTGTGGGAGGAGGCCAAGGTCTTCGAGGCC
>DATFAX010000016.1:0-3388 GCA_035254125.1 Holophagaceae bacterium | reverse complement strand
TTCAAGGTCGGAACCCTGGACGAAGTGTTCTTCCAGCTCGCCAACGGCAAGGAGGCCTGAGATGCGCGGTACCTGGCTCATCTTCCGCAAGGAGATGCTCGAGTTCTTCAAGGACCGCAAGACGGTCTTCTTCACCTTCATCCTGCCGCTGATCCTCTACCCCGCCATCTTCACAATGATGACGAAGCTGGCGAAGGGCGACTCCGACAAGCAGAAGGGGCGCCCCAGCCGCGTGGTGCTCATCGACCCCTCCGCCGCCTTCAAGCCCGTGCTGCAGCAGAGCCCGAAGGAATTCGAATTGATGGACGCGCCGGTGGGCGACCCGAAGAAGGCCCTCCTGGATCAGAAGCTGGATCTGGTGGTGGAAGTGGATCCCGGCGCCGCGGAGAAGCTCGCCCGGCAGGAGACCTTCACCCTCACCGCCCAGGTGGACGAGAGCGAGCGGGCCTCCGAGCTGGCCCTCAAGCGGCTCAAGAAGGCCCTGGATTCCCAGAATGAATCCTGGGTGAAAGGGCGCCTGGAGGCTGCCAAGGCTTCCAGCATGCTGGCCGAGCCCGCCAAGCTTGTGGAACGCAAGGCGAGCAGCACGGCCCTGGAATTGGGCAAAGCCCTCGGCGCCTGGCTCCCCTACATCCTCATCATCGTCATGTACGCCGGCGCCATGCAGCACGGGGCCTACGTCACCGCCGGTGAAAAGGAACGAGGCACCCTGCTCAGCCTCCTCTCCACCCGCCTCAGCCGGAAGTCCATCATCTATGGCAAGCTCCTCATGGTCTTCACCGTGGGGCTTGGAAGCGCCGTGGCCTCCCTCACGGGGTGGTTCCTCGGGTTTGCGAGCCTGAGCCGGGAAATCGCCAGCTCCGCAAACGCCACGGCCGCCGCCGCCTCCGGTCCCCAGGTCTCCGCCATGGCCAACCTCGCCAACCCGGTGAACCTCGCCCTGGCCCTGCTCCTGGTGATTCCCGTCGGCCTGCTGTTCTCCTCGATCATCGTGCTCCTCGGCACGCAGGCGAAGAACACCCGGGAAGCCACCATGTCCATGACCCCGGGCATCTTCATCGTCATGATGCTCGGCATGTTCTCCTCCGCGCCCGGCGTGGAGAAGATGGCCGCGCTCCCCTGGGTGCCCATTCTCAATGTCTCCCTGGCCATCCGGAAGCTGTTCGGCGAACAGATGGTGGTCTGGGAATATGCGCTGGCGCTGGGAATGACCGTCGTCCTGGCCGCCGCCTCCGTGGCCCTGGCCACCCGGCTCCTGGACCGGGAAGAGGCGCTCTTCAAGGTCTGAACCTCCGCTGCCGACGTGAAGAGTCCCGCTCCGGCGGGACTTTCCGTCTAAACCGGCGGAGTTGCTATAGTGACAAGACGATCCAACGAGGTATCCATGGTCACCAAGGCCAAAGCCAAGCAAGACGCTGCTCCCCAGGCCGCCCCCAAGGGAGCGGGACCGAACCCCCTGGCCGAAGATTTCGCCAAGGCCATCAAGCAGCTGGAGGCGGGCAAGCACGGCGATGCCGCCAAGGCCCTTGAGGCGCTCGTCGCCAAGGCCCACGACCAGGGCCAGTGGCACCTCAAGCGCAGCGCCCAGAGCTACCTGAACCTGGCCCACCGCCAGACCGCCGCCCCCAAGGAAACGAAGCTGACGCCCGAGGCTGAGGCCCAGCTCGAGCTCAACCGCAAGGACGCCAAGGCCGCCCTGGCGATCCTGGACAAGGCGCTCAAGACCCATCCCAAGGAAGCCAAGCTCCACTACCTCAAGGCCGTGGCCTTGGCCCAGATGGAGCAGGACGAGCCCTGCGCCGCCAGTCTCAAGGTCGCCCTGGAACTGGACGCGGACCTCACCTACCTCTTCCGCATGGAGCCCGACTTCGAGGACATGCGCGACCATCCGGCCTTCGGCTTCGCCCTGGGCCGCTAAGTCGCGAGGAGCCTGAAGACGCAACCGATGGGAGCCGCGTTGAACGCAAAGGGGCTTCAGCCGAGGAGGGGCGCGCAGGGCGATGCAGGTTCATCGTTCAAGCGACCCGACGCCGGATCAAGCCCCTTTGAGTTCAACCCTTTGGGCTGGGGCATCGGCCGTCGCGCCCCTGCGTCGACCTCCCTCAGTGGTGAACCCGCACCACCTTCGGTCGGTCTCCTTGCGGCGCTCGGCCGCTGCCCCAGCGCGGCCCCACCGGCTGCGTCTTCAGGCTCCTGAGACGTGGCGCGGGAACCCCGGCTCCACCCGGACCAGCCCCTGAGGGTCGTCACCCTCGGGGGCGGCACCGGCATGGCCGCCCTCCTGCGGGCCCTCAAGCGCGAGGCCTCCCGCCCCAAGGATCCCTGGAGCCTCACAGCCATCGTCACGGTATCCGACGACGGAGGCTCCAGCGGACGCCTGCGCACGGAGATGGGCGGCATCCCCCCGGGGGACATCCGCAACTGCCTCTCGGCCCTGGCCCGGGAGGAGGGCCTCCTCACGGAGATGCTGAACTACCGGTTCAAGGGCACGGGGAACCTGGCCGGGCACTCCCTGGGCAACCTGATGCTCTTCGCCCTGGCCGACCTCACGGGCAATTGGGTGCGGGCCATCCGCCAGCTGGGCTCCGTGGTGGTCACCGCCGGTCGGCTCTACCCCTCCACACTCCAGCCCGTGACCCTCTGCGCGGAGGACCTCCAGGGTCGGGCCTTCCGCGGGGAGACCAACGTCAATGAGAGCCACCCGCCCCTGGCCCGGCTCTGGCTCGAGCCCCAGGACGCCGAGCCCCTGCCCGAGGCCCTCCTCGCCATCCTCCGGGCGGACCTCATCATCCTGAGCCCGGGCAGCCTCTATACCTCCACCATCCCGAACCTCTTGATCCCGGAAATCCGGGAGAGCATCGCCGCCTCGAAGGCCCCCCTCCTCTACATCGCCAACCTGATGACCGAACCCGGCGAGAGCCAGGGCCTGTCCCTCCTCGATCACGTGGCCAGCATCCAGGCCTTCGGGGAGGTGGCCCTCACGGCGGTGCTGGCCAATGCCACGCCCTTCCCGGGTCCCGTGCTCTCCCGGTACCTCGAGGAAGGGGCCGAGCCCGTGCTCCCGACCCTGTCCCAGGACCTGGGCATCCCCGTCCACGCCCACCCCCTCCTGGATCCGGAGGCCCCCGTGGCACGGCACCACCCGGATCTGCTCAACCAGGCGGTCCGGGAAGTCATTCAGGTCCTTTAGCTTTCCGTTCGGCCTGCCGAGACGACCATTCAGGGGAAGCGGCCCTCGCCCCCCAAATTTGTAAGGATCCGATGTCGGGTTGGTATAAATTAGGTGTTCTACCGGAGCAGTTCCAATGGCGTTGAACGGCGATCTCGCCACGATGGGGCTGGAAGACATCTTCCAGTGGCTCGCCGTAGGCAAGAAGACCGGCGTCCT
>DATFAX010000015.1:0-4854 GCA_035254125.1 Holophagaceae bacterium | reverse complement strand
CGGCATTGCCGGCATGGACCGCATGATCCAGGCCAACGTCATTGCCACCTCGGGCCGGGCCGTGGAAGCCGCGGGAGATGTGGACGTGCTCCTGCTGGACAAGACGGGCACCATCACCCTGGGCAACCGCGAGGCCGTGGCCTTCCTCCCGGCTGATGATGAGGATGTCAGACGCCTGGCCGACGCCGCCCAGCTCTCGTCGCTGGCCGATGAAACCCCCGAGGGCCGCAGCATCGTGGTGCTGGCCAAGACGCAGTACGGCCTGCGCGAGCGGGACCTCCACGCCCTGGACGCCCACTTCGTGCCCTTCACGGCCCAGACCCGCATGAGCGGGGTGAACCTGGGCACCCGCGAGATCCGCAAGGGGGCCGCCGCGGCCATCGAGGACTTCGTGCAGGCCAAGGGCGGTCGCTTCCCCGACGAGCTGCGCCGCCGGGTGGATGAGATCGCCATGGCGGGAGGCACCCCCCTCGTCGTCGCCGACGGGGCCCAGGCCCTGGGCGTCATCCAGCTCAAGGACATCGTGAAGGGCGGCATCAAGGAGCGCTTCGGCGAGCTGCGCGCCATGGGCATCAAGACGGTGATGATCACGGGGGACAACCCGCTCACCGCCGCCGCCATCGCCGCGGAGGCCGGCGTGGACGACTTCCTCGCCCAGGCCACGCCCGAAGCCAAGCTGAAGCTCATCCGCGAGTACCAGACGGGCGGCCGCCTCGTGGCCATGACGGGGGACGGCACCAACGATGCCCCGGCCCTGGCCCAGGCAGATGTCGCCGTGGCCATGAACAGCGGAACTCAGGCGGCCAAGGAGGCCGGCAACATGGTGGACCTGGACTCCAACCCCACGAAGCTCATCGAGATCGTGGAGATCGGCAAGCAGCTGCTCATGACGCGGGGGTCCCTCACCACCTTCAGCATCGCCAACGACGTGGCCAAGTACTTCGCCATCCTGCCTGCGGCCTTCGTGGCCACCTATCCGGCCCTGGGCGCCCTCAACGTCATGGGCCTCCACAGCCCCGAGAGCGCCATCCTCTCCGCCGTCATCTTCAACGCCCTCATCATCGTCGTGCTGATCCCCCTGTCGCTGCGCGGCGTGAAGTACCGCCCCATGGGCGCCGGCCAGCTGCTGCAGCGCAACCTGCTCGTCTACGGGCTGGGCGGGCTCGTCGTGCCCTTCCTGGGCATCAAGCTCATCGACCTGATCCTCGTCGCCTGCCACCTCGCCGCCTAAGGAGGACGCCATGAACCTGCAGCTCCGTCCCGCCCTCGTGTCCTTCATCGCCCTCTCGGCCCTCACGGGCCTCGCCTACCCCCTCCTCGTCACGGGTCTCGCCAAGGCCATCTTCCCCCGGCAGGCGGCCGGCAGCCTGATCGTGACGGAGGGCAAGGTGGTCGGCTCCGAACTCATCGGCCAGTCCTTCACGGATGCCGCCCACTTCTGGGGCCGCCCCTCCGCCACCACCACGCCCGACGGCAAGCCCCTCCCCTACAACGGGGCGAACAGCGGCGGTTCCAATCTGGCACCCAGCAATCCCGACCTGAAGAAGGCCGTGGAGGAGCGCATCGCCACCCTGCGGGCCGCGGACCCGGAGCAGACGGGCCCGGTACCCGTGGACCTCGTCACCACTTCCGCCAGCGGCCTCGACCCCCACATCAGCCCCGCGGCGGCCGAGTTCCAGGTGCACCGCGTCGCCAGGGCGAGGCGGCTGGACGAGGCCAGGGTGCGGGCCCTCGTGACGGCGCACACGGAAGGCCCCCAGCTGGGGATCCTGGGGGAGGCCCGGGTCAATGTGCTGAAGCTGAACCTGGCCCTGGACGATCTCCGATGAAGCTCCCGCGGATAGGCTAGGGCCATGCCCGTGGAACGCCCCGATCCCGACGCCCTCCTGCGCAAGGTGCAGGAAGAGGAGGCCTTGGCGGCCCGGGCGAAGCTGAAGGTGTTCTTCGGCGCGGCGCCGGGCGTGGGGAAGACCTACGCCATGCTCAGCGAGGCCAAGGAGCGGCTCGACATCGGCATCGACGTGGTGGTGGGCGTGGTGGAGACCCACGGCCGCTCGGAGACCACGGCCAAGGCGGAGGGGTTCGACCGCATCCCACCCAAGGAGCTGCCCTACCACGGGACCTTCTATCCGGAGTTCGATCTGGAGGCGGCCCTGAAGCGCAGGCCCCAGCTCATCCTCATGGACGAGCTGGCCCACTCCAACATGAAGGGCTCCCGCCATGAGAAGCGGTGGCAGGACGTGATGGAGTTGCTGGACGCGGGCATCGACGTCTACACCACCGTGAACGTGCAGCACATGGAGAGCCTGCGCGACGTGGTGGCTCAGATCACCGGGATCATCGTGCGGGAGAACGTGCCCGACACGGTGCTGGAGCGGGCGGACGAGGTGGAGCTCGTGGACCTGCCCCCGGAGGACCTGCTCCAGCGCCTGCGTGAGGGCAAGGTCTACGTGCCCGAGCAGGCCCGCCACGCCATCGACCGCTTCTTCCGGAAGGGGAACCTGCTCGCCCTTCGGGAGCTGGCCCTGCGGCAGACGGCCCAGAGTGTGGACGCCCAGATGCGGCGGTACATGGCGAGCGAGGGCATCCGGAAGACGTGGGCCGCGGGGGACCGCCTGCTGGTCTGCGTGGGCCCCAGCGAGCTGTCCACCCGCCTGGTGCGAGCCACGCGGCGGCTGGCGGCCTCCCTGGGCGCCCCTTGGGTGGCCCTCTACGTGGAGACGCCGCGGCACCTTCGCTACGGGGAGGCGGACCAGGCCCGCATCGAGGCCAACCTCCGGCTCGCGGAGCAGCTGGGGGGCACGACGGAGGTGATCGAGGGGGGACTCTCCATCGGCCCGGACATCCTCGAATACGCGCGAGCCCACAACATCACCAAGATCGTGGTGGGGAAGCCCGCGCTGCCGCGCTGGCAGGAATTCTTCCGGGGCTCCCTGGTGGACGAGCTGGTGCGGGGCTCCGGGGACATCGACGTGTTCGTGATCACGGGGGACGTGGGGAAGGAAGCGGCGCGACCCCCGCTCCGGCCCAAGCCCCGCAGCCCGCTGCACCACTACGTCTACGCCCTCGGTGCCGTGGCCGCGGCCTCGGTGCTGGCCGGGCTCCTGTTCCAGCAGAGCGAACTGGCGGACATCGTGATGATGTACGTACTCGCCATCGTCCTGGTGGCGGCACGCTCCGGTCGGGGGCCCTCCTTGGTAGCCTCGGCGCTGAGCGTGGCGGCCTTCGATTACTACTTCGTGCCGCCCTACCGCACCTTCGCCGTGACGGACTTCCGCCACGTGGGCACCTTCGGCATCCTCATGCTCTCCGGCTGGATCATCGGCACCCTTACGGAGCGGATCCGGCAGCAGGCGCGGTTGGCCCGCACCCGGGAGCACCGCACCGCGGGCCTGCTGCGCTTGAGCAAGGACCTGGCCCAGGGCGGAGGTTCGGCGGACCTGGTGGAGTCGGTGCTGCGCAACGTGGCCGCCCAGTTCCACACCACCGCCGTGGTGCTCCTGCCCGACGGGCAGGGGAAGCTGGCGGCCCTGCGCAAGGAGCTGCCCTTCGTCCTCTCCGAGAACGAGCTGGGAGTGGCCCAGTGGGTCTTCGACCACCGGGAGGCCGCCGGCAAGGGCACCGCCACCCTGCCGGGCGCCAAGGCCACCTACCTGCCCATGCGGGCCACCGGCGGCGTGGTGGGCGTGCTGGGCGTGCTCCCCGAGGGGGAAGCCCATTGGACAGAGCCGGACCAGCGGCGGCTCCTGGAGGCCTTCGCCGACCAGGCCGCCCTGGCCCTGGAACGGCTGAGCCTGGCGGAGCAGAACGATCAGGCCCGGCGCCGCATGGACCAGGAGCAGCTGCGGAGCATCCTGCTCAGCTCCGTCTCCCACGACCTGCGGACCCCGCTGGGCAGCATCACCGGGGCGGCGAGCACGCTGCTGGCGGGCGGGGACCTGCCCGAAGCCACGCGGCGGGAGCTGCTGCAGAGCATCCAGGAGGAGTCTCACCGCCTCCATCGCCTCGTCTCCAATTTGCTGGACATCACGCGATTCGAATCCGGGGCCGTGCGGCTTAACCTCGAGTGGATGCCCCTGGAGGAAGTGGTGGGTGCAGCCTTGAACCGCATGGAGGACCCCCTCAAGGGGCGCCCCTTGAAGGTGGACCTGCCCGCCAACCTGCCCTTGGTGGCCGTGGACGCAGTGCTCCTCGAACAGTTGCTGGTGAACCTCCTGGACAACGCGGCCAAGCACACGCCCTTGGGCTCCCCCGTGGAGGTGAAGGCCTGGGTGGTCGAGGATCGGCTCACCCTGGCGGTGGCGGACCGGGGGCCGGGCCTCGCGGAAGGGGAGGAGGAGCGCATCTTCGAGAAGCTCGTTCGGGGGGGCCACCACGGCAGCCACCCGGGGTCGGGCCTGGGGCTCGCCATCTGCAAGGCCATCGCCGAGGCCCACGGAGGCGCCATCTCCGCCCACAACCGGGCCCAGGGGGGCGCCCAGTTCCTCGTCGTGCTTCCCTTGAAGGAGGCGCCCCCGGCGCCCCCCGAGGAGTCCATGGAATGAATACCTCCGGCCCGCTGATCCTCCTGGTGGAGGACGAGGCGCCCATGCGGCGCTTCCTGCGCGCGGCCCTTCAAGCTCAGGGCTACCGATGCCTGGAGGCGGTGGATGCCGCGGAGGGCACCCGGATGCTCGCGAGCCATCAGCCGGAGTTGGTGCTGTTGGATCTGGGGCTACCGGACCGGGATGGCCTGGACCTCACGCGGGAATGGCGGGGGTGGAGCCAGGTGCCCCTCATCGTGCTTTCCGCCCGGGGGCGGGAGGAGGACAAGGTCCAGGCCTTGGATGCCGGGGCGGACGACTACCTCACCAA
>DATFAX010000014.1:0-3584 GCA_035254125.1 Holophagaceae bacterium | reverse complement strand
CAGGCCCTCGTGATCCTGGCCATCGGCTGGTACCCGGTCCTTTCATGGCTCGTCGTCCAATTCCTTCCCGCTTCCCCGAGGTGACCATGACCCCGACCCTCCTCATCGCCACCCTCCTGGCCCTCGGCCTGCTGGGCTACCTCGTCTTCGCTCTACTGAAGCCGGAGCGATTCCAATGACCCACGCCTGGATCCAAAACCTCCTCTACCTCCTGCTCCTCGTGGGCATCGCCGTTCCCCTGGGCCCCTTCATCGCCAAGGTGATGGAGGGTGAGCGAACCTTCCTCCATCCCGTGCTGGGCCCGCTGGAACGGGGCATCTACCGGCTCATGGGCATCCGGGGGGATGAGGACATGAGCTGGAAGGCCTATGCCTGGGCCATCGCCCTCTTCAACCTCCTGGGCATCGCGGCGGTCTACGCGCTGCAGAAGGCCCAGGGGGCCCTCCCCCTGAACCCCGAGGGCATGGCCAAGGTGCCCACGGACCTCGCCGTGAACACGGCCGTCAGCTTCGCCACCAACACGAACTGGCAGGCCTACGCCGGCGAGACGACGATGAGCTACCTCACCCAGATGCTGGGGCTCGCCGTGCAGAACTTCCTGTCCGCCGCCACGGCCCTGGCCGTGCTCGTGGCCCTCATCCGGGGCTTCGTGCGCAGGACTTCCGAGGGCCTGGGCAACGCCTGGGCCGATCTGGTCCGCAGCACCCTCTACATCCTGGTGCCCCTCAGCGTCGTCCTCGCCCTCCTGCTCGTGTCCCAGGGCGCCATCCAGACCCTCTCGGCCTATGTCCACACCGCGTCGGGGCAGGTCCTCGCCCTGGGGCCCGTGGCCTCCCAGGTGGCCATCAAGATGCTCGGGACCAATGGCGGTGGCTTCTTCAACGCCAACTCCGCCCATCCCTTCGAGAGCCCCACGGCGATCAGCAACCTGATCCACATGCTCGCCATCTTCGCCATCCCCGCGGCCCTCTGCCTGACCTTTGGCGCCATGGTCAAGGACCGGCGCCAGGGCTGGGCCGTGCTCGCCGCCATGACGTTCATCTTCGTGATCGCCCTCTCGGTCACCACCTGGGCGGAGGCCAAGGGCAACCCGGGCCTGAAGAACCTCCCCGTGAACCAGGTCGTGTCCGCCCAACAGGGCGGCGGGAACATGGAGGGGAAGGAGGTCCGCTTCGGCACGGGGGCCAGCACCCTCTTCGCGACGATCACCACGTCGGCCTCCTGCGGCGCCATCAACGGCTGGCACGACTCCTTCACGCCCCTGGGCGGCCTCGTCCCCCTCTGGCTCATGCAGCTGGGTGAGGTGGTGTTCGGTGGCGTCGGGTCGGGCCTCTACGGCATGCTGCTCTTCGCCCTCGTGGGCGTCTTCATCGGCGGCCTCATGGTGGGGCGCACCCCGGAGTACCTGGGCAAGAAGATCGAGGCCTTCGAGATGAAGATGGCCTCCATCGCCATCCTCCTCCCCTCCGCGGCCATCCTCATCGGCACGGCGGTGGCGGTGCTCACCCCGGCGGCCGCGGCCTCCGTGTCCAATCCCGGCCCCCACGGCTTCACCCAGATCCTCTACGCCTTTAGCAGCGCCTCCCAGAACAACGGCAGCGCCTTCGGCGGCCTGAGCGTCAACACCCCCTTCTACAACTACGGGCTGGCCATCTGCATGCTGGTGGGGCGCTTCGGGGTGATCTTCCCCGTGCTCGCCATCGCGGGCTCCCTGGGCCGGAAGAAGTTCACCCCGGAAAGCGCGGGCACCCTGCCCACGCACACGCCCCTCTTTGTGGGCGTGCTCGTCGGCGCCGTGCTCCTCGTGGGGGCCCTCACCTACCTGCCCTCCTTGGCCCTCGGCCCCATCGCCGAGCACCTGGCCCTTCGCTGAGGACCCCATGACGACCCACTCCCGTCAGACCGCGCAAGCCCGCCCCCTCTTCGAACCCGCCCTCGTGAAGCGGGCCGGGGTGGACGCCCTCAAGAAGCTGAACCCCCTCCACCAGCTCCGCAACCCGGTGATGTTCACCGTCTGGATCTGCAGCGCCTTCACCACGGGCCTATGGGTCCAGGCCCTCCTGGGTCGCGGCGAGGGGCGCCCCACCTTCATCCTCGCCATCGCCCTCTGGCTCTGGTTCACGGTGCTCTTCGCCAACTTCGCGGAGGCCATGGCCGAGGGCCGGGGCAAGGCCCAGGCGGACTCCCTGCGCGCCGCCAAGCGAAATGTGAAGGCCACCAAGCTTGCGGGCCCGGATCGCACGGGCCCCGCCACCACCGTGGAAGCCCCGAGCCTCCGCATCGGCGACCTCGTCCTCGTGAAGGCCGGCGAGACCATCCCCGGGGATGGCGAGGTGATCGAAGGCGTCGCGTCCGTGAACGAGAGCGCCATCACGGGGGAGAGCGCCCCGGTGATCCGCGAGAGCGGCGGCGACCGCTCCGCGGTCACGGGCGGCACCCTCGTGCTCTCCGACTGGCTCGTGATCCGCATCTCCACGAACCCCGGTGAGAGCTTCCTGGACCGCATGATCGCCATGGTGGAGGGCGCCAAGCGCCAGAAGACCCCCAACGAGATCGCCCTGGACATCCTCCTGGCGGGCCTCACCATCGTGTTCCTCCTGGCCGTGGCGACCCTCCTGCCCTACTCCATGTTCAGCGTGAAGGCAGCGGGCCAGGGCAGTCCCGTCACCCTCACCGTCCTCGTCTCCCTCCTCGTCTGCCTCATCCCGACGACCATCGGCGGCCTGCTCAGCGCCATCGGCATCGCGGGCATGGACCGCATGATCCAGGCGAACGTCATCGCGACATCGGGCCGGGCCGTGGAGGCCGCCGGGGACGTGGACGTGCTCCTGCTGGACAAGACGGGCACCATCACCCTCGGCAACCGCGAGGCCGTGGCCTTCATCCCCTCCGAGGGCGTGAACGTCAAGGACCTGGCCGACGCCGCCCAGCTCTCCTCGCTCGCCGACGAGACCCCGGAGGGCCGCAGCATCGTCGTCCTCGCCAAGGAGCAGTACGGCCTCCGGGAGCGGGACATCCGCGCCCTGGACGCCCACTTCGTGCCCTTCACGGCCCAGACCCGCATGAGCGGCGTGAACCTCACGGTCCAGGGCGGCGAGCGGCAGATCCGGAAGGGCGCCGCCTCGGCCATCGAGGAATACGTCCAGGCACAGGGAGGCCGGTTTCCCGAGGATCTGCGCAGGACCGTGGACCAGATCTCCATGGCCGGCGGCACCCCGCTGGTCGTGGCCGAGGGCCCCCGGGCCCTGGGCGTCATCCAGCTCAAGGACATCGTGAAGGGGGGCATCAAGGAGCGCTTCGCGGAGCTGCGGGGCATGGGCATCAAGACCGTGATGATCACCGGCGACAACCCGCTCACCGCCGCGGCCATCGCTGCCGAAGCGGGCGTGGACGACTTCCTGGCCCAGGCCACGCCCGAGGCCAAGCTCAAGCTCATCCGGGAGTACCAGGCGGGCGGGCGCCTCGTGGCCATGACCGGCGACGGCACCAACGACGCCCCCGCGCTCGCCCAGGCCGACGTTGCGGTCGCCATGAACACCGGTACCCAGCCCGCGCGCGAGGCCGCCAACATCATCGACCTCGAC
>DATFAX010000013.1:0-38060 GCA_035254125.1 Holophagaceae bacterium | reverse complement strand
GCTGCTGATCGGCGCCCTGAACCTGGCGCACCGATTGGTGCACCTTGAACAGGCAGCCTCCCAGCACACCCAGGACCTGGAACAGCGGCTTCAGCAGCTGCTCCACGATGTAGACGAACCGATCCTCCCTTCCAATCCTGCCCTTTTCGAGGATTGAATCCACCTCCCTGCGAGGCCCGTGATTATGGCCAAGCGCTTGTTCCGTATGTCCGAAAGGACGACCTGCTCCCGCCCTTGTGCGCGCCGCGTCGCGGATCGCCTTAAAGCGGGCTTTGGTTGCCCCCCTACACGCTAGGGAACTCGGCACGCCTCCACGACCAAGCGGGGACCTTTTTCGTCGTCACTCACATCGCCGTGCTGGGGGCTCCTGGACCTGATTCCACGGAGCGACCCCCATGAACCTGATGAACGTGATGCCCTACCTCGTGGCCGCCTTCGCGGTGGCCTTCGGCCTCTGGCAGGCCAAGAAAGCCGCCCAGGCCTCGGAGGACCGGAGCCAGGCCCGGGCCCAGGCGGAGAAGGAGCTGGCCGCCGCCCGGGAACGGACGATGAAGGAGGCGGAGGCCGAGGCCAAGGCCGCCCGGGAGCGGGCCCAGCGGGAGGCCGAGGCCACCCGCAAGGAGGCCGAGCTCAAGGTCAAGGAGGAGGCCCTCAAGGCGCGCACGGAGCTGGAGAAGCAGCTGGCCGAGCGCCAGGGCGCCCTGGAGAAGCAGGAGCAGCGCATCCAGTCCAAGGAGGAGTCCCTGGACAAGAAGACCCAGAGCCTGGATGCCAAGCAGAAGGACCTGGACGCCCTGAAGGAGAAGCGCCAGGCGGAGCTGGAGCAGCTCCAGGCCAAGCAGAACGAAGCGAAGGAGCTGGTGGAGAAGCAGGTGCTCAAGCTGGAGGAGGTGGCCAACCTCACCCGCGAGGACGCCCGCAAGGAGCTCATCGAGAGCCTCGAGCACCAGGCCAAGATGGATGCCGCCCGCACCGTGCGGCGCATCGAGGACGAGGCCCAGGAAGAGGCCATGAAGAAGGCCCGCTGGACCATCGGCGCGGCCATCCAGCGCATCGCCTCCGACGTGGTCTGCGAGACGGCCGTGTCCTCCGTGCAACTGCCCAGCGACGACCTCAAGGGCCGCATCATCGGCCGCGAGGGCCGCAACATCCGCGCCCTGGAGAAGGCCACGGGCTGCGACCTCATCGTGGATGAGACCCCGGAGGCCATCGTCGTCTCCAGCTTCGACCCCATCCGCCGTGAAGTCGCCCGCCAGGCCATCGGCAAGCTCATCGCGGATGGCCGCATCCACCCCGCCCGCATCGAGGAGGTGGTGGAAAAGGTGAAGGTGGACATGGACCAGCACCTCAAGGAACTGGGCGAAGCCGCCGCCATCGAGCTGGGCTTTCCCGACGTGCACCCCAAGATGCACAAGCTCCTGGGCCGCCTGAACTACCGCACCAGCTACGGCCAAAACGTGCTGGAGCACACCAAGGAAGTGGCCCGCCTGGCCGAGTACATGGCCACCGAGATGGGCGCCGACGCCAAGCTGGCCCGCCGCGCCGGCCTCTTCCACGACATTGGCAAGGCCATCGACCGCGAGGTGGAGGGAACCCACATCGAGATCGGCATGGAGCTCATGAAGCGCTTCGGCGAGAAGGAGCCCGTGATCCACGCCATGAGCTGCCACCACGGGGACTTCGAACCCCGTACCGTGGAGGCCATGCTCGTCACGGCCGCGGACGCCCTGTCCGCCGCCCGCCCCGGCGCCCGACGCGAGATGCTCGAGACCTACGTGCAGCGCCTCGCCAAGCTGGAGGACATCGCCAACAGCTACGACGGCGTGCAGAAGAGCTTCGCCATGCAGGCGGGCCGCGAGATCCGCATCATGGTGGACGCTGGCGTCGTCAACGACGACAAGGCCTACTGGCTGGCGAAGGACGTCTCCCGCCGCATCGAGTCGGAGATGCAGTACCCCGGCCAGATCAAGGTCACCGTGATGCGCGAGACCCGCGCCGTGGAATTCGCCCGCTAGTCGCGCACGGGGGAAGCCCTTCCGAACCCCGCCTCCGGCGGGGTTCGTGCTGTTATTGCCCACCCTGAGGTCAGCGGACGGGAGTGCTTACAGGCTCCAGCCCCGCCTGCTAGATTGGCCTCTCGCCTCAAGGACACATGAAGGGATCTTCCGGCCAGCCTCCTCCCGAGGCCCTCCCTGGGCCCGAGCGGACGTTCGCAGAAGAACGGGCGCTCACGGAGGCCATTCTCGCGCTGGGACTCTGCGCGACGGAGGAACGCCTCCTGGAGGTGCTGCTGGATCAGGCGGCCCAGATCTTCCCCACCCCGCACTGGGCGGTGGCGAGGGCCGAGGCCGGCCCGGGGAGTCCCCGCATCGCCCTCCTGGCCATCAGCCCCTCGCTGCACCGGCGGGGCGGGGAGGCCCTGCTCCAGGCGCACCTCCCCCTGGTGAGCGGCCCCCTCTCGAGGGCCCTCCGCTTCAGGAAGCAGACGAGCTTCGCGCAGGGGGCGGCGGAGATCCCCGAGCCCTATCGGGCCCTCCTCCCCCTGGAGGCCCTGCTGGGCGTGCCCCTCCAGCTGGAAGGGCAGCTCTACGGGGTGCTGTTCGCGGCGGGGTTGGAAGGGGAGGCCCCGCTGGAGCCGTGGCCCTCCCACCTGGAGCAGCTGGAGAACCTGGCCCGGGTGGCCTCCCTGGCCTTGCACCGCCTGCGGGCCGAGGCGGAACTCGAGCGTCGGCTGGGGGAAGTCCAGGGGCTCAACCGCCAGCTGCGGGAAGTCCACGCCCTCGCCACCCAAGCGGCCCTGGAAGGGGACCCCGGGCCCTTCCTCCAGAAGGTGCTGGGCTACCTCGTGGAAGGTGGACACCTCGGGCTGGCCTGGCTCCTGGATGCCCAAGGGGAGTCCCTGAAGCTGGTGGCGGTGCAGGGGCTGGAGGCGGCCGACCAGGGGGAGGTCCGCACCATGCCGCTCAGCGGCCCGGCCTCGGGCCCCTCGGCCATCGCGGCCCGAACGGGCCAGGCCCTGGAAATCCCGGATGTCCTTCAGGACCCCCGGACCGTCCCCTTTCTGCCGCGCTATGCCCGGACAGGGACCCGGAGCCTCTATGCCCTGCCTCTCCAAGGTGAGCGGGGCCGGGTGCTGGGGGTGCTCACCCTTCACCGGCTCGCACCGGGTCCGTTCCCCCCGGAGCTCATCGCCCACCTGGAGGCCTTCGGCAGCCTGGCCTCCCTGGTGGTGGAACGGGCCCACCTCTGGTCCGAACTGCAGCGGGAACTTCAGCAGCGCATCGAATCGGAACTCCGCTACCGCGTGTTGGTGGAGGAGAGCCGTCTGGGAGTGTTCCTGTTGCAGGAAGGGCGGCTGGTCTACGCCAATCGCACGGTGCACCTGCTTCTGGGCGCCCCCTCGGGATCGCTGGCTGGGAAGGAGCTGCGGGAGGCCCTGGGCGGCAATCCGGAGCTGCCCCCCACGGAGCTGCTGGAGCGGGTGCGGGGTCATCAGCTGGTGGTGAAGGACCGCGAGGGGGGGTCCCGTCCCATGGAGCTGCACCTGGGGCGAATCACCGTAGGGGGCCAGCCGGCCCTGCTGGGGACCCTGGAGGACATCACCGATCGCTTCCTCGCCCAGGAGGCGATGCGGCATGCGGCCCTGCAGGCGGAATCCCTGGCCCAGGCCACCCGCGCCCTCTCCCTGGCCACGGACGAAGCGGCCCTGATGCAGACGCTCTTCGATGGGGCCAGCCTGCTCGTGCCCATGTCCCATTGGTGGCTCAACGCCTTCGATGTCGAGCGGGGCATCCCCATCACCACGGCGTGGACGCCCGCCATGGAAGCCCGCTTCGGCTACGAGGGTATGACGGCGCGGACACCCCCTTCCGAGACCCACATCCGGCGGGTCTACCGGGAATTCAACCGGGTCTACGTCCGTGATCTGCGGGAGGAGGATTATTTCCCCCGCGAAGTCGTGAATAGCTATCAGCTCTGCAGCTACGTGTGCTTTCCGTTGGTGGCGGAGGGCCGCATCCTCGGGGCCCTGAACGGCTGCACCCTGGGCGGCGAGGCCTTGGCGGAACTGGAGGATGATCAACTGCAGGCGCTGGAGAGCCTCTGCGCCAGCGCCGCCATGGCCCTCACGCGCCTCCAGGCCCTGGCGGCGGAGCGGGAATCGGCGCGACTCGCGGAGTCCGTGGCCACCGGCATCCAGGCCATCGCCCGCGCCCGGGCCGAATCCGAGCTCCTCCTCATCCTGATGCAGGCGGCGGAGCAGGTGGCGGGGCTTCCCCACTGGTGGATCAGCGCTTTTGATCCGGCGACGGAGACCCTCCGCACCCTGGGTGCCACCACCGTGCTGCCCATCCGCGAAGGGGACCGCCGCATCGTGGGCAGCCACTGGGAGCAGATCTACAAGGAGGGGCGACCCCTGGTGGTGTTGGATGCCCTCACCTCGGACCACTTTCCCTCCAGCTACCTCGCGGAGGCCCCCCATCGCACCTACGTGGCCATCCCGTTGGCCGGGGAGCTGGGCATCCTGGGCAGCCTCTCCGGCGGCACCTTCGGCGACGAAGGGGTGCACCCGGTGTCGCTGGGCCAGGTCCAGGCCCTCCACTCCCTGTGCTCCGGCGCGGCCCTGGTGCTGAACCGCCTCCGGGCCGAGGGTGAGATGGCGCGCAGCGAGGCGCGCTTCCGCCAGCTGTTCGAAGGTGCGGGTGATGGCGTGCTGCTGTCGCACCGGGGCACCGTCGTCATGGCCAACCCCGCCATCAGCCGCATGATCGGCCTCCCGCCGGAGGCCATGGTGGGGCGGCGCACGGAGTCCTTCGCACCGGACCGCCAGCCGGATGGGCGGCCCAGCCGGGAGGTGCTGGAGGGCATCCGGGAGGCCGTGAGCCAGGGGGGCACGGTGATGGTGCCGCTCACCTTCCTGCATCACCAGGGTCACGAGGTGCATACGGAGGTTTCGGCCTCACCCGTACGGGAAGGCGAGCGCGTGCTC
This sequence comes from Holophagaceae bacterium, assembly GCA_035254125.1. Lineage (GTDB taxonomy): Bacteria > Acidobacteriota > Holophagae > Holophagales > Holophagaceae > JAFDVN01. The sequence goes on along the minus strand of DATFAX010000013.1, from coordinate 33,073 downwards.
GTGCAGTCCATCATCCGCGATGTCACGGAGGTGCGGCGGGCGCAGGGGGAGAAGGCGGCGCTGGAGCGACAGCTCTTCCAGGCCCAGAAGATGGAATCCCTCGGCGTGCTGGCGGGCGGCATTGCCCACGATTTCAACAACCTCCTCATGGGGGTGCTGGGGCATGTGGGCCTGGCCCTCGAGAAGGTGGGGGGCGACAGCCCCGTTGCCCGCAACCTGGAGGCGGTGCAGAAGGCGGGCCAGCGGGCGGCGGACCTCACGCGCCAGATGCTCGCCTATTCGGGGCGGGGCCAGTTCCTCATCCGGCCCCTGGACCTCGGGGCCCAGGTGGAGGAGCTCCTCAAGCTGCTGGAGGTGAGCATCCCGAAGGGGGTCACCATGGAGCTGCAGTTGGAGCCCCAACTGCCCCAGGTGGCGGCCGACGAATCCCAGATCCACCAGGTGGTCATGAACCTCGTGCTGAACGCGGCGGAGGCCATCGGCGATGCGGGGGGCATCATCCGCATCCGAACGGGCACCACCCACCTGGAGCAGGCGGACCTCGTGGAGCTCGTGCTGGGCCATGACACCCTGCCCGGCGCCTACGCCTACCTGGAAGTGGAGGATTCGGGATGTGGCATGGATGAGGTGACCCTCTCCCGGATCTTCGAACCCTTCTTCACCACCAAGTTCACGGGCCGGGGCCTTGGGTTGGCGGCCCTGGTGGGCATCGTCCGGGGTCACCGGGGCGCCCTGTGGGTCCGTACCGCCCCGGGCCAGGGCACCCTGTTCCGCATCTACCTGCCCGCCCTCTCCCTGCCGCCCCAGGCCCTCCAGACGCCGGCACCCTTCCACGGACCCACCGCCTTGGGGCGCGTCCTCGTGGTGGATGACGAGGAGATCGTGCGGAGCGTGGCCCGCCAGGCCCTGGAGGCCCGGGGGTACGAGGTGATCGAGGCCTCGGACGGCCTCGATGCCGTGCGGGAGGTGGAGACCCGCGGACCGGAGATCAGCCTCGTCCTCCTGGACATGACCATGCCCCGCCTGGGGGGTGAAGGGGCCTTCCGCCGCATCCGGGAGCTGCGCCCGGAGATGCCCGTGATCCTCTCCTCCGGGTACACGGAACAGGACGCCCTGAGCCGATTCCAGGAGCCGGGCCTCCGGGGCTTCATCCAGAAACCCTACAGCCCCCGGGAGCTGGTGGCCAAGATCCAGGAGTCCATGGGCGAAGCTTGATTGAGAGGCGGTAGGCTGGAGCCCCATGCGCACCATCCTCCTCCTGATCGCCTCCAACGTTTTTATGACCTTCGCGTGGTACCGCCACTTGAAGGCCCCGCACCCGGCTCCCCTCTGGATCGCGATCCTGGGCAGCTGGGGCATCGCCTTCTTCGAATACTGCCTTGCGGTGCCGGCCAACCGAATGGGCTATGGGCGCTTCACCCTGCCGCAGCTGAAAGTGATGCAGGAGGTGATCACCCTCCTGGTCTTCGGGGTCTTCGCCACCGCCTACATGCGCGAGCGCCTGACCCTCAACCACCTCTGGGCCGCCTGCTGTCTGGTGGGGGCCATCTTCTTCACGTTCCGGAAGTAGGGGGCCCTGCATGTACACCTACGAAGTCCAGGTCGAGACCGCGCCTGATTCCGCCGACGCCTTCGAGGCCTACATGAGGCGGAAGCACATTCCGGAGATCTTCGCCACGGGCTGCTTCACGGACATCGCCTTCGAGCGGGCTTCGGCCACGAAATTCCGCACCCGGTACCAGGCCCTCAGCAAGGCGGACCTCGACCGCTACCTGCTGGACCACGCTCCCGCCTTCCGGTTGGACTTCCTCAAGCACTTCCCCGAGGGGTGCACGGTGCAGCGGGAGCTCTGGGAGGCGGTGCAGGCGTTCCGTTAGGGAGCCTTGCGGGGCACGCCGAACTCCTGGACCAACTCCATGAGCCGGGCCACGGAGAAAGGTTTAGGCAGCAGCCGAGTGGCCGCGTCACCCTCCAGTTCGGTGCGGAAGGACTCAAGGTCCTGACCGCTGGCGAGGATGAAGGGAATCTTGGACCCCGTCCCGCGAATCCGCCGCAGCAGCTCCATGCCCGTGCACAGGGGCATGCGCTGATCACTGAGGATCAGATCGTGGCGGGTGGATCGGAAGAGCTGCCAGGCCACGTCGCCGTCGGGGGCCGTCTCCACCTGGGCCCGGGCGATGGTGAGGGCATCGGCCAGGGTCTCCCGCAGGTCCACCTCGTCCTCCGCCACGAGGATGCGCAGCCCCGCGAGCGGTCCCAGGTCGGATTCCACGGCGGCATTGGGCCCGCTCGCTTCCTGATGGGCGGTGCCGGAGGCCGGTAGGCGCAAGGTGAACTGGCTGCCTACCCCCACGGTGCTCTCCACGTCGAGGGTGCCGCCATGGGCCCGGAGGATGCCGAAGGCCATGGCGAGGCCCAGCCCCGTCCCCTTGCCCACGGGCTTCGTGGTGAAGAAAGGTTCGAAGATGTGGGGGAGCACGTCGGGCGGGATGCCCTTTCCCGTGTCGGCGATGGTGAGGGTCACGTGGCCCGGGCCCGAGGGGCGGGTTCGGAAGGTGAGTCGCCCCCCCTCCGGCATGCTGTCCCGGGCATTCACGGCGATGTTCATGATCACCTGCTCCAGCTGGAGGGGCTCGCCGAGGATGTCCGGCAGATTGGGATCCAGATCCAGCTCCACGCGAACGAGCCCCCCCAGGATGCGATCCAGGAGGCCGGCGGTGCGCTGGATGAGGTGGTTGAAATCCAGGGGGCGCAGGTCCGCCTGGGCGTTGTGGCTGAAAGCGAGCAGGGCCTTGGTCGTTTGCGCGCAGCGTTCCACGGCCTCCTCGGCCCGGATGATCCGTTGGGCACCCGGGCTGCTCTGCGGCAGCACTTCGCGGGCGAGGAAGAGCTGCCCGAGGATGGCGCCCAGCTGGTTGTTCACGTCGTGGGCGATGCCACCCGCCAGGGTGCCCAACGTCTCCAGGCGCTGACTGTGCTGGAGCTGCTGTTGAAGGCGGGCCCGGTCCTGCTGGGCCTCGCCCGCCTGATGGAGGGCCTCGCCCAGGGTATGGATCTCGGCGATGGGGGTGTCGGGAATCGCCGGCACCTGCCCCTGCCCCAGGCGCTTGGCGGCCCGGGAGAGGTCCCGCAGGGGGTTGCCGAAGCGGCGGGCCAGCCGCAGGGAGTGCCAGCCCACCAGGAGCATCACGAGGAGGCAGGCACCCAGGGCGAAGAGGAGCCTCCGCTGGGCTCCGCCCAGCAATTCCCGCTCGGGGATGGCCATGAGGAGGGTCCAAGCCGGGGTGCCCGATTCGCGCAGGGGGCGTCGGAGGCCCAGGCGGCTGCCCTGCCCCAGGTCCATCCAGGAGATCTCCCCGGCCTGCCGCCACAGGTGGGCGAGGGCGGGGAAGGCCACAGCGTCCAGGGGTTGCAGGAAGGCCTGGGAGCGCCGGAGCGGATCCTTCATCTCCGGGGCCAGGGGCGGGAGGATGGTGCGCCCCTGCGCATCCACGAGGGCCATGAGGCTGCCAGGGGTGGGATGGGCCTTCCAGAAGCGGCCGGTCAGGTCCTCGAGCATGAGGTCGAGGCCCACGACCCCCTTGAAGGCGCCGCCGGGACCTCGGAGGGGGACGACATAGGTGATGCCCGTGAGGCTCGTTCCATAGAAGGGGTAGGGCTCCACCCACAAGGACTGGGGGCTTTGCCGGGCGGCCAGGAACCAGGGGCGGGTCGTCGCATCCAGGTACATCTCCCGAGGTGGGCGCTCGGCCGGGGCCAGGGGCCGGCCGTTCCGTCGGAGGGTCGTCATCCACGAGGTGCCCGCATCCTGCTTCAACTGGAAGCTGTTCAGGGTGCGCTGGCTGAGGGGATCCTCCAGGTTGGCCCGGGAGAGGAAGATGCCTTCACCCCGTTCATCCACGAAGAAGGCAGAGGCCACAAAGGGGTGCTGGCGGACCAGGGCATGAAGCTGGGATTCCTCGCCTTCCGTGGTGGGGAGGGCCAGCGTGTTCTCGGACCAGAGGGACTGCAAGGTGCCCCCCAGGCCTTCGACCTGGGCCATGGAGGCGTTCAGGTCGGACCGCAGGTGATCCACCAGCAGGGAGGTGCGGGCTTCCGCCTGCTCCCGCAGGCTGGCCCGCTGGCCCCACCAGAGGGAGAAGGTGATGAGCACGGCGGCGGCCCCCACGAGGACCAGGAGATCGCGGAGGAGGAGGCGGCGGAGGGGGAGCATGCCCCCTCCCTTTCGGCATCCGGGGGTACCGGGATGAAGATGGGCAGGCACTTAGGGCAGCTGGGATGCGGCCAAGGCTAGGAGTCCCAGGTCTGCCATGCCATGGGTCATGAGGGCTGTTCCGAGCCCTCCTTCACGGCGCGCCCCGTGAACCCAGTAGGCCCCGGCGAGGGTGGTGACAAGGAAGGCCGGAAGGGCCCAGACCCAACCGAGTGCGAGGCCGGCACCCAGCGCATGGTGGAGCCCGAAGGCCGCACCGTGGCGGAGGGAGGACCAACCTGTGTACCTCTGCGCCAGAGTCGCTCGCCAGAATGCTTCCTCCAAGGGGACATTCACGAGCAGCACATAAACAGCGTGCCCTGCGAGTCCACCCGGCCACTGGAGGCGAAGGTGTTCCAGATGGGCCACGGGCAGAACCCCCAGCTTGGGGGTGCCGAGCAACGCTATGGCGCCGACCGCGAGGGTAACGATCAGCACCCAGGACCTTCGGGGCACCTGCCCCCAGGCCAGGGTGGGCCGAGCCATTAGGGAACCCATGCCGCAGAGCAGGTGGTACCCCAGGAGGGCGGGCATCACGGCATCGGGTCTCACCCATAGCAGGCCCCCGACCCAGCATGCGGGGGCCCACCAGGGCAAGACCATCTCGGATTAGCCCAGCGCGGTGCGCAGGGCCGCGAAGGCCGCGGCCAGGCCTTCAGGCTTGGTGCCGCCGCCCTGGGCCAGGTCCTTCTTGCCGCCACCACGGCCGTCCACGTGGGGGGCCATGGCCTTGAGCAGGGCGCCGGCATCGGCGGGCAGCCCCGTGGCCACGCTCACGAGCAGGGCCACCTTGCCCTCGGCCACGCTGGAGAGGGCGATCACGGCGTTGGCCTGACGACCCCGCACCTGGTCCATGAACTCCCGCAGGGCATTTCCCTCGAGGCCCTCCACCTGGGCGGTGACGAGGGTGAGGCCCTTCACAGTCTCCACCTGCTCGGCGCTGCCGCCGCCGGAGGCGGCCTTGAGCTTGGCCTCCTTCAGTTCCCGCTCCAACTGGGCGATGCGGGCCTCCTTGGCGGGCAGCAACTCCAGGAGCTTCTCGCGGCCCGTGTTGGCCTGGCGGCTGAGGCCCGTGAGGAGGGCCTCGCCGGCCTGGAAGTGCTCCAGGGCCGCGGCACCGGCCACGGCCTCCAGGCGCCGTACGCCGCTGGCCACGGCGGTCTCGGAGACCACCTTGAGGAGGCCGATCTGGCCCGTGTTGGCCACGTGGGTGCCGCCGCAGAGTTCGATGGAGAAGCCGGGCACGTCGAGCACGCGCACCTTCTCGCCGTACTTCTCGCCGAACAGCGCCATGGCGCCCTTGGCCAGGGCCTCGTCGATGGGGAGCTCCTCGGTGCAGGTGGCCGTGGCCTTGCGGACCTCGTCGTTCACCAGGCGCTCGATCTCCGTCAGCTGCTCGGGCTCGAGGGGGGCGAAGTGGGTGAAGTCGAAGCGCAGGCGCTCCGGATCCACCACGCTGCCGGCCTGCTTCACGTGGGTGCCCAGCACCTCGCGCAGGGCCGCATGCAGCAGGTGGGTGCCCGTGTGGTGGGCCTGGGTGCGGGCGCGGCGCTCCGAGTCCACGGCGGCGTGCACGGCCATGCCCTCCTTCAGGGTGCCGGTCACCGTCACCTTGTGGAGGCTTCGCTTGGCGGCGGGGGCCGTGGTGTCGCGCACCGTGGCGGCGCCGCCCTCGAAGGTCAGGGTCCCGGTGTCGCCCACCTGGCCTCCCCCCATGGCGTAGAAGGGGGTGCGGTCCAGCAGCACGGAGCCCTCGCCGGAGAGGGAGGCCACCCGCTTGTTGGCGGCGTCGAACAGGGCGAGCACCTTGCCTTCGCCGGTGGTGCCCTGGTAGCCCAGGAACTGGGTGGCAGGCAGCTCCGCCAGCACGGCGAAGTCGCCCTGGAGGCGCTGGTCGTGGGCCTTCATGGAGGCGCGGCTCTGCGCCTTCTGCTGGGCCAGCTCCTTCTGGAAGCCCTCCAGGTCGCAGGGGATCCCGCGCTCCCTGGCCCAGTCCTCCACCAGGTCCACGGGAAAGCCGTAGGTGTCGTAGAGCTTGAAGATGTCGGCACCGCTCACGCCCTGGACCACGTCCAGGGCCTCCAGCACCTTGAGGCCGGCATTCAGCGTCACGCTGAACTGGCCCTCCTCCCGGGCCAACACCTTCTGGATGCGCCCCAGCTCCGGCTGGAGTTCGGGGTAGGCGTCGCCCATGGCCTCGAAGACCGTGGGCACGAGGCCGGCGAAGAAGGCGCCCTCGATGCCCAGCTTCTTGCCGAAGCGCAGGGCCCGGCGCACGATCTTGCGCAGCACGTAACCGCGGCCCTCGTTGCTGGGCACCACGCCGTCGAAGGTCATGAAGGTGGCGGCGCGGATGTGGTCGGCGATGACCTGGGAGGCGGTTCGGTTGGTGTGCTCGGCCCGCTCCTCGGGCTTCACCTTGGCCACCTTCCAGATGCCCGCGAAGATGGGCTCGAAGAGGTCGATCTCGTAGTTGCTGTCCTTGCCCTGCAGGATGCTGGCGGTGCGCTCGAGGCCCATGCCCGTGTCGATGCTGGGCTTGGGCAGGGGGGTGAGGTTGCCCTTGGTGTCCCGCTCGTACTGCATGAAGACCAGGTTCCAGATCTCCATGACCCGGTCGCCCTCGCCGTTGGGAAGTCGTCGCCGGCGTAGTGGGCGCCGCGGTCGTAGAAGATCTCGGAGCAGGGGCCGCAGGGGCCCGTGTCGCCCATCTGCCAGAAGTTGTCCTTCTTGTTGCCTCGCACGATGCGATTCGCCGGCACGCCAGCGGCCTTCCACATCTCCTCGGCCTCTTCATCGGCGGGCACGCCGTCGGCGCCCTCAAATACGGTCACCCAGAGGCGCGAGGGGTCGATGCCCAGGCAGCCCTTCTCAAGGGGCCCCGTCACCAGCTCCCAGGCGTACTTGATGGCGTCCGCCTTGAAGTAATCGCCGAAGCTGAAGTTGCCCAGCATCTCGAAGAAGGTGTGGTGGCGGGCCGTGAAGCCCACCTGGTCCAGGTCGTTGTGCTTGCCGCCGGCGCGGAGGCACTTCTGGCTCGTGGTGGCGCGGGTGTAGTCGCGCTTCTCCTTGCCCAGGAAGACATCCTTGAACTGGATCATCCCGGAGTTCGTCCACATCACGGTGGGATCGTCGGCGGGCCCCACCACGGAGCTGGAGGCCACCCGGCGGTGACCGTTCTTCTCGAAGTAGTCGAGGAAGCGCTTGCGGAGTTCGGAGGTCTTCATAGGAGGTCCATTTTAAAGAACACGCAGAGGTGAGCAGAGGGGCAGAGGTGAGCAGAGAAAGAAGAAAGCCGGTATGTAAGCCTCTCTCTGCTTACCTCCGCTTTTCTCTGCTCACCTCTGCGTGTTCAGTCAAACGTTCGGATTTTAGTGCCGGAAGTGCCGCATGCCGGTGAAGAACATCCACACGCCCAGCTTGTTGGCGGCGGCGATGACTTCCTGGTCGCGGAGCGACCCGCCGGGCTGCACGAAGGCGGTGACGCCGGCCTTGGCCGCCAGCTCCAGGCCATCGGCGAAGGGGAAGAAGGCATCGCTGCCCAGCACGGCACCCTTGGCCCGGTCGCCGGCCTTGCGGCAGGCGATGTCCACGCTGTCCACGCGGCTCATCTGACCGGCGCCGATGCCCACGGTGGCGCCGTCCTTCACGATGACGATGCTGTTGGACTTCACGGCCTTGGCCACCTTCTGGGCGAGGACCAGGTCCTCGGCCAGGGGCTTGGGGCCGCGGCCCGTGGCCTTGGCCTCCCAGAGCTCGAAGGGCTTGAAGGCCTCGTCGGGGGCCTGCACGAGGTAGCCGCCGCCGATGCTCCGCAGATCCAGTCCACCGGCGGCGGAGGGCCAGCCGTGGGGGGTCTCCAGGAGGCGCAGCTGCTTCTTGGCGGCGAACACTTCCAGGGCCTCGCCGGTGAAGCCGGGGGCCAGCACCACCTCGAAGAAGCTCTGGGTCATGGCCCGGGCCACCTCCACGCCGATGGGACGGTTGAAGGCCACGATGCCCCCGAAGCTGCTGAGGGGATCGCCACTCTGGGCCCGGAGGAAGGCCTCCAGCGGGTGGGCCCCGTAGGCGACGCCGCAGGGGTTGTTGTGCTTCACCACCACGCAGGCGGGGGCCTCGAACTGCCACACGAGGCGCGCGCAGGCGTCGCTGTCCAGCAGGTTGTTGAAGCTCAGCTCCTTGCCCTGGTGCTGCTTGCAGGCGGCCATGCCCTCCGGGGCGCCACCGGGGCGTACGTAGAAGCCCGCAGGCTGGTGCGGGTTCTCGCCGTAGCGCAGGCTCTGCTCCTGGGTGAGGAGGAGGCTCAGGCGGGTGGGCAGGCCCTCCTCGGCGTCCTCATGCGCGAACTGCTTCTCCATCCAGGCGCTGATGGCCGCGTCATAGGCGGCGGTGCGCTGGAAGGCGGACAGGGCGCAGGCCCGGCGATCCTCCAGGGTCCAGGCGCCGGCCTTGAGCTTCTGGATGAAGGGCTGGTACTGGCTGGGGTTGGTGAGGACCGTCACCGAGGCGTGGTTCTTGGAGGCGCTGCGGATCATGGAGGGGCCGCCGATGTCGATCTGCTCGATGGCCTCTTCCTGGGTCACGCCCTCCTTGGCGATGGTGGCTTCGAAGGGGTAGAGGTTGATGACCACCAGGTCGATGGGGTCGATGCCCTGGGCCTGCGCGTCCTTCACGTGGGCGGGGAGGTCCCGGCGGTAGAGGAGACCGCCGTGGATCTTGGGGTGCAGGGTCTTCACCCGGCCGTCGAAGCACTCGGGGGCCCCGGTGTAGGAAGCGACTTCCGTCACTTCCAACCCCGCCTCCTGGAGCACCCGCAGGGTGCCTCCCGTGGCGAGCAGGCCCCAGCCCAGAGCCTTGAGCTCCTTGGCGAGATCCAGCAGTCCCGACTTGTCATGGACCGAAAGGAGGGCGTTCGGCATGGGCTTCTCCCGAATCTCCGCCTAACGCACCGTCCACCTGGACGGCGCTCCCGCTCGCAAGGCTCGCGGAGGCAGAGCCTCCCATTGTCCAACAGGGGTCCCCGGGGCGGAAAGCCCTCATTGCTTGGGTTTTGAAGGAGGGGGGCCGATATCGGGCCCAGGAGGAACCCATGGACGTCCAGGTCGAGGTGGAATTCACCGTCCAGCACACCCTGGAGCAGCTGCGCGAGGCCTTCGTGAAACGGGGCCATGTGCCCGAGTGGAAGGCCATCGAGGGGGTGGATTTCCGGCCGGGCCTCTACTTCGAGCGGCGGGTCATCGCCCTGGTGCTGAGCTCCGAGGAGGAGCGCCGGGCCTGGTTCGAGTTCAGCCTGGAGGCCACCGGTGAACTCAGGAAGCGGATCCGGATCCCCAACGTGGTGCCGGCGGACGTGAAGCTGGATTACCCGGAACTGAAGGACTTCCTCCAGTTCTGCAGGAACTGCCTGGTGGGCCCGGTGGGCCACGGGGGCCCCCTGGGCCTCGGCGATTGAGGCCCCCCGGGGCCTGTGACGGGGGTCGAAGGTCCGGCGGCCAAGGGCCCCGGCGTGAAGCCCTTGGTTGATCGGAGGGTGGTCCCTGCCGCATCCTGAAGGGTCTGGAGTCGGGGATCCCATGCCCAAGATCGCCATCAATGGAATCGAGCGCGAGGTGCCCGTGGGCACCCTGGTCCTGGACGCCTGCCGGGACGCGGGGGTGGACATCCCCCACTACTGCTACCACCCGGCCCTGACGCCCGTGGCCACGTGCCGCATGTGCCTCGTGGAGATCAAGGGCCAGCCCAAGCTCGCCACCAGTTGCACCACCACCGTGGGTCCCGCCCCCAAGGACAATCCCGAGGGCCTGGCCATGGAGATCTTCTCCAACACGGCCCAGGTGGCCGATGCCCGGGCCGGCGTGATGGAGTTCCTGCTCATCAACCACCCCCTGGACTGCCCCATCTGCGATCAGGCCGGTGAATGCAAGCTGCAGGACTACAGCTACAACTACGGCAGCGGCGACAGCCGCATGCACGAGACCAAGCGGCGGTACCGCTACGAGGATCTCGGCGGCAAGATCGTCATCGACAAGAACCGCTGCATCCACTGCACCCGCTGCGTGCGCTTCACCCAGGAGATCAGCGGCGGCGCCGAGCTCACGGTGGCCCAGCGCGGGTCCAAGCTGGAGGTGACCACCTACAGCGGCAAGAGCCTGGACAACAACCCCTACGCGGGCAACGTGGTGGACCTCTGCCCCGTGGGCGCCCTCACCAGCCGCGACTTCCGCTTCAAGAAGCGCGTGTGGTACCTCAAGCACACGCCGAGCATCAGTCGGCACAGCGCCCTGGGCAGCCCCATCACCATCGACCACGAGGGCAACCAGATCTTCCGCTTCCGCCCCCGCCCCCTCGAGGGCCGCAAGGACACGTTCTTCATCAGCGATACTGAACGCGCCGCCTACGAGCGCTACAACGCCGCGGACCGCACCACCCAGCCCCGCCTGAAGGCCGCCGCCAGCACCTTCGAAGCCGTGCGCGACGCCTTCCTGGCTGCGGGCGGGCCCGTGGCCGTCATCGGCCAGGGCACCTTCGGTTGCGATGCCGCCCAGCGCCTGGGCGAGTTGGCCAGCACCGAGGGCCTCCGCTTCGGCAGCGGCGACAAGACCATCCCCGTCGTCCTCCCCAAGCTGCAGACGAGCGCCGATGGCGTGCTCAATCGCCGGGGCTTCACGGAGCGCGGCTTCAAGTTCGCCCAGCTCGAGGAGCTGCTCGGCAAGGTGCGCAATGGCGAGGTGAAGTCCGTCGTCGTGCTCCACGACAGCGAATTCAGCAGCGCCAAGGAGGAGAACCTCCTGAACCAGATCCTCATGGCCGCGCCCTTCAGCCTCTGTTTCGAGACCTTCCAGAGCGACCTGGGCCGCAGCGCGTCGGCTTGGCTGCCCCTTACCTCCTTCGTGGAGGAGAGCGACTTCATCGTGAACCACGATGGTGAGCTGCGCCGCTACCAGAAGGCCATCGAGCCCCCCAAGGGCGCCCGTACCCTGCCCGCCTGGGTGAAGGCCCTGCAGGCCGTCCCCGTCCACGTCTAGCACCATGGCCCTCGGGCCCCTGGTCCTCGCCTACGACGCGGAGTGCAGCCTCTGCGTGAAGCGGGCCGAGGCCCTGCAGGCCCGGGACACCCGCGGCCTGCTGGTGCTCTTCCCCCTCCAGCATCCGGAACTCGTCCGCATGGCCCCGGAATTGGCGGGCCTGAAGCTCCACGGAGAGCTCCATGGCCTGGACCTCGCCACCCGGCGGGTGTTCAAGGGGCCCGACCTCCTCCCGGAGCTGGCCGCGCGCCTGCCCCGCTGGGCTTGGGCGGCCCCTCTCCTCCGCCTGCCGGGGCTAGCCAAGGCCCTGGCCTGGTTCACCCTGCGCCGCGACGAGGCCCGGTTCCGCCGGAGTGGGCGGGGCTGACGGGCCACCCCAGTCGACCGTTGGCCCAGTCCCATGGGGCGGCCGGGGGACCTTCGCGCTCGGTCCCCCGCACGGGGCCGGCCTCAGGGCATCCTGGTCCCCGGCGTCCGTTTCGTCCCCCCCTGATTGGGCTGTGGTGGCTGGTGCGGGGGTGGAGCGGGCGCCCCCTTTTCGAGATCTGGCGGGTCCTCTGACGGCCCTCGTGCGGCTATGCTGGCGGGGACTTCCCGGAGATGCCCATGTCGCGTCAGGCCTGTCTCGCTTCCCTCCTCGCCCTGGCGGGACTCCTGGGCTGCCACCAACCGGACGCACCGGCCGCGGAATCCCCCCTCCGCACCTATTTCGCCCCGGAAGCCGGCGTTCGGACCGGGGGTGTGAAGCTGATCCCCATCACCACCCCCAAGGGCACCTTCAAGGTGTGGACGAAGCGCTTCGGATCCAACCCGCGCATCAAGCTGCTGCTCCTGCACGGCGGGCCCGGCGCCACCCACGAGTACTTCGAGGCCCTGGAGGGCTGGCTGCCCCAGGAGGGCATCGAGTTCATCTACTACGACCAGCTGGGCTCCGCCTATTCGGACCAGCCCAAGGACGAGTCCCTGTGGACCACCGAGCGCTTCGTGGAAGAGGTGGAACAGGTGCGGGTGGCCCTGGGCCTGAACAAGGACAACTTCTTCCTCCTGGGCCATTCCTGGGGCGGCATCCTCGCCACCGAATATGCGCTCAAGTACCAGCAGAACCTCAAGGGCCTGATCATCTCGAACATGATGATGAGCATCCCGGATTACAACCGGTACGCCGATCAGGTGTTGGCCAAGGGCATGGATCCCGCGGTGGTGAAGGAGATCAAGGCCATCGAGGCCAAGGGCGCCTACGAGAGCCCGCGCTACATGGAGCTGCTCACGCCCAACTTTTACGCCAAGCACATCTGCCGCCTGGAGGAGTGGCCGGATCCCGTGAACCGGGCCTTCGCCCGGATGAACAAGCAGGTCTACGTGCTCATGCAGGGTCCCAGCGAGTTCGGGGCCTCGGGACGCCTGGAGAAGTGGGACCGCAAGGCGGACCTGGGCAAGCTCACCGTGCCCACCCTCTCCATTGGCGGCACCCACGACACCATGGATCCCGCGCACATGAAGTGGATCGCTGGCCAGGTGAAGCAGGGCAGCTTCCTCCTCTGCCCCAAGGGCAGCCACATGGCCATGTGGGACGACCAGGAGACCTACGCCAAGGGCCTCGTGACCTTCCTGAAGGGCGTGGACGAGGGCAAGACCAAGGTCGCCTTCTGATCCCCCGAACTCACCTGGCGCGCCCCTCCGCCGATGACGGGGGAGGGAACCGGCCATGATCCTCCACCAGGCCCTCAACGACTGGGTGATCCGCTACCTCACGGCGGAGCTGCCCGGTTACCAGCGCCGGATCCCCAACGACATGGACCTGCTGCACGCCCATGTGCGGCCCGGGGACGTGGTGCTGGTGGAGGGCAAGAGCCGCATCAGCCAGGTGATCATGTACCTCACCCAGAGCAGTTGGAGCCACGCCGCCATGTACATCGGCGATGCGCTCCTGCGCTGGGGCGGCCCCCGGGCCGAAGAGGCTCTGGACCGGTGGGGGGCGGGCGCTGCCCACCTCGTCATCGAGAGCGACATGCGGGAAGGCGTGATCGTGGTGCCCCTCGCCAAGTACGAACACCACAATATCCGCGTGTGCCGGCCCCATGGCCTCGTGCCGGAGGATGTGGAGCGCGTGCTCACGGAGATGCTGCTGCACCTGGGTGTGCGCTACGACCGCCGCAACATCTTCGACCTGGCCCGCTACCTCACACCCTTCCACCTCCTGCCCCGGAAGCTGCGGCGCCGGCCCCTCTACCTGGGCAGCTCCAGCAGCCGCGAAGTGATCTGCTCGGCCCTCATCGCCCGGGCCTTCTACAAGGTGGGCTATCCCGTGCAGCCGGTGCTGGGGGTGACGCGTGCGGACGCCGCGGACGCCCATGCCGCCCGCGGGCCCCGGCGCATGACGGTGCGGCATCCGAGCTACATCATGCCGAGGGATTTCGACCTCAGCGCCAACTTCGAGGTGCTGAAGGGGCACCTCCTGGGTGGGGCGCGCCTGGGCTATGCCCCGGATCCCTGGGCTTGAGGCGGGGCCGCTACTCCGCGCGGGGCTCCAGGATGAACTTGAAGGCAGCGCCCTTGAGCACCTCCTCCTTCAGGAGCGTGAAGCGAAGTTCGATCACGTCGGTCTCCCCCGGGTGGAGCTTGGGACGCTTCTTCCCCGTGGTCACGGCGCTGATGGCACGGCCGTCCTGGCCTTCCACCACCACGCCCATGGCCACCCAGCGAACCGCCCTGGAAGTGTTCGTCACCTTCACGAAGGCGCGGACCGCCCGTTCCGGGGCCCCCGTGAAATCAAAGAAGCTGGGCTCGGCCTTGCTCTGCTCGAACGTGAGGCTGGAGACGAGGATCCCGGCGCAGGAGAGATCCATGGGGATGGGCTTGGCCCAGGTGAGGGGCTTGGTCTCCATCCGGTAGGCGGCTTCCGAGGGCGGTGCCTGGGGAGCGGGCGCCTGGGGGAGGGCAAGGAGGGCGCAGAGGAGGAGTGGATTCATGGCGGTTCCCGGGAGATGGGTGGATGTCCTAGTGTGAGGCCGATTGTCGGGCGGGGTCATCCCAGAAGGGGTAGAAGCAGTACCACTGGCTTGGGTCCTGGCGCACGAGGCGCTCCAGATCCGCGGCGTAGGCGCGCATGCCCGCCTCGATGGCCTGCATGCGCTCGCCGCGGACTCCGGTGATGCGGATGGGGGCGCCGAAGCGCGCGTGGAAGCGATGCTCGGCGTCCAGGAAGAAGAAGGTGGGGAGGATGGGGGCTCCGGTCATGGCGGCCAGTTCCCAGGGGCCCCGGGGGAAGTAGGCCTCCCGCCCGCAGAAAGGGATGGGCAGGCCGTTGAGGCTGAAATCGCGGTCCCCCTGCATGCCCACGACCTGGCCTTCGCGGAGCACCTTCACGAGGGGCAGGGTCGAAAAGCCCCCTTCGGTGACCGGAATGCCCACCACGCCCGCGGTGGCGCGCAGGCGGGCGCGCAGGGACTCCACGGCCTCGAAGCGGTCGGGTTTGTAGACGGCGTAGACGGGCAGGTCCCGCGTGCGCAAGAGGAGTCCGCCCAATTCGAAATTGCCCGCGTGGGCGGTGAGGAGGATGGCGCCCTTTCCCTCGGCCACCGCCCCATCGAGGTGGTCCTGGCCCTCCAACGAGGCGAGGTTGGCCAGGGCCGCCTCGGGGGGGCGCTGGCCGAACCAGACGAAGTCGAGCCAGGCGTAGGCGTGCTGGCGGATCATCCGCACCGCGAGGCGCTCCACTTCGGGGTGGTCGATCCGCAGGCCTGTCACCTGGGCCATGTTGCCCTTCACGGCCTCCAGGTATTTGGGCCGCAGGGCGATGAAGGCCTCCATCACCTGGTCACAGATCTCCAGCCCCCGCTCCCGGCGGGTGAAGCTCCGCGCCGCGAACTCGAAGAGGGGGAACAGGGAGCCGAAGACCCCCTTGTAGAGGAGGCCCAGCAGCTTGGAATCGCCTTGCATGCGGTCTTGCACTACCGCCCCTTGGCGTTCTGGTTGGGATTGCGTTCCGCCATCTCGGCCCACAGCCGCTGCAGGCTCTGGAGGCGCTCGGGATAGGCCAGGTCCAGGGCGTCGAGCACGTCCTCGTCATTGGCATCGAAGGCCTGGGGATCCTCCAGCACCTCGCCGGGGAACTCGGGGAAGATCCGGGCGAGGAGCTCCCGGTCCAGGCCCCGCACGCTCAGGGTGCGGATGCCGGGGGTGTCGATGAGGGTGCCGCCCGCGGGGTGGGGAAGCCAGCGGGCCGCGGTGGTGGTCTGCTTGCCTGTGCCGAATTTCGTGAGGCCGCCGATGCGGAGGTCCGCCTCCGGCAGCAGGGCGTTCACCAGGGTGCTCTTGCCCACGCCGCTGTGGCCGGCGAGCACCACGACGCGGTCCTTGAGCAGGTCGCGGAGGGGATCGAGGCCTTCGCCCTGGGTGGAAGACGTCTCGTGGATGGGGAGCCCCAGCTCCCGGAAGGGATCCAGCTCGGGCAGGGTGTCCTTCTTGGAGGCCCGATCCCGCTTGGTGACGACGATGCGGAAGCCCAGTCCCGCGTCCAGGGCCAGGGCGTAGGCCCGCTCCAGGAGGCCCGGTCGCAGGGGAGGGTCCACCACGGCGGCGCAGATCCAGAGCTCGTCGGCGTTGGCGGAGATGAGCTGCCAGGGCTCCCGATCGTCGATGCCGCCCCGCTTGAGCAGGCTCTTGCGGGGCATCACGGCGATGACCTGGGCCTGGGGCAGCTTGGGATCGAAGACGAGGCCCGCCTCTTCGAGGGGGACGGGGCTGTAGCGCACCCGGTCGCCGCAGACGAGCTTCACGCCCTTCAGCTTGCCGCTGAGGGTGGCCCGCAGCTCCGTGCGGTCGGCCAGCTCCAGATCCACCCACTGGCTGTGGCGCTGGATGAGGGTGGCTTCGGGCAGGTGCATCCATGGGCCCACGTCCGGCAGCTGCAGCATCCCTCCGGCATCGTGGGCCTCGATGCCCGTCTGCAGGCGCTCCGCGGACTGCTGGCGACGCTTGCTGTCGACCTTCCGCTCCCGCGAGTAATCATCCCGCCCGGCCATGTCCTGGGCGTCGCGGCTCTGGCCGAGGCGGTACTTGCGGCTCACCCGCGCACCGCCATCGGCCGGAGTCCGGGCATCAGCCTCACGCGCGGCCCGCGAATTCCCGGGTTTCGGTGGACACCTTCACCTTCTCGCCCTCCTTGATGAAGAGGGGCACGCGGATCTCGATGCCCGTCTCCACGGTGGCCTTCTTCTGCACGCCGCCGGAGGCCGTGTCCCCCCGATTGCCGGGCTCGGTGTAGGTGATGGTGAGCTCCACCTGGTTGGGGAGCTGGAGACCGATGGGATTGCCGTTGAACTTCTGGATCTGCACGATCAGGCCCTCGGTGAGGAAGTCCAGCGCGTCGCCCAGCATCTCGCCGTTGAGGGTGTGGGTCTCGAAGGTCTCCTGGTCCAGGAAGTGGCTGCCGTCGCCATCGGAATAAAGATACGAGGCTGGACTGAGGACGAGGTCCGGCTCCTGGAACTTGTCACCGGCCTTGAAAGTCTTGTCGAAGACGGCCCGGGTGAGCAGGTTGCGCATCTTGAGCCGGACCAGGGTCTGGCCGCCGCGGGCCGTGGGGGTGCTGATCTCCACGTCCAGGCAGTGGTAGGGCACGCCCTCCATCTCGAAGAACATCTTGCGCTTGATCTCGATTGCTTCCAGCAGGGCTGCCATGGATACTCCGTTCGGACCCTCCATTCTACCGTCTGGCGACGAAACCTCCGATGGATGGTTCAATGAAGGACTCCTCCATTCATGGCTGACCCGACCCTTCCCGCCACCATCGCCCGGTACCAGGTGAAACGCTGCCTGGGCGAGGGGGGCATGGGCATGGTCTTCCTGGCGGAGGACCCGATCCTGAAGCGCCGCCTGGCCATCAAGGTGGTCAAGGAGGTGGGCGAGGCCCGGAACCAGGGCTTCCTGCGCTTCCGCCGGGAGGCTGAGATCAGCGCCCAGTTGAACCACCCCAATATCGTCCAGGTCTACGACGTGGGCATGGATCCCGAGGTGGGGCCCTTTCTGGCCATGGAATACGTGGAGGGCAAGAGCCTCGCCCAGCACCTCAAGGACAAGGACCTGGACCCCGAGACCCTGGTCAAGGCCCTCATCCACGGGGCCCGGGCGTTGCGGGCGGCCCATCGGCAGGCCATCGTGCACCGGGACGTGAAGCCGGAGAACATCCTCTGGGCCGAAGTCGGCCGCGCCAAGCTCATGGACTTCGGCATCGCCCGTTCCTTCGGGCAGTTCGGCTACAGCGCCGAGCCCGCCCACCTGGGCGCCATGGACCCCGACTCCGAGGAAGTGGTGCAGACCATTGCCCTGCGGCTTACCCAGGTGGGCGAGTTCATCGGCAGTCCGGCCTACGCCAGTCCCGAACTGCTCCTGGGGCAGGAGGCCACGCCCGCCTCGGACCGCTATGCCTTCGCGGCCACGGCCTTCGAGCTCATCACGGGCCAGCTGCCCCACCCCGGGACCAGCGTCACGGCCATCATCCAGCACATCTTGAAGCGGCCGCCCCATGTGCCGGCGGACATGCCCCAGCAATTGGGCGTGGTCTTCAAACGGGCCATGGCCTTCGATCCGGACGACCGGCCGGCCACCCTCGTCGACTTCCTCGAGGAGCTCATCGACGCGATGCCCCTGCCCGTGCACAGCAAGGCCCGCCTGTTCATGCTCCTGGGCCAGGACGAAGATGGCCAGACGGGGCCCGTGCGGCGGTTGGTGCAGGAGGCCATGGTGGCTCCGGAGGCCATCCCCGCGCCCGGGGTGGGCCTGCCTCAAGCGAAGGCCCGGCCCATCGCCCTGGACGAGGATCCGGAGGAGGATCAGCGCTGGCGGACGGGCAAGATGCCCACCCTGAAGGCCCGGTCCCGGGAGGAGAACCCGAACCTCCGGCTGCTGAAGTGGCTGATCTGGGGCCTGGTGCTCGGGGTGGCCTTCACCCAGCTTTTCTGGTGGGGCTGGAACCGCTTCAAGTAGGCACCTAGCCCAGGGCCCTCACCAGCAGGAAGATGCTGCCGTTCCAGGCCCCGTGGAGAAGGATGCTCGCCCGCAGGTCCCCGGTGCGCAGAACGAGCAGGCCCATGAGGGCCCCCAGGGCGCTCAGGGTGGGCATGGCCAGCGGCTGGAGGTGGATGAAGCCGAAGAGCAGCGCCGTGGTGACCACCGCGGGGAGGACCTTCCAGCGGGTGCGGAGGTGCCCCAGGAGGAAGCCCCGCATCATGAGCTCCTCGAAGCAGGGGGCCAGCACGGCCACCGTGAGGAAGAGGGCCAGGGCGGCGGGTCCATGGGCGGCACGGAGCCCTTCCACGAGCTCCTCCTGGGGGCTGGCCTTGCCTCGCAGCAGCGGTGAGAGGAGGAGACCCAGGAGCAGGATGCTCACCAGGGAGAGGCCCCAGCCCCCCAGGGCGTGGGGGAGGACGCTTCCCCACGTGCCCGGGCAGAGGCGGGCCTTGAGTTCCCGGAAGGAGAGCCCCGTGGCCTGGAGGACGAGCCAGAGTCCCCAGGCCGCCTGGCTGGCGTAGGTGAGGGGGAGCGCCCAGGGCCGCAGCCCGGGCAGGTTCCCCACCAGGCCGGAGAGGAGGAAGCTCAGCAGGAAGAAGCCCGTGAACCAGCTCAGGAAGGCCAGCGCCACCGCTCGGCCCGGCAGGGGGAAGCGAGGGCCCTCCGGAGCCGGCTTGGGCCAACGGGTGGCGAGGATGATCCCGTAGGCCACTCCGCCCAGTCCGAGGAAGGTGGCCAGGGCCATGAGCAGGAGGAACCCGGCGATGCGGGATTGGAAGCCTTCGATGGCGGCCTTGCGGGCCGAGGCACGGGTGCCCTCCGGGGCCAGGCGGGCCTCCAGCAGGCGGGCGGCCAGGCCCGAGCCCAGCCCCTCCCGGACCACGGGGGCGAGGGTGCCCGAGGTGTGGTCGATGTAGGCGGCATCGAACGCCGCCCGGAAGGAGGCATCCTGGGGTTCGGTCTGGGCCAGGCGCCGGGCGGGTTCCGGCGCGCCGGTCTCGGCGGCCAGGACCGCGGCCAGGGCCCGGTCCCAGGCGTTGGGGAGGTCCGCAGGCGCAGGCACCTTCCGGGCGGGGCTGCCCAGGGCCACCTGGGCCCCGAAGGCCAGATCCAGCATCCGGCCCTGGAGGGTCACCGTGCGGGGCGGGCGGGTGGCGTTGCGATGGCGCGTCGCCAGGGCCATGGCACTGGCCAGGAGGCAGAGGAGGACGAGGGTCGCGATGAGGGGATCGGCCCAAGCCGGGTCGGGATTCCAGGGGCGGCGCTCGGAGGACATCCGAATAGGATGCCCGGATAGGCTAGTGGGATGACGTTTTCCCACCGCCTCGAAGTCCAATTCCGGGATCTGGACGCCCTCAACCACGTGAACAATGCCGTGATGGTGAGCTACCTCGAGGTGGCCCGTTGGCAGTGGTGGCGCGCCTACCTGGCCGGCCGTCCCTTCGAGGAGGAGGGCTTCCTCATCGCCCGGGTGGAGGTGGATTACCGCCAGCCCATCCTCATCACGGATGAGGTCCGCATCGAAGTCCGCTGCACCCGTGTGGGCACCACCAGCTTCGACCTCGGCTACCGGGTGGTCCGGGGCACGGATGGCACCGTGTTCGCGGAAGGGAAGACCGTGCAGGTGATGCTCGACTTCGCCACCCAGAAGCCGACGCCGCTGCGCACCCAGACTCGGGCCTGGCTCGAAGGGCAGCGCTGATGCGGCTGGCCGAAGCCCGGCGCCGGGATGGCGGGACCTTCCTGATCGCCCCCCTGCCGTCCGATGGCACCCGCATGGTGGATCTCACCGCCCTGGAGGCCATCCGCCTCGCCAAACTGGGCGAGGGGGAACCCGAGACCCTGGCCCGGGCCCTGGTCCCGCCTTCCCTGGACGCACTCCTGGCGGCGGGCCCCCGGGGACTCGCCCGGGCCCGGCAGGCCCTCGCCTACGCCCAGAAGTGGGAGAACCGCGGCATCCTTCCGGACGAGTTGGCCTCCCCCCGCTGGGTGCCGCGCCTGGGGCCCCCCAAGGGGATCCTCTCCCTGGACGGCCGACGCCTGGATCCCGCCGCCGTGCTGAAGGAGGGGCATGCCCTGTCCGGCACGCCGCAAGCGACCCTCTGCCTGGTGGGGCAGGCGGGGGGGCTGCCGGCGGGCCTGCGCATGGCCCTGCTGGGGGACGGACGTCTCCTCCTCTCCCCCTGGCTCGAGACGGAGGGCCTGGGACCGCTGCAGCTCTCCGTGGGCGGGCACAAACGGAAGGTCACCCTGGAGGCCTGGAACGGACTGGACCTGCCCCTGCTCGAGCCCGGTGAGCACCTGCTCCTCCCGGCCCCGCGCCTAAGGCCCTGGCCCAGCCTCTCCAAGGGCGCCCCCATCGAACTTCGCTGGGGTGCGGATCGCCTGCAGGCCCACCTGGCCCGGGCCCTGGATCACCCCACGGTGCAGTAGCCCTCCCGGACCGCCTTCGCTGGAATTGCAGATTGGGCCCGGATTCTGCCGATTGGACCTAGAGATCTGATTTGCGGAGTGGTGGGCATGGTCCAAGCGGAAATCGGGGCGGGGCTCAGGGGTGGGGAGCCGGCGCCCGAAGGGGTCGGACCCGGATGGGGCACCGCCGGGATCCCCCTGCTCCTGGGGGGGGCGGTCCTTCTGGCGGGCCTGGCGATGGCGCGGCTGCAGAGTTACCTGCTCTTCCATTCCCTGGCGGAGCTGATCAGCATCTCCATCGCCTTCACCATCCAGTGCCTGGTCTGGAACACCCGGGAGTTGCAGGAGAACGGATTTCTGAAGGTGATCGGCACCGGGTTCGTGGCGGCGGCCGGGCTCGATCTGGTGCACACCCTCTCCTTCAAGGGCATGCCCATCTTCACGGGCTATGATGCCAACCTGCCCACCCAGCTTTGGATCGCAGCCCGCTACCTCCAGGCCCTGAGTCTTCTCGCGGCGCCCCTGGCCTTCCGGCGGCGGCTCAGCCTGCCCTGGCTGGTGGCGGGTGCGATCGCCCTCGACCTGGTCCTGGGGTGGGCGATCTTCACGGGCCGCTTCCCGACCTGCTTTCGGGAGGGCTTCGGCCTCACGACCTTCAAGGCGGCGAGCGAGTACGTCATCGTTGCCCTCGTGGCCGGGTCCATCGCCCTCCTCCATCGGGTGCGGGGGCAGCTCCACCCGACCACCTACCGATTGGTGCTGGCCTCGGCCCTCGCCACCATCTGCGCGGAACTCGCCTTCACCGCCTACATCGGCGTCCATGACCTCGCGAACATGGTGGGCCACCTCTTCAAGCTGGTGGCCTATTACGCCCTGTATCGCGCCATTTTCGTGACGGGCATCCGGAACCCCTTCGCCACCCTCTTCCGGGAGCTGAAGGCCTCGGAGCGGCTGCTCCGCGAGTCCCGGGATTCCGTCCAGAGGCAGGTGGAGACGCGCACGAAGGAGCTGGGGGAGAGTCGGGCCATGCTGGGGCACGTGCTCGACACCATCCCGCAGTCCGTGTTCTGGAAGGACCTGGAGAGCCGGTACCTCGGCTGCAACCGGCGCTTCGCCACCGAGTGTGGATTCACGGAACCGGCGGACGTCGTGGGGAAGACCGACTTCGAGCTGCCCTGGCCCCGGGAGGAGGCGGAAGCCTACCGGGCCGACGATCAGCAGGTGCTCGCGAGCAACGAGGCCAAGTCCCACATCATCGAACCCCTGCAGCGGGCCGATGGGACCCGCCTCTGGATCGACACGACCAAGATCCCCCTGCGGGATGAGGCCGGACGGCCCATTGCGGTGCTGGGCGTCTACGAGGACATCACCCAACGGCGGGCTGCCGAGCAGGCCCTGGCCGCCAGCGAGGCCCGCTACCGGAGCATGCTCGCGACGGCCACTGATGGCGTCTGGCTCCTGGACGAAGCGGGGCGCCTCCTCGAGACCAACGAGGCGGCCGCCCGGATGCTGGGCTACGCGCAGGGGGATCTCCAAGGAAGGGTGGTTGGGTCGATCGCAACAAAGGATGATCCGCGCGGGACGGACCTCCATGCCCGGAGCCTGGATCCCAAAGAGTCGGACCTCTTCGAAACCCGCCTCCTGCGAAAGGACGGCAGCACCATCTCCGTGGAAATCTCCATCTCCCGGCTCCGGGATGCGGGGCAGAGGGTGGCCTTCGTGCGGGACATCACCTCCCGCAAGCAGCTCGAGATGGAGCGCAACGCCTTCGAAGAACAGCTCCATCGCTCCCAGAAGATGGAGAGCCTAGGGAGTCTCGCGGGCGGGGTGGCCCACGACATCAACAACGTGTTGGGGGCCATCCTCGCCCTCGCCTCCATCCACCTGGAGAAGGCCGAAGCCGGCACTCCACTTCGTAGGGACATGGAGACCATCCTCAATGCCTGCAGCCGGGGCGGCACCCTCGTGAAGGGGCTGCTGGGCTTCGCCCGCCAGGGGCTCGCGGTGGAGCAGGCCGTGGACCTCAACGCCCTGATCCGGGAGGAGGTGGCCCTCCTCGCGCATTCGACCCTCCAGAAGGTCCGTCTGGAGATGGACCTGGACCCCTCCCTTCGCCCCATCCTGGGGGACCAGGCAGCCCTCCACCATGCGCTCATGAACCTCTGCGTGAACGCGGTGGACGCCATGCCGGGCGGGGGGACCCTGACGTTGCTCACCCGCAACACCCCGGGTGGGGAGGTGCTGCTGGAAGTCCGGGATACGGGGCAGGGCATGACCCGGGAGATCCTGGACAAGGCGCTGGACCCGTTCTTTACCACCAAACCCCAGGGCAAGGGCACGGGGCTGGGGCTCGCCATGGTCTATCGCACCATCCAGGCCCATGGCGGTCGCATGGAGCTGGCCAGCGAACCCGGGAAGGGCACCCGGGTGAAGATGGGGTTCCCGGAATGGCGGGCCGCTCCCGGGGCAGGGGTCCTGCCCGCGGCGGAGGCTCCAGCCGCCCTCCCCGAGGTCCTCGAGGTGCTGCTTGTGGACGATGACGAACTCATCCGCGAATCCGTACCGGCACTCCTCGAGATGCTCGGCCACCGGGTCACCACGGCGGAAAGTGGGCGGGAGGCCCTGGACCACCTGCGGTCCGGCTACCGGCCGGACGTGATCATCCTGGACATGAACATGCCGGACCAGAGCGGGGGGGAGGTCCTCCCGGACTTCCGCGCGATGTTGCCCTCCGTTCCCATCCTTCTGGCCACGGGCCGGGTGGACCAGGTGGCCTTGGACCTCGTGGCGACCCACCCGCACACGGCCATGCTGCCCAAGCCGTTCCGGAGGGCGGAGCTGATGCAGGTCCTTGCCCAGGCCGTGGCGCGCCCAGGCCCGTAGGCCCTTGGTAGTTACAGCATCCGCGCGATCAGGAAGGCCATCTCCAGGCTCTGGGCGCCATTGAGACGAGGGTCGCACCCGGTTTCATAGGCCCGGGGCAGGTCGGCTTCGGTGAGGCCCTGGCTGCCGCCCACGCACTCGGTGACCTCCTCGCCCGTGAGCTCGAAGTGCACGCCGCCCAGCCGCGAACCCTGGGCCCGGTGCAGCTCGAAGGCCTGGCTCAGCTCGCTGAGGATGGCGCCGAAGTTGCGGGTCTTCAGGCCCCCCTTGGCCTTGGTGGTGTTGCCGTGCATGGGGTCGCAGCTCCAGAGCACAGGGTGGCCCGTGGCCTGGACGGCCTGGATGAGGGGCGGCAGAGATGTGCGGATGGAGTCCTCACCGAAGCGGGTGATGAGGGTGATGCGCCCGGGTTCGCGGTCGGGATCCAGCAGCTCCAGGAGCCGGGGCAGGTCCTCGGGCTTTGCGCTGGGCCCCAGCTTCACGCCGAGGGGGTTGCGGAGGCCGCGCAGGTACTCGAGGTGGGCGCCGTCCAGGGCCCGGGTGCGCTCCCCCACCCACACCATGCCGGCGCTGAGGTTGTACCAGGCCTTGGACTCGGGGATCCAGCGGGTGAGGGCCGCCTCGAAGGGCAGCAGCAGGGCCTCGTGGGACGTGAACAGCTCGATGCGCTCCAAGGCGCCGGGTCGCACGCCGCCCAGGGCCTCCAGGAAATCGAGGGTGGTACGTACCTCCTGGATCACCTCCTGGTAGGCGGGCAGCTCGCCGGTGCGGCCGGGCAGATCCCAGCGCTCCGGGTGGTGCAGGTCCGCGAAGCCGTCCTCGATGAGGGCGCGCAGGTGGTTCAGCGTGGCGGCCGCATGGAAGTAGGCTTCCTGCATGCGCGCGGGATTGGCCGCCCGGCCTTCGGGCGAGGCCTCCAGCTCGTTGATGAGGTCCCCGCGATACACGGGCAGCTCGCGCCCGTCGACGACCTCGGTGCCGGCGCTGCGGGGCTTGGCGTACTGGCCCGCGAGGCGGAGCACCCGCACCACGGGGCAGCGGCCCGCGTGGGTGAGCACCACGGACATCCGCAGGAGGATGCGCAGCTTGTCGGCGATGGCTTCGCCGTGGCAGTCCCGGAACCGCTCGGCGCAGTCGCCGCCCTGGAGCAGGAAGCGCTTGCCCTGGGCGGCTTCGGCCAGGAGCGTGCGGAGGCGCTCCACCTCGCCGGGTCCCACGAGGGGCGGAAGGCTGCGCAGCCGTGCCAGCACGGCCTCCAGGGCCCCGGGATCGGGGTACTCGGGTTGTTGGAGGGCGGTCAGGCCCTGCCAGCTCTGGGGGGACCAGGGTTGTGCCATGTCCCATTGAAGCCCAGGAAGGGGCCTCCGCGTCACGGATCCGTGAAGGCGCTCAGCCTTCGGGCTCCACGTGGCTGGTCCAGCGGTAGCCCTCGCCGCCCACGGTGGCGATCCAGATGTGGCCGCCATCCTCGCCCAGCTTCTTGCGGAGCTTGGCCACGTGGACATCCACGGTGCGGGCCGTGGGGCGGGCATCGCTCTCCCAGGCCTGGAGGAGGAGCTCCTGGCGGCTCAGGGTGCGGCCGGGGTGGTGGATGAGGATCTCGAGGATGCGGAACTCCCGGGGGGTGAGGTCCAGGGGCTTCTCGTCCTTCCAGGCCAGCAGCTGGGGCAGGTCGAAGCGGAAGGGGCCCGAGCGCAGGATCAGGGGGCGCTCCACGGGGCGTGTGCGCCGGAGGATCGCCTTGATGCGGGCCACCAGCTCCAGGATGGAGAAGGGCTTCACGAGGTAGTCGTCCGCGCCCAGGGAGAGGCCCTGCACGCGATCCAGCTCCGCGCCTCGCGCAGTGAGCATCAGCACGGGTACGGCGTCGCGGCGCTCGCGGAGGAGCTTCAGCACCTGGAAGCCGTCCATGGTGGGGAGCATGAGATCCAGGACCATGAGGTCGCAGCGCTTGCCCTCATGGGCCGCCAGGGCGGGCGCGCCGTCGGCGACGGCCTCGACCTGATAGCCCTCGTACACCAGATTCTCGACGAGAAGCTGGCGGAGGCTCGGCTCGTCTTCGACCACGAGGATGCGGGTCAAGGGGTCAGATCTCCTGAAGGGATGCGGCCACCTAAGGTGAATGGTCTAGGCAAAAAACTCAAGTTTCATTTTGATTCCAATGGAACGGGCAGGGACCTGGATTCCAGCCGGTTCAGCAGCCCACGCCACAATCCGCGCCCCCCGTGGAGGCGGATCCTCAGCTCCACGGAGAGCCCCTGTCCGCGGATGGAATCGAAGCTGAGGCCCCAGCCCTCCCGCTCGGCCATCTGGATGAGGAGGCTGAGGCCCAGGCCGAGCCCCTCGCGCTTGAAGCCCTCGGCGGCGGAGGTGCGGAAGCGCTGGAAGGGCTTTCCGAGGGCCTCCAGTTCGTCGGCCGTGAGGCCTGCGCCGTGATCCCGGATGACGATGGCGAGGGTGCCCCGGTGACGCCGGGTCTCCATGACGACCTTGCCGCCGCCATGGGCCAGGGCGTTCTCCAGCAGGGTGGCCAGGGCGCTGCGCAGGGTGGAGAGGGAGGCTTCGCCGCTGGCGTCGCAGAGGTTGAGCTCCAGCTCCCGGTTCTCGGATTCGAAGGCGGGTTCCAGATCCAGGGCGACTTCCCGCAGGAAGGCAGGGGAGGCCTCGGAGGCGGGGCCCGTCTCTTCGTCGCCCTTGATCGCCCGCAGGCCGCTGTCGATGACCAGGGTGAGGTGATCCACCTCGGCCCCCAGGCGGAGGAGCTGCTCATCGGTCTGGTCGGGGCTGAGGCGGCCCAGGCGGAGGCTGTCGCAGCGGAACTTCAGGATGGCCAGCGGGGTCTTGAGGCTGTGGGTGAGGGAGGCGAGGCGATCCGATTCCAGGGCCGCCCGCTGGCGGGCCCGGGCCCGCATCAGGGCCGCTCCGGCGACGCTGAGCCCCAGGAGGATCGCGAGCCCGTAGGCCAAGCTGAGCTTCCGGTGGTAGTAGGCGAAGAACTCCCGCTGCCCCGGCAGCGAGGGGTAGACGGACATGGACCAGCCTTCGCCATAGGCGTTGGTGGCGGCATCCTGGCTCAGGGTGAAGCGCTGGTCGATCCGGTAGGGGTCGATCTGGAGGTGGGGCCAGGCGCCCCACGGCTGGGGGCCCTTCCAGATGGAGAGGTCGGCGTGCCAGAGGCCCACGCGGACCGGGGCCTCCTTGGAGGAGAACTTCTGCAGGTGCTTCTCCACCTGGGCTCCGCCCAGCTCCCACCGCTTGAGGATCATCCATCGGTTGGTGGTGAGGATGGTCACCGCGACGCGCCCCTGGTCGGGGTTCAGGGCCTTGGGGGGGAACCACTGGAAGGTGGGGGCCTGCTCCGCCATCTGGAACCAGCCCAGGTAGCGGACGCCCAAGGGGTGCTGGATGGCGGGGAGGAGGGTCGTGTCCCGGCGGATCCAGAGCTGCTCCGAGCCGCGTTCCTTCAGGGCCTCCACGAGGGGGTTCTGGTCCAGGTAGGCCTTCACCTCGGCCTCACTGCCCTCGGTGAACGGTGGGGGAACCACGAGGGTCTGCCAATCCCGTTCGATGCGGTCCAGCAGGGCCCACTGGGCGTCCACCCAGGGCTGGCCGTGTTCCCGGAGCTGATCCTTGGCCCACACCCGGGGGTAGTAGACGAGGAACGCGCCCAGGGCGAGGCCCACGAGCCAGAGCACGAGGGTGCTGGAGGAGCTCAGAAAGGCGCTGGCGGGGCCGCCGGAGGAACCCAGCCTGGGCAGGGTCCGGAACCGGGTGAAGGTGCGTCGAGCCATGGGGAACACCTGGGGAAGAGGGTGTTCCAGCTTATCGGATGGACCTCAGCCCAGCGCGAGCATCCGCTCCAGGGGCTTCAGGGCCTGAACCCGGAGGGCCTCGTCGAGGGTGATCTCGGGCTGGAGATCCCGCAGGGCCAGGTAGAGTTTTTCCAGGTTGTTCAGCTTCATGTAGGGGCAGAGGGAGCAATTGCAGCCGCTGTCCGCCGGGGCGGGGATCAGCTCGGCGTCGGGGCGCACCTTGCGCATCTGGTGGAGGATGCCCGCTTCGGTGGCCACGATGAAGGCCTTCTCGGGGCGCTCCTTCACGAAGCGGAGGAGCGCGGCGGTGGAGCCCACGAAGTCGGCGAGGCTGGAGACCTGCTCCACGCACTCCGGGTGGGCGATGACGAGGGCATCGGGGCGCTCGGCCTTGAGGGCCGCCACGCGGCGCTGGGTGAACTGCTCATGCACGATGCAGAAGCCGGGGTAGAGCACCATGTCCCGGCCCGTCTGGTTCGCAACCCACTTGCCCAGGTGGCGGTCCGGCGCAAAGACGATCTTGCGCTCCTTGGGGATGCTCTCCACCACCCGCACGGCGTTGGAGCTGGTGCAGATGATGGTGGACAGCGCCTTCACGCCCGCCGAGCAGTTGATGTAGCTGACCACCTCATGGTCGGGATACTGCTCCAGCCACTTGGCGAAGTGGTCCGCGGGGCAGCGGTCCGCCAGGCTGCAGCCGGCGTCCATGTCGGGGATGACGACCTTCTTGCCCGGGTTCAGGATCTTCGCCGTCTCGGCCATGAAGTGCACGCCGCAGAAGGCGATCACCTCGGCGTCCGTCTTCGCCGCCTGCTGGCTCAGCTGGAGGCTGTCGCCCACGAAGTCCGCCAGGTCCTGGATCTCGGGCTCCTGGTAGTAGTGGCCCAGGATCACGGCCTTGCGATCGCGCTTGAGGCGCTGGATCTCGGCAACGAGGTCCAGTCCGGCGGGGATGCTGTCGAGGTCGGGGATGTAGAGGGCGGAGTCGGCCATGGGGATCCATCTCGGGCCCGCGCTGGAGGGCGGGGGCCCTCCAGTGTAGGCCCCCGGATGGCCTAGGAGCCTGTCCAAGTAATCCCCCGGGCGGCGTTGGGGCATCGGCCGAGTGCCCCGAGGCGACCGACCGACGGTGGTGCGGGTCCACCACGGAGGGAGGTCAACGAAGGGGCGCGACGGCCGCCGCCCCAACCCGAAGGGCGAGGCGGGGAGGGCCCATGGGCGTCGTCACGGCCCTTGCCCGATGCCCACACATCGGCCAGCGGGCCCTTCCATGCCCCTGAGCCCTCCTCGCCTCGCGCCGCCTGCAGGGGATTGCTTGGACAGGCTCCTATGGTGTCACCGCTCCCCGTGAAGGAAGGCCCGCACCCGCCGGGCCGGCTCGGGATCTGCGAAGGCTTCGGCGAAGGCCGCGCGCTCCCAGGCGAGGGCCGCCTCCCTGGGGAGATTCCGCTGGTGGACCCGGGTCTTCCAAAGCAGGGCCAGGGCGCGGGAATCCCCTTCCGGGGAGGCGGGGTTGGGGCTAGGATGGGCCGCGGTCTCGGTGTTCATCGAACGGAATTGTCCAATCCTGTGGCGGGGAAGGCCATGGGAATCCCCATGGGGAGGGCTTATGGCCAAGGGTCACGACGGCGACGTCCAGCGGCTGGACGAAGCGAAGGTTAGCAGCTACTTCGGCAGCCTGACCTTCAACGAGCGCGCCATGAAGGAGCGCCTGCCCCGGGAGACCTACAAGGCCTTCAAGCTGGCGCTCAAGAAGGGCGAGCCCCTCAGCGCC
Source organism: Holophagaceae bacterium (assembly GCA_035254125.1). GTDB lineage: Bacteria > Acidobacteriota > Holophagae > Holophagales > Holophagaceae > JAFDVN01. The sequence continues at coordinate 3,904 of DATFAX010000013.1, read as the reverse complement.
GACACGGCGCATGGGGTGGCCCAGTCCATGAAGGAGTGGGCCCTTGAGCACGGGTGCACCCACTTCACCCACTGGTTCTGCCCCATGACGGGGGCCACGGCGGAAAAGCACGACGCCTTCGTGGTGTGGGATGAACCCGGAACGTTGGTGGAGCGCTTCTCCGGCGGCATGCTCACCCAGGGCGAGCCCGACGCTTCGTCCTTCCCCTCCGGCGGCCTGCGGGCCACCTTCGAGGCCCGGGGCTACACCGCCTGGGATCCCGCCAGTCCGGCCTTCATCATGGAGGGCCCCTCGGGCCGGACGCTCTGCATCCCCACCGCCTTCGTGGGCTACCACGGCGAGGCCCTGGACCATAAGGTGCCCCTCCTGCGCTCCATGGACGTGGTGAACAAGCGCAGCCTCGAAGCCCTCGCCCTGTTCGGCGTGAAGGCGGGCTCCGTGGTGGCCCAGTGCGGGCCGGAGCAGGAGTACTTCGCCGTGGATCTGGAGCTGGCCCTGCAGCGGCCGGATCTGCAGTTCGCCAACCGCACCCTGCAGGGGGCCCGCCCGCCCAAGGGCCAGGAGCTGGAGGACCACTACTTCGGCTCCATCAAGGAGCGGGTGCTCGGCTTCATGCAGGAGCTGGAGGTGGAGGCCCTGAAGCTGGGCATCCCCGTGAAGACGCGCCACAACGAGGTGGCCCCCAACCAGTTCGAACTGGCGCCCATCTACGAGCCCGCCAACCTCGCCTCGGACCACAATCAGCTCCTCATGGAGCTCATGAAGGCCATGGGCGAGCGCCACGGCCTCGCCATCCTCCTGCACGAGAAGCCCTTCGCCGGCGTGAACGGCAGCGGCAAGCACGTGAACTGGAGCCTGGCCACCGACGACGGCCACAACCTCCTGGAGCCGGGCAAGACGCCCGCGGAGAACCTGCAGTTCCTCTACTTCCTCTGCGCCTGCCTCAAGGCCGTCTGGGCCCATGGGGGGTTGTTCCGCGCCGCCATCGCCAGCGCGGGCAACGACCACCGCCTGGGCGCCAACGAGGCGCCGCCCGCCATCATGAGCGCCTTCCTGGGCCAGCAGCTGACCCACGTGCTGGACGCCATCGAGGCGGGGAAGGTGGCCGACGCCTCCGAGAAGAGCGTGATGGATCTCGGCCTGGCCAACCTCCCGGCCCTGGAGCGGGATGCTACGGACCGCAACCGCACGAGCCCCTTCGCCTTCACGGGCAACAAGTTTGAGTTCCGGGCCGTGGGGAGCAGCCAGCCCATCGCCTGGCCGCTGACGGTGCTCAACGCCGCCATGGCGGAGGCCCTGGAGGAGCTGAACGGGCGGTTCGCGGCGGAGCTCAAGGGCGGCAAGGACATGAAGGCGGCGGCCATGGTCGTGATCCGGGCCGCCATCTTGGAGACGAAGGCCGTCCGCTTTGAGGGCAACGGCTATTCCGAGGCCTGGAAGACCGAGGCCGCGAAGCGGGGCCTCCCCCACGCCCGGGACACCGTCGCCGCCCTCCACATCTTCGAGGAGCCTGCGGCCAAGGCCGTCTTCACGCGGCCCGGCATCCTCCGGGAGGAGGAGCTGGAGGCCCGCATCCACATCCGCCATGAGCAGTACCAGAAGGCCCTGAACATCGAGGCGCAGGTGCTTCGCGAAATGACCGAGACCCAGATCCTGCCCTCGGTGACCTCGGATCTCGGCGCCAAGGCCGACAGCCTGGGCAAGGTGGCCGCCCTGGGCGTGCCCCTGCCCGAGGCGGTGAAGGGGGCCCTGGCCGTCCAGACCTCCCTGCTGGGGCAGGCCCAGGATCGCCTGGAGGCCCTGAAGCGGGCCCTGGCCACCGCCGAATCCCTGGAGGATGTCCACGCCCGCACCGTGGCCTTCGGGCATCAGGTGCGGGAGGCCATGGCCGAGCTGCGGGAGACCCTCGATACCCTGGAGGACCGCACGGATGCCGACTTCTGGCCCCTGCCCAAATACCGGGAGCTGCTGGCGCCCCTCGTCTGAGGTCGGAGGCTGCACGGAAAAGGGCCGCCCGGGGCGGCCCTTGCTGTCGGCGGATGCGCTCGGGCCTAGCGTCCGAAGCGGAAGACCGCGGAGACGGTGATCCAGGTGAGGGAATCGAAGCCGAAGCCGTCGGAGCCGTTCTTGTCCACGCTCACGTTGTCGATGTGGCCTTCGAGGCTGAACACGCGGTTGAAGTTGTACCCGCCGCCGATGCGGACACCGAGCTTGCCGGATTGGGTCGCTTCGGGATCGGGGTAGTTGGAGAAGTCGTATTTGGCCTTCACCTGGTTGACGCTGGCGCCGGCCAGGAAGTACCCGCCCCGGGAGGGGCTGTCGAAGTTGTGGACGTAGTCGCCGCCGAGCTGGACGACGGAGAAGGCGTTCTGCCGGGTGCCGTCGTAGAAGCCGCCCGTGTAGATGTCCTGCTCCTTGCCCGCGAAGCCGTTCACCGTGAGGTGGAGGCGCAGCTGGCTGTGCTGGTTGAAGTTGAGATCCAGGTGGCCGCCGAAGTGGAGGCCGATGCCCTCATGGGCCCCCAGGTAATCGCCGTTGCCGTCCCGCTTGTCCGCGAAGTCCCCCGTGGGGGCGTTCAGGCCGGCTTGCATGCCGCCGTTGATCTTGGTCTGGGCCATCAGGCCGGTGGCGCTCAGGCAGGCCAGCGCGAGGGTCAGCTTTTTCATGGAACCTCCTAGGTGGACATGGGCCCTTGGGGGGCCGCATGCCCCCAGGATAGGCCCAAGGGGGCAAGCGGTTTAGCCCAGGGTCACACCTCGGCCCGTGAGGACGCGCTCCACGATCCGGCTGGTGCTGTGTCCGGGGAGGAAGGGGATGAGGACGAGACGCCCTCCGCGACCTTCCACCACGTCCTTCCCGACCACGGCGTCCGGAGTGTAGTCCCCGCCCTTGGCCAGGAGGTCCGGCGCCAGGGCCGTGATGAGCTCCAGGGGGGTGTCCTCCTCGAACCGCACCACGGCGTCCACGCTGCGGAGGCCGAGCAGGATCCGGGCCCGGGCCGCCTCGTCCTGGAGGGGGCGGCCGGCCCCCTTGAGGCGGGCCACGGAGGCATCGCTGTTCAGCCCCACCACGAGGAAGTCGCCCAGGGTGCGCACGTCTTCCAGGTAGGCCACATGGCCGGGATGGAGGAGGTCGAAGCAGCCGTTGGTGAAGCAGAGCTTGCCGGGGCGGGCGCCTTCCCGCCACTGGGGGAAGGCCTCGAGAAAGGCCCGGGGGGATTGGAAGAAACGGCTCATCGGCACGGGGTTTTCCTTGAGCTACAATGGATCCCTCGCGGCTGACGCCGCTTGGGAGATCTTGACATGCCTCTCTACGAGTACCGCTGCTCCGTCTGCGGCGCGAAAGAAGAAAAGATCCAGTCCTTCTCGGCGCCCACGGAGCACGACTGCGCCCAGTGCGGCGAAGCCTCGGGCATGGCCCGACAGCTGTCCCGGGCGGCCTTCACCCTGTCCGGCGGGGGCTGGTACGCCTCCGGCTACGAGGCCGGCAAGGGCGGCACCACGGGCAGCACCTCCCTGCCGGCCCCCGAGACCCCGGCGGAGAAGGCCCCCTCCACGGGGGGGTGCGCCAGCGGGTGCGCCTGCCACAGCCCCTCCCTCCAGGCCAAGATGGACGCCCTCGACAAGGCCTGAGACAGGCCTGGGTTACGACGAATTCCTTTGACTTCGGGCCTTCCTGCGCTAGAGTCGAAGGTTCCGGCCCTCCCTGGGCCGAGGCTTCATGTCCATCCGACGTCGCCCGCGCCCCTTCGGGGGATGACGATTCGACCTCTCGGATCCAGGCCCAACAAGGGCCTCACATCGGAGGTTGGTGTGCCAACCATCAATCAGCTGATCCGCCACGGGCGGACGACCTTCCAGAACAAGACCAAGAGCCCCGCGCTCGACGCCTGCCCCCAGAAGCG
>DATFAX010000012.1:0-42513 GCA_035254125.1 Holophagaceae bacterium | reverse complement strand
GTCGTCGGCGAGCGGAATCTTCTTGGTGTGCACCGCCAGGATGCCCTCACGTCCCTTGACGTCGGGCCGGTTGACGACGATGCGGCGGTCGAAGCGGCCCGGGCGGAGGATCGCCGGGTCGAGGACGTCGGGGCGGTTCGTCGCCGCGATGATGATGACGCCCTCGTTCGACTCGAAGCCGTCCATCTCGACGAGGAGCTGGTTCAGCGTCTGCTCGCGCTCGTCGTGCCCGCCGCCGAGGCCCGCGCCGCGGTGACGGCCGACGGCGTCGATCTCGTCGATGAAGATGATGCAGGGGGCGTTCTTCTTGCCCTGCTCGAAGAGGTCGCGCACGCGGCTGGCACCGACGCCCACGAACATCTCCACGAAGTCGGAGCCGGAGATGGAGAAGAACTGCACCTTGGCCTCGCCGGCGATGGCGCGGGCCAGCAGGGTCTTGCCGGTGCCCGGAGGGCCCATGAGCAGGAGGCCCTTGGGGATCTTGCCGCCCAGCTTCACGAACTTGGCGGGGTCCTTGAGGAACTCCACGACTTCCTTCAGCTCCTCCTTGGCTTCCTCGCAGCCGGCCACGTCGGCGAAGGTGATGCGCTTGGCCGAAGCCGAGAGCCCCTTCGCGCGGGCCTTGCCGAAGCTCATGGCCTTGTTGCCACCCACCTGGGCCTGTCGCATGAAGGCGAACCAGAGGAAGACGAACACAATGATGGGCCCGAAGAAGATCAGGTAGGTCATCCACATGCCGTCGCTGGGCTTGGCGGCTTCGAACTTGTCGAGCTTGCCCTCCTGCTTCCAGCCCATGATCTGCTGGGGCAGGTTCTGCATGGGGGGGGCCACGGTCTTGTAGCGGTCGATGGTCTCGCCGTTCTCCTTGAGGGGCTGCTTGTACTCGCCCTCGAGATCGGAACCGGTGAGGGTGACGGACTTGTACTTCCCGTCCGGACCTTCGGTCATGAAGGTGGAGAAGGGGATGGACTTAACGTGGGTGGTGGCGGGCATGAAGCGGAACGCCATGGCCAACAGGACCACGATGCCCATCCACACCAAGATGCTCTTCATAAACGAATTCAAGGCGTCTCCTTGGGCCAGCGGCCCCAGACCAGTCTACTACCGCCTACCCTTCGGCAGGGGCTCCGGGAGGGCTGAGCAGCCAACCCGTACTCATGGGATGCACCTTCCACCCCCCTCTGTTCCCACCGGAAGCGGAAAGAACCTCGACGAGCCAGGCCGCAAGGTCCCGCACGGCGTCGGAACCCAGCTCCGGCCAGGCTTCGGCCAGGAGCCAGCCCAGCTCGGGGGCATCCCAACCTCGCCGGGCAAGGGTGAGACCCCGGGGACCGAGGGACCAGGCCCCGACCAGGCCCTGGCGCATCCACCGTTCCCCCAGGATCGCCGTCTCGGCGGCCTGGCGGTGGGTTTCCATGAGGTGGGTGTCCAGATGGGGCATCTCCGTACGCAGCCCCTCCAGGAGGGGACGGAGGCGGTTACGGGGCGTGAAGGGCTCGGAGTTAGTGGGGTCCTCGCGCCAGGGGATGGACCGGCTGCGGAGGTAGTCCCGAAGCTGGGCCCGCCGCAGGCCCACGAGGGGGCTCCAGCGCAGGTCCTGGCGGGGCGGCAGGGGGGTGAGGCAGCCTAGGCCCGAGCCCCTCTGGAGGCGAAGGAACACGGTCTCGGTGTGATCGTCCAGGGTGTGGCCCGTGGCCACCACGGCGGCGCCACAGCTCTCGGCCTCGGCCCGGAGGAAGGCCCAGCGCAGTTCCCGGGCGGCCATCTCGAGGCCCATGCCCCGCGCTTCGGCGTGGGCCTTCACCCCGAGGGTGGTCTCCACCAGGTCCAGATCCCAGGCGCGGCAGAGGGCGCGCACGAATTCGGCGTCCTCGCCGGCGTCCTCACGCAGGCCGTGGTCGGCGTGGGCCACCACGAGGTCCAGGTCCAGGCTCTTCCGGAGGGCGCCGAGGAGGGCCAGCAGGGCGGTGCTGTCGCCGCCTCCGCTGCAGGCCACGAGCACCCGCACGCCGGAGACGCCATCCCCGCGCCGGCGGAGCTCCGCCAGGAGGTCGGCCTCGAAGCGGTTCATGGGGCCATCCGGCGGGGCATCAGCGGAGCTTCACCAGGAGGTCCATGAGCACCGGCGGCACGGGCATGTCGCACCACAGGGCCTCGGCGTGGGTCACGCCCAGCAGGGAGCCCCAGTGCATGGCGCGGCCCTCGATGCCCCGTCGGAAGGCCGGGGAGGAGATGCGCGTCTGGGGCTGGCCCGCCACCACGCTGAACTGGCTGCCGAAGGCGTCAAAGGCCCGCATGCGCTGCTCCCACACGGCGCTCACGTCCACCACCAGGTCGGGGATGCCGGGGTTCTCTCCGCCCACCCAGGCCACAGCCTCGGGCCGGAAGGGGAGGCCTTCGCAGGGGTAGTTCTTCAGCCCCGCGTAGAAGGCGGCCTCCCGGGCGAATCGATGGGCGCGCTCGTGGTCGGGGTGGCGGTCCGTGGGCGAGGGGATGATGAGCACCCGGGGACGCAGCCTGCGCAGCTCGTGGATGAGGCGGATGCGGTAGGGCTCATCCTCGGTGAAGCGGCCGTCGGGGAAGTCGAGGATGGTGCGGGGCACGCCCAGGATCTCGGCGGCGGCGCGGGCCTCGGCGCGGCGGGTCTCCGGGGTGCCCCGGGTGCCCAGGTCCCCTTCCGTGAGGTCGAGGATGCCGGCTCTCAGGCCCTTGGCGACGGCCAGGGCGAGGATCCCGCCCACGTGCACTTCCACGTCGTCGGGGTGGGCTCCGATGGCCAGGATGTCGAGTCCGTCGCTCACGCTTCCTCCACCAGCACCAGATCTGCGCCCGAACCCAGGGCCTCGGCCATGCGGTCGAGCAGGGCCTCGTCCCGGAGCCAGAACCAGCCGGGGAGGACGCGCTCCTGGTCCTTCCCGAAGGGGAAGAGGGCCTGGCGCACCCGCTCGGGATCCCGGCCCCAGGCGCGCTTCACCTGGTCCCGCTGGAAGCGGGCATCCAGGCGCTGGACGCGCTGCTGGAAGCGGGCGTACTCATCCATCAGGCGCTTGCCCAGGGCCTCGCTCCAGAGGGGCGAGGTTTGGGGCATCCGCAGGCCCAGGCTGGGCAGGGCCGCACTCTGCACGAAGGCGCTCCAGCGGCCGTCCCGCACATCGCCCAGCTGATCCACGGCCAGGTCCAGGCCCCGGGGGACCACGAAGGCTCGGGGGCGGGGCACGATCTCCGGGGCCTGGATCCCCACGCGCTCCCAGAGGGGCTCGCACAGGCGCCAGTAGGCCCGCTCGCCGGGGCCCAGCACCGCGTGGGTGACGGGCAGCAGGAGCGATTGCATCAAAGGCCGCACGGCGGCGCCGGGGCTCAACCATGAACCCGCGGGAAGGGGCTCCCCGGGTTCCAGGCGCACGCGCCGGCCCGTGGCGGGATCCAGGGAGAACCAGGCGGCCTGGGTGCGGGGATCCAGGACCATGCGCACGCCCTGGGCCTCGAGGCGCTCGGCCTGGCGGAGGAGGTCGGCCTCCAGATCCAGGGCGCGCCAGCGCACCAGCTCTTCCTGGATGACGTCCCGGCGGTGGGGCTCCGTGGGGGAGAAGGGCTTCAGCCCCCGGCGCCAGAGGGGCTCGCCCAGGGCCCGCACATGGCCCTTCAGGGTGGGCTCGTCGGGGCGGGGCAGCGGGCCCCAAAGGGCTTCGGCCTCCGCCTGGTGGGCCTCCGTCCAGGGCAGCCAGCCGGTGGCGATACCCGCCGGCAGGCCGAAGCGGAAGCGGTGGCGGCGCAGGCGGCCCGCCTCCAGACCCACCACGGAGGCCACCTCCAGGTGGTCATGGTCCTCGTCGGCCATCCAGTAGACGGCTGTGCCCCCGAGCTTCTCCGCCAGCACGAGGGCCGCGAGGGCCTTCACCACCGACAGCGCGGGGCTCCAGCCGGCCCCGATCTGCTGGCCCGTGACGATGAGGGGACACCCTGGTTCCATCCAGGCAGCGTAACGCAGGCCCGCATCGGTTCTCCACGCACCATCCGGTGCGCGGCCTTGGGGCACACTGGGGGGATGACGGAATGGACCCTCGCCCCCTGGATCCCCCCTGCGGAACCCGACCTGGCCCGCCTGGCCATGGACGTGGCCGATCGCCTGGACGTGGCGGAGCTGCGGGCCTGGCCCGAGCACCGCAAAGGCGGCATCGGCTTTTGGGTGCTGCCGCCCTTCCTCAGCTGGCATGCGGAGCGCGGTGGCGAGCACCACCTGGTGCTGCTGCAGCCCCGGGAAGTAGGGGCCCTCGTACCCGGGGCCCGCGTGGAGGCCTTGCCCAACCGATGGATCGTGACCTTCGATTTCGAGAGCCTGGCCCGGCCCTTGGCCCACCATCCGGCCTGGGGCGGCGCCGTGGCGTCCATCCACGCCGTGTCGGTGAAGCCCCGAACCGACGGCGAAGCGGAAGTCCTCGTGCGCACCGAGGGCACCGATGCGCCAGAGGTGATCCGGGCCGTGCTGAATGAAGTCAGCGGCGTGCGGCTCTGGAGCTTTTCGGATTGACGCGGAAAGGCGGGAAGCGGCTGCGGGACCGGAGGGGGCCGGTCCTCAGACCCTGAACACGTCCGGGCGCCACACCTTGATGCGCTGCTTGATGGCCCCGCCGTCCAGGTTCTCGGCTAGGAGCTGGCGGACGAGGTCGGCCACCTCGTCATCGGAGGCGAAGCGGAGCCCCACGTATTGGGAGGGGCGGAGGTCCAGGGCCCGGGCCCGGAGCTCCTCGGGCAGCAGGGTGGCGAGGCGGAGGCGCTCCTCCAGTCGGATCACGCGGTCCTGGACCCGCAGGGCATAGGCCCGGGTCTTGACCCAGTGCACCAGGAGACCCAGGGCCAGGAGGAGGAAGGCGACGGGGGGCAGGGCTGTCCCCTTCCAAGTGGCCCTGGCGGCGAACACGAGGAAGGCGACGTAGAGGATGGCATTGAGGCCGTGGTAGAGGGGATCCAATCGGCGGTGGTTCGCAAAGGTCTGCTCGGCCATGCACGGGCTCCTGGGGTGGGGTGAGGTCAGCATATCCCGGGGCCGGATCCTGCAAAGAATTCCTGGACGGAGCTTGCGAGGCGGTTCAACGGACTTAAGTTCTAGGTCCTGATCCCCACCTAGGCTTTTTTGCCCCACCCGCAGGGAAAGCCATGCCCGAATTCGCCCTGAGCGTCATGAGCCCGCTCACCGAAGCCCACCTTCGGGAAGCCATGGATGCGATGCCGGTGCCCGTGGCGGCCTTCGATCCCTTCGGTCGGGTGCTCTGCTGGAATCGGGAGGCCCAGCGGATCACGGGCTGGACCTTCCACGACCTGCAGGGCGGGGCCCTGGAGTGCCTCATCCCCAATGCGCTGGAACGGGCGCTCCTCATCGAGGAGTGGGGCCGGAAGGGGGAAGCCTTCGAGGCCTGGGAATGGACCATCACGGGGCGGGACGGCTCGCCCCGGATCCTGCGCTGGACCTGCCAGACCCACCGGCATCCCGTTCCGGGCTGGGCCACCTGGATGGTGGGGGCCCCGGCGGAAGCGGAGAGGGCCTCCCACTGGAGGCCCCCCTTCGTCCGCTCGGCGGGCTGATCGTTACTTCGTGGCTGGAGCCGCGGCGGGCTTGGCCGCGGGCATGGCGAAGCGGGTCGCATCCAGGGCCACGTTGAACTCCACCTTGTCGATGACGGTGCGCACGGGGGCCGGAGCGCCCGGAAGGTTCTGCTCGATGGCGAAGGGCACGGAGATGCCGCCCACTTTGCGGAAATCCTCGAAGGTGGACTCGATGTCCATGGACTGCCCCTGGGCTTCCACGTGGGTGAGCTGCTTGATCTCCAGGTAGGAATCGGGATCCAGGAAGCTCATGACCACGTTGCCGGACTTCAGGGTGACCTTGAGCTTGTGGGCCTGGATGGCGCCCACGGCTTCGCGGCCCAGGTACTCGACCTTGTGGCCCTTGGCCACAGAGTCCACCAGGGGGCCAGCAATATCAGATTGTCCTTGCAGGGACTTCACGGCATCCCCGGTGATCTCCTGGGGAGCCTCACTGCCCATCATGGGGTTGATCATCCACGCATGGGTGCCATCGAAAGCCTGGATGATGCTCGTGCCCTGGACGGTGGTCTCGCTGCGGAACCCCTTGGCACTCTTCTCGATGATCGTGGGCATTTCCATGGGGCCCATCATGGCGCGGGCCGTGATGCGGACGCTCTGGAGCTCCTTGAGTTTGGCCAGGCCACCGCGGGCCTCCACATGCTTGGCGAGGAGCTGGTCGGCCGTGGGGGCCGCCGCGGGAGCCTGGGCCACGAGGGCGGCGGAGACGAGGAGGAGAAGGGAGGCGCGCATGGGGGCTCCTGGGGCCGTCCACGGGACGGCAGGCGTTCATGGTCACGTCCCCGAGCGGCCACGTGTTGCGAGGAACGCCCAGCGGCTGCGCGGACGCGGGCAGCGGGGCCGCCCTCCCGCCCAACGGCGGGGGGCGATCAGCGCATGGCCTCCATGGGGCTCAGGCGGCTGGCCTTCAGGGCGGGATAGAGCCCGAACATCAGGGACAGGGTGAGGGCCACCACCCAGGCCAGCACGAGCCCGAAGGGGTTCACCACCAACCCGTAGGGGAAGCTGGCGCTGAGGGCCTGGCAGATGGCCTTGCCGAGCAGGGTGCCCAGGAGGGCCCCCAGGGCCGCGAGGACCAGGGCCTCCAGGAGGAACTGCACCAGGATCTGCCGGTCGGTGGCGCCCAGGGCCTTGCGCAGGCCGATCTCATAGCGGCGGTCGGAAAAGGAGATGAGCATCACCGAGAGCACGCCCACACCGCCCACGAAGAGCACCGTGGCGGCGAGGCTCTGCAGCACCACCTGCCAGCCCCAGATCTGATCCTTGAACTGGGCGTAGCTCTTCACGAGCTCGGCGCCGAGATCCTCGATCTCCACGTCTTCGATCCCGTGGTGGGCCTGCTTGGCCCGGCCGAGCATCATGGCGCCCACCTCATCCACCTGCTGCTTGGACCGGAGCTTCACCATGAGCTGGTTCAGCTTGTGGGTCGGATCCATGCGGTCCATGTAGGCTTCCAAGGGGATGAGCACGCCATTGGCATCGATCCAGGTGTCGTCACTCATGATCTGGAGCGGGGCGAGCACGCCCACGATCTGGAAGCTCTGGCCGTCCAGCACCACGGACCGGCCCACGGGGTCGGCCCCGCCGAAGAGCTTGCCCGCCATGGAACTGCCCACCACGGCCACGGCGCTGCGCCGTTTGGCGTCATCTTCCGTGAGTCGGCGTCCGGAGTTCACGGGGCGGTTCTGCCAGGGGAAGTAATCGGGGGTCACTCCGATGGCGAAGCTCCGCTCGGTACCGCCCTGCACCCGCACGGGCAGCGATCGGAAGGCCCGGGGCAGGTAGGCCCGCACGTCCGGGTGCGGCGCCGTGAGCCTCGTGAGGTCCTCATAGCGCAGGCCGGGGCTCATGGCGAACCGGGATTGCTGCTCCGTGGTCTCCGGGGTCTTGGGGGCCATGGAGATGGTGCCGTCGAAGCTGAGCCCCGAGAACCCGGTGCTGATCTTGTCCACCACGCCGTCCATCACGCTCGTCATGACCACGAGGGCGAAGACCCCGAGCATGAGCAGCGTGAGGGTGAGGAGGCTGCGCATCTTGTGGCTCCAGAGCTCCACGAGGCCGCCGCGGACGATCTCCCAGCCCATGGCCAGGGTGGCGCCGAAGCCGGAGCGGATGGCGGGGGCGGTCGCCCGTTCCGAGAGGATGCTGGGGCCGGGGCTGAGGGGCAGGGCCTGATCACTCATAACGCAGGGCCTCCATGGGGGAGAGCTTCGAGGCCTTCCAGGCGGGGTAGAGGGCGAAGACGATGCCGAAGACGAGGGCCAGGCCATAGGCCCATAGGAAGCTGCCGAGCTCCATGCCCAGGGGCACCCCGATGGCGTTCGTGATGACCCAGGAGAAGGCCACGCCCATGCCCAGGCCCACCAGGCTGCCCAGGCAGGTGAGGAGGATGGCTTCGGTCATGAACTCCTTGAACACCTCCAGGCCGGAGGCGCCGATGGCCATGCGCACGCCCACCTCCCGGACCCGCTCCTTGAGCGAGGCCAGCTGGATGTTGACGTTCACGATGCCGCCCCCGATGAGGGAGAGGATGCCGCTCAGCATGAAGATGATGTCGTAGGCATCGCCGTTGTTGCGGCGTTTCCGTTCGCGGGCGGCGATGTCATCCAGGCGCACATCATCCTGCAGCCGATGGTTGGCCTTGAGCAGGGAGCGCAGCTCACCGGAGAAGGCGGTCATGGCGTCCACCTTGGGCAGGCGGAAGGTCACGCGGTCCACCCGGGCGTGGACATCGCCCTGGATGCGGCGCTGCACGAGGCTGGCAGGCACGGCGATGATGCGGTTCCGGCGCCAGAAGATGTTGCCCTGGCCAGGCACGTTGCGGAATCGGAAGACCCGCTCTTTGAGCACGCCCACCACGGTCACGGGCACGTCGCCGATGCGCAGGGTGGCGCCCAGGGCCTGGCCATCCGGGAAGAAGGTGCGGGCGACTTCGCTGCCGATGATGGCCACGGAGGCGGCATTGGCCTGGTCCTCCCGGGAGAGGGTGCGCCCGGCCCTCAGGTCGTACCCCTCGATGTCCAGGTACTCGCCCCCGATGCCGGAGACGGGCCGCTCCTGGTCGGCGAAGGCGGAGCGCACCCGGGCCCGGGTGTTGCGTTGGATCCCGACCCCCTGGACCTCCTCGGGGTTGAGGGCCTCGCCGCCTTCCTGGTCCGCCCGGCGGAGGCCCCGGTTGGCGCTCTGCAGGGCCGAAGGAGTGCCATCGGAGGCCACCTGGTTGGGGGAGACGTTGAGCTTGTCCAGACCGCCCATCTTCACGTAGAGGGCCTCGCTGCGCTTGCGCATGGAGTCGCTGATGGAGAATCCGCCGAGCACCGCGGCCACGCCGAGCATGACTCCGAGGGCCTGCAGGGAGCTGCGGCCGAGGTTCTCCCGGATCTCGATCCACGCGGACTCGAGCCGGACGCGGAAGGCGCCGCTGGACATCAGGCCGCTCCTTCCCCGTGGGTGACCACGAGGCCATCCCGGATCTCAACCCGGCGTTGGGCCTGGGCCGCGATGGCGGGATCGTGGGTCACGAGGACGAGGGTGTTGCCCGCGGCGTGGAGTTCCTTGAAGAGGCCCATGACCTCGGCGCCGGTCTTGGAGTCCAGGGCGCCCGTGGGCTCGTCGGCGAGCAGCAGGGCGGGACCGTTGGCCAGGGCCCGGGCCACGGCCACACGCTGGCGCTGGCCGCCGCTGAGGGCGCCGGGGAGCTTGTCGGCCTTGTCGCCGAGTCCCACCTTCTCCAGCAGGGCCATGCCGCGCTCCCGGCGCTCCCGGCCGGGCAGCCCGGCATAGAGCATGGGCAGCTCGACGTTGCGCAGCACGCTGGCCTTGGGCAGCAGGTTGTAGCTCTGGAACACGAAGCCGATCTTGGCATTGCGGATGGCCGCCAGCTGCGCGCCGGCCATGGCCTGCACCTCCACACCATCCAGGGCGTAGGTGCCTTCGGAGGGACCATCCAGGCAACCCAGGATGGCCATGAGGGTGCTCTTGCCGGAGCCCGAAGGCCCGATGAGGGCCACGAACTCCCCGCGTTCCACGGTGAGGTCGATGCCCCGGAGGGCATGGACGGCATTGCCGTTCTGGCCGAAGACCTTGGTGAGGGCGGTGGTCTGGATGATGGGGGACATGGGGGCTCGCTCCGCTCGCTGACTGGAGGCCGGGGGCTGGAGGCTGGAGGAACGCGACCTCCGGCCTCCGGTCTCCAGGCTCCGACCTAGTTGTTCTCGTCGTCCTTCTCGACCTTCTTCTTGGTGGGATCCTCCAGGGAGACCTGGTCGCCCGCCTTGAGGCCCGAGAGGATCTCCACGCGCTCGAGGGTGGCGATGCCGGCCTTGACGGGCACCACCTCGAAGAAGTCCTTCCAGTGGTCGGAGAGCCACATGAACTTGGTGCGGCCGGACAGCCCCTCCTTGGCGGCGGCGATCTGCTCGGGCTTGAGGCCTTCCTTCAGTCGATACACCACGGGCTGGCCCTCCTTGCGCTGGAGTGCCTCCAGGGGCACGGAGATGGCCTTCTCCCGCTTGTCGCCGAGGATCTCCACATTGGCGCTCATGCCCGTGCGGAAAGCCTCTGTGAGCTCATCTAGGGCCACTTCCACCTCGAAGACCTTGATCTTGTCCTGGAGTTTGGCGGCCGGCGCCACGAACTGCACCTTCCCGGTGAAGGCCTTCTGGGGGTAGGCGTCCAAGGTGATGCGCACGGGCAGGCCCGTCTTCACCTTGGCGATGTCCACCTCGTTGAGGTTCACGCGGATGATGAGGGACTTTAGGTCCGCCACGGTGAAGACCACCGTGCCGGCATTGAAGCTGGAGACACCGCTGGTGATGGTATCGCCCAGCTCAACGCCCTTCTTGATGACGACGCCGTTCATGGGGCTCGCCACCCGGGCGATCTGGGAGGAGGCGTTGCCGCTGATTGGGATGCCGCGATCCTCCACGATCTGGTACTTCATCTGGGAGTTCTTGAAAGACTCCTCGGCCAGGTCGCGGACGGTCTTGGCGTCGCGGTGCACCTGCTCGGAGATGAGGCCCGCCTTGAAGAGGGCCGCCTGCTGAGCGTAGTTCCGCTCCGCGTTCTGGAAATTGAGCTGGGCCTGGGCCAGTCCGCCCTTCACTTCGGAGAGGGTCTGGGCCTGGTTCACGTCGGGTTCCACTTCGGCCAGGGTCTGCCCTGCGGTGACCAGGGCGCCCTCACGAACCTTCAGGCCGACGATGCGGCCGGAGACGGAGCTCTTCACATCCACCTTGGTGAAGGGGTCCACGGTGCCCACTTCGCGGACGCTCACCTGGAGGTCCTCGGTCTGCACCTTGCCGACGCGGAAGGGGAGGTTCTGCTCGCCCTTCGCCTTGTCCCCGCCCTTGGCGGTCACCAGGACGCCACCGACCAGGACGACGCCCAGGGCCGAGGCCACGATCCATTTCCTGCGCACTATCCACCTCCCGAGGGGGCCCATGACAAAGACTCCTGCCGACCAGACCAGCTGAAGTTAAGCCGTCTACGGGGGGAATCGGGAGGTGTTTAGGCCGCTGGACGGCCCCTGTCGGCGAACGGAGCCCCGGGATCGGCGGATGTCGCCGGACCCGGGTCGAGGTGGGACTTAGGCCGTCTTGAAGCGCTTCACCCGGTTCTGGAGCTCCTGGGCGAGTTGGGCGAGCTGATCGGCGGTGCGAGCCGTCTCCTGGATCGTGGCCGCCAGCTGGATGGTGGCGCTGGCATTGCGCTCCACCATGCTGGAAGTCTCGCCCATGCCCTGGACCACGGATTCCGTGGCCTTGCCCTGCTCTTCCATGGCCAGGGCGATGGTGCGGATATGGTCCGTATTTTCCTTCATGTTGCTTTCGATGAGCTCCAGGCTGCGGCCGGCGGCATCCACGGCGCTGGCACCCACCTCCACCCGCTGTTTGCTCTCCTGGATGAGCTGGGTGATCTCCTTGGCGGCGGCGGCGCTGCGCTCGGCCAGCTTGCGCACCTCCTCGGCCACCACGGCGAAGCCCTTGCCCATGGCCCCGGCCTTGGCGGCTTCGATGGCGGCGTTGAGGCTCAGGAGGTTGGTCTGGCGGGCGATGTCCTGGATCACGGAGGTGATGCGGCCAACCTTGTCGCTGCTCTCTTCGATGGCGTCCATGGCCCGGGCGCTCTCGCGCACGCTGTCGGCGCCCTGCTGGGTGGTGAATTGGGCGGATTCGGCGAGGCTTTCCACCTTGCGGGTGTTGTCGAGCACACCGTGCATGGAGGCGCTCATCTCCACGAGGGCGGCGGAGCTGTCCTCCACAGCCTGCCGCTGGACTTCGGAGGCCTTGCGGAGTTCATCGGTGGTGGCGTTGATCTGCTCCGTAGTGGCGCTGAGTTCGGTGGCACTGGAGGCGGTACCGTCCGCGGCGTGCACGATGGCCACGATGTCCCCGCGGAGCTGGTCGACGACCTCGTTGTAGGTGCGGCCCATCTGCCCCAGTTCATCCGAGCCGGAGAGGATGCTCCGTTTGGTCAGGTCGCCCTGGGCCAAGCTCGAGAGCCGGCTCCTGAGGTGCTCCGCCGCGCCGCTGATCTGCCGGCCCACGTAGGTGGCGAACCAGTAGCCGGCGATGACGGCCACGATGCAGGAGATGACCATGTACCGCTTCGCGTCGGCGGAGAGGCCCTCAACCTGGTTCAGGCCGTCGGAGGTCTGCTTGATCTGGAACTCCAGGAGGTCGCCCAGGCCTTTCCGGGCCTTTTCGAGGTTCTCCCGCCCCAGGTCCTGGCGCTCCAGGTGGGGCATGCCCTTGGCCTTCTCCAGATTCCCGGGGTATTCGGCGAGGTAGGCCCGGGCCGCTGCGACGGTCGAGGTGGCCATGGCCTTCTCCTCGGGATCCCAGTCGGGATTGGTCTCGATCTCCTTGAGGTACTTGTCCAGATCGTCCTGAGCCTTCTGCACCTTGGGGGTGATCCCCTGGAGGAAGGCGGGATCGTCGGCGCCGGTGAGGGAGGCCTTGTGCTCGCCGCGCAGGAGGTTGAAGGCGTACCGCGCATGGGCGGCGAGTTCCTGGTGATGGATGTTGCCCCGGGTCTCCTCGGCGGTGGAATGGACCTGGCTGAGGGCCCGCCACACCAGGAAGGTGAGGACGACCAGCACGGCCATCTGCCCGGCCCAGAGGAAGAGGAACTTCCCCTTGATGCTGACTTTCTTCAGGTAAGTGGACAGATTCATGGCCAGGCACTCCGGAGCGGTATCGCTTCAGCGGCGCCGGGGGCGGGGCCCTTGAGTTCTGTCAGGTGTGGAAAACCCCCTGGGCCAGGGATTCCACCCTGGGGAGGGGTTCGCCGAGGGCCTGGTCGGCTTGGGCGGCGAGCTCGGCGGCCAGGCGTTCCGGGAGGCCCGCTCCGGGCTCCCAGCCCTGGCCCCGGAGCCAGGCCTCGAAGCGGGGCAGGGGGTCTTTGGCCTTCCACTCCGCCAGGAGGGCCGGGTCCACGTAGCGCTGATCGTCGTGCTCGGCGTGGCCGGACATGCGGAAGGTCTCGCAGACGAGGAACACCGGCCCCAGGCCCATGAGGCATTGCTGGCGGGCGAAGGCGGCGGCCTGGTAGACGGCCTTGGCGTCGTTGCCGTCCACGGTGAGGGTGTAGGCGCCCTGGTTGCGATCGGCCAGGCGTCCCTTCATCTGCTTGTCGGGGGGGGTGGAATAGGCGAAGCCGTTGGATTCCCCCACCACGATGAGGGGGAGCTTGTGGACCACGGCGAAGTTGAGGCCCTCATAGAAGGCCCCCGTGGAGCTGCCGCCGTCGCCGATCCAGGTCATGGCCACGTTGGCCTTGCCCTCCTGCCGGAAGGCCAGGGCGACCCCGGCCATGACGGGCACGAGGGCCCCGAGCATGGAGGTGGGGGCGATGAGGCCCTTGGCTACGTCGCCGAAGTGGTTGTTGTGCTCCCGGCCGCCCGTGGGCGACGTGGCCCGGCCCAGGTACTGGCGGAAGACCTCCAGGGGCTGGACGCCCCGGGCGAGCATGGCGCCGAGGTTGCGGATGAGGGGGCCGATGGCATCGCCCTCCTCCAGGGCGAGGGCGGTCCCCACGGCGGTGGCCTCCTGGCCCAGGGAACGGTAGACGCCGCCCATGGTGTGGCCCTGTCGGAACAGGGTGACGAGCCGCTCCTCCGTGAGCCGGGTGAGGAGCATCAGTTCGTGCAGTCGGAGCGCGGTGGCCTGATCCATCCCGATAGGATAGAGCACTATGCTGACGATCCGACCCGCCGTGCCCGCCGATATCCCATTGATCCTCGCCTACATCGGGGAGCTGGCGGCGTACGAGAAGGCCCCGGAGGCGGCCATCGCCCGGCCCGAGGATCTGGCGGAACACCTCTTCGGGGAGCGCCCTCTGGCCTTCGCCGAAATGGCGGAGTGGGAAGGGCGGCCCGCGGGCTTCGCCTTCTGGTTCTTCAACTTCAGCACCTGGGAAGGCAAGCCGGGCCTCTACCTGGAAGATCTCTGGGTGCGGCCCGACTTCCGGGGCTTCGGCATCGGCAAGTCCCTGCTGCGGCACCTCGCCCGCGTGGCCGTGGAGAAGGGCTGCACCCGCTATCAGTGGCAGGTGCTGGATTGGAACACGCCCGCCATCGATTTCTACGAGGCCCAAGGGGCGACGGTGATGAAGGAATGGCTCACCTGCCGGGTCGAGGGCGAAGCCCTCAAGACCCTCGCCGCGGGCGCTCCGTGAAGGGGCTCGAGGCCCTGGGCGGGGCCCTCGGTCGCGACCACCTCTGGGTGGTGGGGGGGGCCCTGCGGGATGAGCTTCTGGGGCGACCCCACGGGGATTGGGACCTGGCCACGGATCTGTTGCCCGAGGCCGTCCTGGAACGCGCCCGGGCGGGGAAGCTGAAGGCGCTGCCCACCGGGCTCCAGCACGGCACCGTCACCGTGGTGGTGGAGGGGGAGGCCTTCGAGATCACCACCTTCCGCAGCGAAGCGGGGTATACGGACGGTCGCCATCCGGACGAGGTGCGCCTGGGGGTGACCCTGGAGGAGGACCTCTCCCGCCGCGACTTCACGATCAATGCCCTGGCGCTGCCTCTGGGGGAGCTGGGGATGGCCCGGGCCCGGGAACGCATCGTGGACCCCTTCGGGGGCCGGGTGGATCTCGCGGCGGGCCTGATCCGCGCCGTGGGGGATCCCATGGCCCGATTCGGCGAGGATGGCCTGAGGCCCCTGCGGGCCTGCCGCTTCGCCGCCCAGCTGGGCTTTGACCTCGAGCCTGCGACGGAAGCCGCCATCCGTCCCTGCCTGCCCGTGGTCGCCAAGGTGGCCGTGGAGCGGGTGCAGGTCGAGCTGACGAAGCTGCTTTCGGGCGCCCGGGCGACCAAGGGGCTCCGCCTCCTGGAGGCCACCGGGCTGATGGATCAATGGCTGCCGGAGGTGCGGCCCATGGTGGGGTGCGCCCAGAACCGCCACCATCGCTACGACGTCTGGACCCACACGCTCCGGGCCCTGGCCTGCGAGCCCTCCGGCCGGGCGGATCTCCGGTGGGCCCTCCTGCTCCATGACCTCGGCAAGCCCGCCTCGGCCTCCATGGACGCCCACGGGGAACTCCACCACTACGGGCACGAGGCCCGGTCCGTGACCCTGGCAGGGGAGCTCCTCAAGCGGCTGAAGTGCAGCCACGAGCTGATGCATCGGGTGGAAGTGCTCATCCGACACCATGGCGTCCACCCCGGGGAGGACTGGGGCGATGCGGCCTGCCGCCGCTTCCTCCGGAAGCTCCGGGAGGATGGCCTCGCGCTGGAGGATTGGGCTGCTTTCCGCCGGGCGGATCAGCTCGCCAAGGGGTGGGGCGATGCGGAAGGTCAGGAGGACGGCCTCCCGGGGGACCCGTTCAAGGCCCAGGTGGAGGCGGACTGCCAGCGCACCGAATCCCGGCTCCGGGCCCTGCTGGACGCCAGGCCCGCCCTTTCCGTGAAGGAGCTGGCCCTGGATGGCCGGGCCCTGATGGCCCTGGTTGGCCGGCCCGGGGGTCCATGGCTGGGCGCCCTGCAGCGCCACCTCCTGGAGCGGGTGGTGGATCACCCCGAACTAAACAATCTCGGGAAATTGCAAGTCGAAGCCAAGCGGTGGCTTGCGTCTGACGCCATGGAAATTGATTCCTGATCCCACTTGCCGATACTGGGACCGATCTTCCGATTCCAGGAGCTACCCATGGGCATGTTGGATCGCCTTCGTGTGAAGCCGAAGCTGTTCGTACTGGTGGGGGTCCTGCTGGGGATCGCCCTGCTGATCTGGGGCTCGGGCACCTACGACCTTTCGCGCACCATCGGCCAGGTGCAGGAATCCTACGCCGAGACTGAGCGCGCGGTGCAGGCGTCGGACGGGGTGCGGGAAGCCCAGTTGGACTTCAAGACCCAGGTGCAGGAGTTCAAGAACATGCTGATCCGTGGCCACGAAGCGGCGGAAATGGCCAAGTACCGGGCCGGCTTCGAGAAGTCGGAGAAGGAGGTCCAGGAGGACCTGGGGAAGGTGAAGGCCCTCCTTCCCAAGTTGGGCATGGATCCCGGGCTCGCCGAGGACACCCTCGCCGCCCACCGGGAGATGGGGGCCAAGTACCGGGCGGCCCTCCAACTCTTCGATCCGGCGAAGCCGCTGAGTTACCGGGAGGTGGACAAGCAGCTGCGGGGCATCGACCGGCCCATGGCCGAGAGCCTGAGCGTGCTCTCCGCGAAGATCCTGAAGTACGCTTCCCAGGAACGCGCGGACCACGTGAAGGAACTTCAAGCCCGGCGCACCACCTCCATGTTCGTGGGGGTTTCGGTGCTGGTGGTGGCGGTCCTGTTCGCCCTGGTGCTCACCTCCTACATCGTCAATGCCATCACCCGCCCCCTGGGCAACCTCCACTCCGCCATGCATTCCATGGCCAATGGCGATCTCACCGGACGGCTGGTGATCGCCACCCAGGATGAGATTGGCGATATCGGACGGAACTACAACGAGCTGATGGTGAAGTTCGCCGGGCTCTTCGCCAACCTCAAGGCGGCGGCCCAGCAGGTCGCCCAGGGCAGCACCGAGTTGAACGCCACCGCCAACGAGATGCAGCGGGCCACCCGGGAGATCGCCGATTTCGCGGAAGGCCAGCGCATGGCCCAGGAACACACGGCCGCGGCCATGATGCAGCTGAGCGCCTCGGTGCAGCAGGTGGCGGGTAACGCGCGCTCCAGTCAGGGTGCCACCGAAGCTGCCGTCAGCGCGGTGGCCGATGGCACGAACCAGGGCACGGCCACGGAGCAGGCCATGGGATCCATCAACGAAGCATCCGGGCAGATGGTGCGCGCGGTGCAGGTGATCCAGGAGATCGCCCGGCAGACGAACCTCCTGGCGCTCAATGCTGCCATCGAAGCCGCCAAGGCGGGCTCCATGGGCAAGGGCTTCGCCG
Organism: Holophagaceae bacterium; assembly: GCA_035254125.1. Classification (GTDB taxonomy): domain Bacteria; phylum Acidobacteriota; class Holophagae; order Holophagales; family Holophagaceae; genus JAFDVN01. Next base: position 25,533 of record DATFAX010000012.1, on the reverse strand, counting down.
TGGTGGCCGAGGAGGTGCGCAAGCTGGCCGAGCGCAGCAGTGCGGCCGCCAAGGAGATCGGCGCCCTCATCGAGGCCACCAACGGAGCCATGGGGGAGGGGGCCCGCACGGTGAAGGCCACCGTGGAGAGCCTGGGGGCCATCCGGGACAATGTGGCCCAGCTGGCCAGCGCCATCGCGGAGATCAGCGCGGCCACCGAGGAACAGGGGCGCACCTCAGGCGAAGTGGCCCACCAAGTGGAAGCTTCCGCCATGGCCACGGCCCGCAGCGCCACCGCCGCCACGGAGCTGGCCCAGACCGTGGAGGAGGTGAACCGCACCAGCGAGTACCTGGCCAACATCGCCGAGGGGCTCTCGGCCTCCGTGGCCTCCTTCCGGACGGCCTAGGATCCGAGCCCGCCGACCTTCAGCGTTCCAGCAGCACCACGGCCTGGGCGGCAAGGCCCTCGCCGCGGCCCGTGAACCCGAGCTTCTCCGTGGTGGTGGCCTTCACGTTGAGATCCTCCACGGGAATGCCGAGCACCGGCGCCACCCGGTCGCGCATGGCCTGGCGGTGGGGCGAGAGCTTGGGACGCTCGCCGATGAGGCACACGTCGGCGTTCACGACCTTCCAGCCCCGGGCCCTGAGGTCCGCCATCACGCGTTCCAGGAGCTGCAGGGAGTCGGCGCCCTTGAACGCGGGGTCCGTATCCGGGAAGTGCAGCCCGATGTCGCCGAGGCCTGCGGCGCCGAGCAGGGCGTCGCTGAGGGCGTGGAGCATCACGTCCGCGTCCGAGTGGCCGGCGAGGCCCCGGTCATGGGGCACGTGGATGCCCATGAGCATGAGGGGACGCCCCTCGGTGGGATCCGCGAAGCGATGGACGTCGAAGCCCTGGCCCACCCGAACCGGCATCAGCCCTGTCCTTCCACCAGCTTGGGGTGGGGATTGGGTTGGGTGGCCTGGTGGTGCTTGCCGGTGTTCTCCTCGGTGGTGGCCCGGTTGCGCATCTCGTGATCAGGCAGGGTCATCACCACTTCGGTGCCGTGACCCTCCTCGCTGATCACCTCGAGGGTGCCGCCATGCTCCTCCACGATCTTGCGCACGGTGGCCATGCCCAGGCCCGTGCCCTTCTTCTTTCCGAAGCTGAAGAACGGCTCGAAGATGCGCCGCAGGATCTTGCGCGGGATGCCCTTGCCATTGTCCTTCACCCGGATCACCGCCCCGCCGGTGACCCGCTGGGTCTGCACCTGGACCTGGCCGGAGGGGCCTTCCAGGGCGTCAAGGGCGTTGGCCAGGAGGTTCTCGATCACCCGGGTGAAACGCTCCGGATCGATCTGGATGGAGACCTCGTCCCCCTCCACACCGATCTGGGCGCCGGCTTCCGTGGCCCGGGGCACCATGGGCTCCACCAGGGACTCGAGGAAGGCCTTCAGGTCCACGAGGCGGCGCTTGGGCTCCTGCACCTTGGCGTATTCCAGCACGTCCTGGCTCAGGGTGGTGAGGCGGCGGATGCCCTCCTGGATGCGATCCACATGGTGGTGCACCTTGGGATCCCGGGTGGCCATCTCCAGGAGCTCCACGTGGCCGCGGAGCACGAAGAGGCCGTTCTTGAAGTCGTGGACGATGCTGGAAGCCACCTGGCCCACGGTGGCGAGCACTTCGCTGCGCAGGTTGGCTTCGCTCAACCGGGTGCGTTCGATGGCGATGGAGGCCAGCGCCACGATGGCCTCGAAGGTCTCGCGGCTGGGGGGCTCCGTGATGGGCCGCCGGCTGTCCAGGTAGACCACCCCGATGCGCTTGCCCTGGAGGGTGAGGGGCAGGCAGAGGATGGTCTTGAGCTCCAGGCGCAGGATGCTCTGCTGGCTGAGCATCTTCTGGTCATCGGCCACGTTGAGGATCCAGATGGGCTCGCCGCTGTCGAACACCGAGTGCACGGTGCTCATGGACAGCTGGATGGCACCCTCGGGCTCCTGCCCCAGGTTGCGCTGGGCCTTGATGCGGAGCTCGGCCTCCTCCAGCAGCATGATGAAACCGCGGTCCGTGCCCGAGATGCTGAGGAGGCGGTCCAGGGTCTGCTCGAGCAGATCTTCGAGGTCCACTTCCTGGGCCAGCAGCTGGGCCGTTTCCAGGATGGCCTGCAGGTGCACTTCGCTGCTGCTCTGGGTCTGGCTGATGAGGGTGAGGCTGTAGGCGCCGTCGGCCAGTCGAAGGGGGGTGTTGGGATCCCACTGCACCCGGCCCAGGGGCTGATCACGGTAGAAGGTGCCGTGCGTGCTGCCCAGGTCCTCGGCCCACCACACGTCGTCCTTCACTTCGAGGCGTAGGTGGTTCCGGCTGATCATGCTGTCGGAGAGCACCACGTCGCACAGGCTCTGGCGGCCCAGGGTGATGGGCCGGGCGAGGGGAACCGTCCGCTCGAAACCATGGCGGTCTCGGATCAGCAGTTGGTAGCGCTGGGCCAATGGGTCTCCGGGGATGGGGAGATTGTATCGGAGGTCGAGGTCGGAAGGTTAATTACCAGAGCCAGGATACGCTGCCCCCTATCCGAGGGAACCCCCCAGGGTGAAACTGGAGGTTCATGAATCTCCACCGCCATCCCGACCTCGATCCCAGCTCCACCGATGCCGTGGAGTTCTCCCTGCGCCCCCAGCGCCTCGCCGAGTACATCGGCCAGGTGAAGGTGAAGGCCCGGCTGGACATCGCCCTCCAGGCCGCCCAGCGCCGGGGCGAGGTGCTGGACCACGTGCTGCTCTTCGGCCCGCCGGGCCTGGGCAAAACCACCCTGGCCCACGTGCTGGCCAACGAGATGGGCGTGCCCTGCAAGGTGATCCAGGCCCCGGCCCTGGAGAAGAAGGGGGATCTGGCGGCCATCCTCACGAACCTGGAGGAGGGCGAGTTCCTCTTCATCGACGAGATCCACCGCCTCTCGGCCCCCATCGAGGAGATGCTCTACTCCGCCATGGAAGACCGGAAGTTGGACATCCTCATCGGGCAGGGGCCCAGCGCCCAGACCCTGAAGGTGGACCTCCGCCCCTTCACCCTGGTGGGCGCCACCACCCGGGCGGGCCTCATCTCCAAGCCCCTCCACGACCGCTTCGGCATGGTGCACCGCCTGGAGTTCTACACCCGGGAGGAGCTGGCCATCATCGCCGCCCGGAGCGCCGAGCTGTTGAACGTGCACATGGCCCCGGAGGGTGCCGCGGCCATCGCCCGGCGGAGCCGGGGGACCCCGCGCATCTGCAACCGGCTCCTCCGCCGGTGTCGGGACTACGCGGAAGTGAAGGGCGATGGCACCATCACGGCCGAAGCCGCCGATGCCTGCCTGAAGCTGCACGAGGTGGACGACCTGGGCCTGGACGGCCTGGACCGGATGTACCTGGAGGCCCTGTGCGGCAAGCACCGGGGCGGCCCGGTGGGCCTGCGGACCCTGGCCGCCGCCCTGGGCGAGGACGAGGGCGCCCTGGAGGACCTGGTGGAGCCCTACCTCATGCAGGTGGGTTTCCTGGACCGCACGCCTCAGGGACGCAAGGCCACGGACCACGCCTATGCCTACCTGGGCCTGAAGGGCGGCTCCAGTCCCGGTCCCCTGTTCACCTGAAGGGGAAGGACCTCAGCGCTTCACTTCCGGGGTGACCTTCTCGGGGCCGGGCAGGCTGCCGCCCTTGGCCACTTCGGGGGCCTTGGGTTCGTCGCGGCGGATGCAGGTGCCCTGCAGGATGCCGCCCTCATCCACCACCAGGCGACCCACCTCGACCTCGCCTTCCACGAAGCCGGTGCCATGGATCTCCAGGCATTCGGTCGTCTTCACGGTGCCCTTCACCTTGCCGGTGACCACGAGGTGCTTGGCCAGCACCTGGCCCGTCACCAGACCGCCGGGGGCCACGATGACCTCCCCCTCGCTCTGGATGCTGCCATCCACGGTGCCTTCCACGCGCAGGCTCTTGCCGCCGGCGATGATCTCGCCCTTGAAGATCATGTCCCGGCCCAGGATGGTGTGCACCGCGGGCGCGGGCTGGGGCTTCTGCTTCTTGCCACCGAAGACCATGGGAACCTCCTAGGAATGCTGGGAAAGAGCGCCCAGCCACTGGCGCTGGAGCTTCAGATAGGGGGAGGGGTTGATGGGCTTGCCGCCCCGTCGCACCTCGTAGTGCAGGTGGACGCCGGTGGCGTTGCCCGACCGGCCCATGCCCCCGAGGATGTCTCCCCGCTGGACCTTTTGCCCGGTCTTCACGTCCAGGCGCTCCATGTGGGCGTACAGGGTCTCGAAGTCGGAGCTGTGCCGGAGGACCACACCCCAGCCGTAGCGGTCCATCCATCCGGCCTGCACGACTTCGCCATCGGCGGTGGCCTGGATCGGAGTGCCCGCCTGGTTGCTGATGTCGAGCCCGGTGTGGAACCCGAGCAGGCCCTCACCTTCTTCCTTGACGTTGGCCAGGGGTGCCACCCGGACGCCGTAGCCCGAGGAGAGGTAACCGACGGTGGGGGGGATGGAAGGCGTGGCGGCCCAGGCCTTGAGGATGGGTTCCATGCGGGCCCGGATGAGCCGGGCCTGCATCTGCCGCTGTTCCAGCTGCTGCTGGAGCTGTCCGACCCGCTCCTTCACCTCGGGGGAGGGAGCCTTCGCGGGGGGGGCCGGCAGGTTGGGACCGGGGGACTTGGGGTCCAAGAGTTTTAGAAGTTCAGCGTGCTTTTCTTGCAATGCCTGAATTTCGGATTCGAGACCTTGGGCCTGTTCAAGGGTGGTCCGCAGCTTCTCCTGCTGCTCCCGGGTCTCCCGCTGGAGCTGGGAGAAGGTGAGCACCTTCCGGAAGGACCAGAGGCCGTAGCTGCTGCCGAAGACCCCGAAGGCCCAGATGCCGAAGGTGCCGCCCAGGATCCAGAGCAGCTTCCGCTTGGAGACCGACCAGCTGAAGGTGCGATGGCTGAGGATCACCATCACGGTGAGCCACCGGAGGGAGTCCGGTCGGCTCTGCCGCACGGCGCGGCGGGGGTTCTCGATGGGGGTGGACATGAGCCTCCCAGCTTACCTGGGAAATCGACGGTCCGGCCCTTCTGGAATACAACCTTGTGACCGGACTGGCCCAACGGCCGGATCCGCTGGGCGAGGCGTCCGTCCGGCCAATTCCCCGGCGCGGCCCCGCCTCAGGCAAGGGTCCGGCGCATCCAGATCTCCAGGGCGTGACCGCTGAAGAACACGAGGCCGATGAGCGCGTTCAGGGTGAAGAAAGCCTCGTCCATGCGGGAGAGGTCGCCGTCCCGCACGAGCCACTGCTCCCGGAGGAGGATCAGGGCCACGCCCGCCCAGGCCAGCCAGGGCAGGAGGTGGCTCTGCTGGTCCAGGTTGAAGGCGGCCCAGGCGATGAGGGCAGTCAGGTGGAGCGCCCGGCTCAGGGCCAGGGCCCCCTGGGTGCCCAGCTTCGCGGGGATGGAGTGGAGGCCGGCCTTGCGGTCGAACCCTTCATCCTGGAGGGCGTAGAGGATGTCGAACCCGGCGGTCCAGGTGAGCACCCCGAGGGCCAGGTAGAGGGCCCCACGCTCGATCTGCCCCGCGACGGCGATCCAGGCGCCCAGGGGCGCCCCGGCCAGGGACAGCCCGAGCACCACGTGGGCGAAGGCGGTGAAGCGCTTGCAGAGGCTGTAGCCCAGGATGATGGCGAGGGCCAGGGGGGAGAGCTTCCAGGTCAGGGGGCCGAGGGCCCCGGCCGCCAGGCCGAAGACCACGATGCCCGCCCCCATGAGGAGCAGAGCGCCGAACCGGCTCACCCGTCCGGCGGGGATGGCCCGCTGCCGGGTGCGGGGGTTCGCTGCGTCCACATCAGCATCCACGAGCCGGTTGAAGGTCATGGCCGCAGTCCGGGCCCCCACCATGGCGGCCAGGATCCAGAGCAGGGTGCGGGTGGCGGGAATGCCCTGGGCAGCGGCCAACGCACCCAGGAAGGCGAAGGGCAGCGCGAACACCGTGTGCTCGAACTTGATCATGTCCAGGAGCTCGCGGAAGTTCGCGAAGGGGGCCCGGGCCGGGGGAGGTGGCGGGGTGGCTTCGGGGCCCGGGCCCGGGTGCTGTTCAGGAGTGTCCATCGCCTTCCATGATCGGACGAAAGTCCGGGTTTGTCTCGGTCCCGGAGGGCCTTCGCCCGGGTCGCGATAATTCATTTCCCGCCCCGGACCGGACGATAGGGAAACGGCCCCGCGGAAAGGATCCCCTTGCATCGACGCAGCTTCCTCGCATGCCTGGGTGCCCTGGCCGTGCCCTCCGGAAGCCTGGGATGTCGCCGGCGCCGGGACTTGGTGGTGGGCATCCATCCCTGGATCGGGTACGAAACCCTCTACCTCGCCCGCACCTTCAACTGGCTGCCACGGGATCTCCGCTTCCACGAAGGGAAGGGGGCCAGCGATTTGATGGGGCCTCTCCGGTCGGGCGACCTGGACGCGGCCTGCCTCACCCTGGATGAGACCCTGCGGGCCCGGGCCGAAGGGATCCCCCTGCAGGTGGCCCTGGTCTTCGATGCGTCCGCGGGGGCCGATGCCGTTTTGGCCCGGCCGGAGATCCGCAATGTCCTCGGCTTGGCGGGGAAGCGGCTGGGCGTGGACCGCGGAGCCCTGGGGGCCCTGATGCTCGCCAAGCTCATGGAAGTTTCGGGGCTGCGTGCCGCCGACCTCACCGTGGTGGACCTCCCCATCGAACGTCAGCTGGAGGCCTGGCGACGGCAGGAGGTTGACGCGGTCATCACCTTCGAACCCACGGCCACCCTCCTCATGCGGGAGGGGGCCCGCGTCATCTTCGACAGTCGGCAGATCCCGGAGACCGTGTTCGATGTGTTGGCCGTGAGGGCCGATCGCGCAGGGGAACACACCACGCAGCTCCGCGCGCTCGTGGCCGGGCACTTCCGCGGGCTGGCCCACCTGCAGACGAATCGTCAGGATGCGATCTACCGCATCGCGGCCCGGCAGGGCATCCAGCCCGAGGAGGTCCAGCAGGCCCTGGCCGGGGTGCTGCTGCCTTCCCTGGCCGGGAACCGCGAGTACCTCAGCGGCGGGCGCTCCCGGCTCCTCCAGGCGGCGCGGACCGTCTCCGGCGTCCTGGTCAAGGGCGGAGTGATGGCCCGGGAGGACGACCTGCAGGGCCTGGCGGCCCCCCAATGGCTGCCCGGGGATGAAGGGCTCCGCCCGTGAGGGGGCTGATGGCGCTGCTCATGGCGCTCCTCGTCGCGGTTCCCGTCCTGGCGCAGGCTCCCCTCCGCATGGGGGTCCTGGCCTTCCGGCCCAAGGCGAGGGTCCAAGCGGATTGGCAGCCCATGGGGCAGTACTTATCGACGCGGCTTGGCCGGGCCGTGACCATCACCCCATTCGACTATGCGGAGCTGAACGCCGCCATCACCCGGAACGAAGTCGACGTGGTGCTCACCAACCCTGGGCACTACATCCTCCTCAAGCAGCGGAACAGCATGTCGGCACCCCTGGTGACCCGGGTGGGCCTCGAGGGGGGGCGGGGCCTGTCGGGCTTCGGCGGCGTGATCTTCGCGCGGACCGACCACCCCGAGGTGCACACCCTGGCGGATCTGGCCGGTCGCCGCATCGCCGCGGTGGGGCTGGAATCCCTCGGAGGGTATCAGATGCAGGCTTTCGAGATGGTCGAGGCCGGGGTCCCGCCGCCGGTCGAGGACCATCTGCTCTCCACGGGCATGCCCCACGATCGGGTGGTGGAGGCTGTCCTCGCCGGTCGGGCCGAAGCCGGGTTCGTCCGCAGCGGGGTGCTGGAGGCGCTGGCGGCCGAGGGGAAGCTCGACCTCGGGAGCATCCGGGTCATCAACGGTCAGGATCTCTCCTCGTTCCCCTACAAGGTGTCGACCCGGTTGCATCCGGAGTGGCCGGTGGCGGTCCTGCCCCAGGTGGATGCCGGCCTGGCGGATCAGCTGGCCATCGCCCTGCTCTCGCTGCCCAAGGACAGCGAGGCCGCCCAGGCGGCGGGACTCTACGGATTCACCACACCCTCGGACTACACCGGCGTGGAGCAGTTGCTCCGCAGCCTCCGCATTCCGCCCTTCGATGCGGCTCCGCATTTCACGCTGGGCGACCTGTGGAACCGCTATCGCCCGTGGATCATCGCCCTGGGCCTGCTGCTGATCGCGCTGGCGGGCCTCAGCGCGAGGCTGGTGGTGCAGAACCGGCAAATCCACGAGAGCGAGGTCCGCTATTCCACCATCCTCAACAACCTGGACGCCTACATCTACCTCAAGGACACCCAGGGCCGGTACCTGTTCGCGAACCAGCGGGTGCTGGACCTCTGGGGCCTATCCCTGAACGCGGTGGTCCACCGCAGCGATGAGGCATTCTTCGATCCCGCCACGGTGTCCCGCATCCAGGCGGTGGACCGGCAGGTGCTTGAAGCGGGGCGGACGATCCGGACCGAGGAGGTCAATACCGTGCAGGGCACGGACAAGACCCTCACCTTCTGGTCTGTGAAGCTCCCCCTCCACGGACCGGATGGCAGCATCTACGCCCTGTGCGGCATCTCCACGGACATCACCGAGCGAAAGCGGACGGAAGCGGCCATGGCCTATCTCGCCGCGATCGTGGAATCCTCGGACGATGCCATCGTGAGCAAATCCATGGATGGCGTGATCACCAGCTGGAACCAGGCCGCCGTCCGGATGTTCGGCTACACGCCGGAGGAAGCCATCGGGAAGTCCATCGAGATCCTCGTGCCGCCGGGCCGGACCGAGGAGGAACAGGGGATCCTGGAGGCGATCCGCTCCGGGGGCAGCGTGGAGCACCTGGAGACCCTGCGGATCCGGAAGGACGGGAGCTCCATGGAGGTGGCCGTCACGATCTCACCGATCCGGAACGGGGACGGGGAGGTGATCGGGGCTTCCAAGATCATCCGGGACATCACCGACCTGAAGCGGGTGGAGCGGGCCCTGAAGGATGCCCTGGCCTTCAGCGATCAGATCATCTCCTCGGCCCAGCAATCCATCGTGGTCTATGACCTGGAAGGTCGGGTCGTCCGCATCAACCGGTTCCTGGAGGAGCTGAGCGGGTACACCTCCGCAGAGTTGGCGGGACGGCATCCCGAGCAAGTCTTCCCCTTCTTGGTGAACCTGACGGAGGGGGATGGGATCAGGGCGGCGTTGGCGGGACAGCGTGTGACCACCGCCCCCTTCCGCTGGGAGTTCCCGCGCACGGGCCGTTCCGGGTGGGGAACGGCCGTCCAGGGGCCGCTGCTGGGCGCCCGGGGGGAGATCATCGGGGCCATCAGCGTGGCCACGGACATCACCGAACTCCGGAAATCCGAGGAGGCCCAGCGGAAGCTCGAAGCGGACCTGCAGCAGACGCAAAAGCTGGAGAGCCTGGGCAGCCTCGCCGGCGGCATCGCCCATGACATGAACAACATCTTGGGGGCCATCCAGGCCATGTCCCAGACCCTCAAGCTCATCCACGCCCGGGAACCGGCCCTCGTGAAATCCCTGGACACCATCGAGGTGGCTTCCAATCGGGGGCGGGACCTCGTGAAGGGCCTCACGAATTTCGCGCGGAAGGACCTGCGTGAACCCGAACCCCTGGATCTGAATGCCCTCCTGCGGGAGGAAATGGAGATCCTCCGGCGCACCACGTTGCAGAAAGTGGATCTGGTCCTGGACCTTGATCCCGCGGCCCCGGTCCTCCAAGGCGAGCGGAGTTCCCTCGCCAGCGCGATCATGAACCTCTGCGTCAATGCGGTGGACGCCATGCCGCAAGGGGGGTCCCTCACCCTCCGCACGCGGTGTACCGAACCCGACCGGGTGGACCTCACCGTGGCGGACACCGGCCAGGGGATGGCCCCGGAGATCCTGGCTCGCGCCATGGAGCCCTTCTTCACCACGAAGCCCGTGGGTAAGGGCACGGGCCTTGGGCTTGCGATGGTCTACACCACGGTGAAGGCCCATGGCGGGACCCTGGACATCCAGAGCCGACCCGGCCAGGGAACCTCCGTGATCCTGCACCTGCCCACCATCCCGGGACCGACCCCGGCCGGGGGGGACGCGGAGGCCGTGGCGGAAGGCCCGGAAACGCTGGACATTCTTCAGGTCGACGACGATCAGCTGATCCTCGAGTCGGTGCCGTGCATGATCGAGGCGCTGGGGCATCGCGTGACCACGGCCAAGGGGGGTCGGGAGGCCCTGGAGCGCTTCGCCGGCGGATTGAAGGTGGACTTCCTGATCCTGGACCTCAACATGCCCGCCATGAACGGGGAGGAGACGCTGCGGGAGCTCCGCAAGACCCAGCCCCGCCTGCCCGTGCTGTTGGCCACCGGATTCCTGGATGGCCGAACCGAGGCGGTGCTGCGCCAGGACCCCTTCGTTCGCACCATTGCCAAGCCCTTCTCCATGGCTGAACTGGAGGCCAAGATCCAGGAGATGGCAGAGCTTCGGGGCTAGGGGGTGCCCGCGCGAAATACCTGGAGCGTTGGAGGGGCCCTGTGGGCACCCCGCGGCGGAGGGTTGGCGCTACGGCAATATCTCCAATGGGATGACAGCGAATTCAAGCACAGCCTGGATTCGCGCCAGGGGGGCGAGGCCCCGGTGTCCCGAGATCCCTGACAACGGGCACCGTTGGCAGGGGGAGGTGGATTTCGCCGGCCAGCCGCAAGGTCTAAGCATTTCAGGCGGGGTCCCCTAGGAGGGGGCGGGGCGATCCGCCCGGACGATCCACACGCTCCCGGGGGCGTGGCGGGCCACGCTCGCGGCGGTGCTGCCGAAAAGGAGGTGCTCCCATCGGGAATGCCCCACGTGGCCGATGACGATCAGGGTGTCGGCGGTCGCTTCCATCAGCAGCCGTTCCGCGGGGTTGCCCTGGCGGATGAGGCTCGTGACGCCGGGGTGGGGGGCGAGGCTCTCATCGAGCTTGGCCTGCACCTTCGGCTCATGGGTGCGGAACCAGGCTGGGTCCCCGAGGGTGGCGTAGGTGGGGAAGTAGGAGGGATAGGGCATCTCCACCACATGGAGGGCCCGCACCGGCAAGTCAAGCCTGCGGCCCAGTTCGCAAGCCTCCGCCAGGGCCCGGAGGCTTGCGGGGGAGAAGTCCAGGCCCACGAGGATGCTGGTGAACATGGGGCCTCCTCAGATGCGGATGAGCTGCTCCCGGGGGATGATGTCATGGCGCCTGTGGTGGGCGCAGAGGGCCTTGAGCGTGAGGGCCACTTCCGTGAGCGTGGGCCCCGGACGGCCGTCTTCATGCACCTCCTGGGCTGAGAGGGCCAGGTCGTTGAGGGAGAGGATGCCCTCCAGCACCCCATCGGATGCGGTGATGGGCAGCCTGTGCACGTGATGGGTGCGCATGGCGCGCATGGCCTGGGCAGGGGTGTCATTGGCCCCGATGCAGTGGACCTCGGTGCTCATGACGTCCTGCACCCGCAGCTGGGCGACGGTGGCGGGGTGGGCCGCCAGGGACATGCAGATGTCCCGGTCGGTGAGCACGCCAATCACGTGGTAGGCGTCATCCACCACGGGGAGGATGCCGCAGTCATGCTCATCCAGCAGGGCGGCGGCGGAAGCCAGGGTGGCCTCGGGACGGCAGGAGGCCACGTAGGTGGGAGACAGGTCGCGGATGCTCATGGCGATCCTCCAGGAAAGGCCCTCCGAGGGGGAACGGAGGGATCGACGGCGGCGCGGCCCGCCGACGAATGGGCGATGCAATCTCAACCTCGGGAGGCGGTCGGAGGCGCCGTGCGCCCTTCCGGCAACGGCGATGCTCCGGGTCGCCCGGCGAAGCACCCCAACGTGGGTCCATCCGCACCGGCCATCAATCCCCCGCCCGCGAATCGGTGATCATCCGCAAGGGCGGGCGGGCTCAAGCCTCAAGGTCCAGGTGGATTACCGGGGTGTCCTCCTCGTGGGGATGGAGGATGACGCCATGCTCATCGTAGGTTTCCGGCGGTTCGGGCGGGGGTTCCGGCGGGGCGCGCCGCCGTCGCCGCCGTTCGGGGCCCCGCCACCGCTCGGGAACCCGCACGGCCCGGAGCACCCGCGCGGGGACCTGGATGGCTCGGGCGGGATCGGTCCGGAGGACGGGGGCGATGGGGTGGAGGGGGTCCTCCTCACGGGGGGTCATGCCTTCACCTGCCGACGGTGGCCGGATCCCGGGCCAGGAACATCTCGCCGATGTTCTCCGCCGTGAGCAGGCCCACGACCCGGCGACCTTCCATCACGAGGAGGGTCCGCCCCGGCGCCGAAGGGAGGCGGGGCAGTGCGGACGAGAGGGGCTCCACCGGAGTCGCGGTGCCAAAGGTGGACTCCATGGCCGAAGTGACCTCGCAGCCTTCACCGCCATGGGCCAGGGCACGGAGGAGTCCCTGGTGGGTGAGGAGGCCCAGGCACCCGCCCTCCCGGGCCACGGGGAAGTCCCGCTGGAAGGTGTGGATCAGGAGCTCCCGGGCGCGGGCCAAGGATTCCTCCGGGGCCAGGGTCTGGAAGGTCGTGACCATGGCCTCCCCCACGGAGATGCCGTCCAGGACCGCCTGGACCTGGACGGCCCGGGCCTCCTCCTCGGCACTCAGCCATACGAAAAGGCCGATGAAGACGAGAAAGGGGTTCCCGAGCAGGCCCAGGCCCGCGAAGAGCAGGGCCATGGCCTGTCCCAGATGGGCCGCGATCCGCGTGGCCCGGGACCGGCCCATGCGGAGGGAGAGGAGGGCCCGGAGGGCGCGACCTCCATCCATGGGGAAGGCGGGCAGGAGGTTGAAGAGGGCGAGGCCGGCGTTCACCACGGCCAGGCGCGCCACGAAGGCGGTGGGACCGGGGCGGGGGCCCTGGAGGTCGAGGGGCCCTCCACCCGCCAACCCCGCCCAGAGCAGCAGGGCGAGGACGACGTTCACCGCGGGCCCCGCCAGAGCCACCAGGAGCTCCTCCCGGGGCTTCTCCGGGATGCGATCCAGCTGGGCCACCCCGCCGATGGGGAGCAGGGTGATCCCCAGGGTGCGCACCCCGAAGCGGCGGGCGGTGAGGGCATGCCCCATCTCGTGCAGCACCACCGTGGCGAACACGCAGAGGATGAAGGCCACGGCCACCAGGGCCGCTTCCAGGCTGCGGTCCTTGGAATAGGACAACCCTCCGACCCAGGCCAGGAGGAGGAGGAAGGTCGCATGCACCCGGATCTCGATGTGGGCGAGGGTGCCCAGCTTCCAGGACCAGCTCATGGGTGGACCTCCTTCCAGCCCTGGGCGCGGGGGGCCGGGGACAGCCACCGGGACAGGAGGAACTGTCCGAGCCCCAGGCACCCTGTGATGATCAGGGCGGCGGCCACGCGGTAGCTCCAGAGGCCGGGAAACGATCGCACCAGGAGGCCATGGCGCCGGAAGACCAGGTTCACGTTGAGGTCCGGCGGGGTGAACAGGCGAGCCGCGAGGAGGGTCCCCGCCACGAAGCCGAGGGCCAGGAAGAGGGAGGCCCTCGGGAAAGCCCTTCCCCGCAAGTACCACGCGGCGGCCAGCAAGGGGGGCAGGTTGGCGGCCACGGAGACCCACTCCACGTCCCGGGTGACGGCGAAGGCGTAAAAGTGGCCGGGCTCACCCAGGGCCAACCGGAGGAGCAGCACCATGCCCGCCCACGCCGGGCGATCGAACCAGAGGGCGGGGATCAGGGCCAGGGAAGCTGCGTTGCAGAACCAGAGCAGCTCCGCGAGCAGCCCCCACCGGACTTTCCAGGCGGTGAACAACACCATATCCAGCCCTACGATGAGGGCCAGGGTTCGGGGGGAGTCCCACCTCTTGCGGAGCGCATCCATGACAGTGGTCCCAGTGCCTGTCCGCACCCAACATACGTTCCGGTAGGCGGTCCGCCCCCCCTTGTGACGGAGGTTGCCCCGGGTGGGCTCAGCCGCCGCTGACGGGGGGCAGGAGGGCGACCTCGTCCCCGTCCTTCAGGGGCGCGCTCCGGTCCGAGAAAGACTGGTTCACGGCCAGCAGAGCGTCCTTGGGCAGGGGCGCGAAACGGGGATCCTCCAGCAGGTGCCCCAGGGTGGGCGCCGTGGGCAATTCCAGGCGCTCGAAGCCCAGGAGGGCGCGGTATCGGGCGAAGGCGAGCACGGTCAGCATGAAGGATCCGGTTCAGAATGGGCACGCGGCGCCCGAGGGGGTCAGCGGTCCCGTGGATCGCTGGATAACTGGAATCATTCTCCCCTGGAACCCCTGTGACGGGGACGAACTCAGTTCTTGGGGCTCCAGGTATGGCGGATCTCCCCGGAGGGGTTCACCCCGCTGTTCTGGCTCTGGGTGGCGCCCAACTGGAGGGTGAAGCCGCCGAAGCGCCACTCCACCTGGCCGGAGGTCGTGGTGAGATCCCGGCTGCGGCGCTGGGAGACGATGAGGGGCACTTTCCAGCCGAACAGGTTCACGCGCTTGCCCAGGAGGACGTCCGTCTCCGTGGTGCCCGTGGAGCCCGTGCGCACGCTCACGCTTACGCGATCAAGGCGGAAGGTCTTGCGCACCTGCTCCTGGAAGGCCGCGAGGGCGAGCGTGGTGAGCAACCCCGTGCTGGCGCTGGCGAGGCCGCTGTTCACGGCGCCCTGACTGCCGCCGGGCGTGGTTCCGGCGCTCTGGGCGTATTCCGGATTGATGAGCACGGCCACCATGTCGCTCTGGCTCAGGCGGGGGATGCTGCTCAGCTGCCAGTTGAGGTTGGCCATGGTGCCGGTGATGCCCACGCTCACGGTGTAACCGGGCACCTGCACGTCACCGCTGAGGTCCAGATGGGGGTTGATGGGCAGGTCGGGATCGGTGAAATCGAAGGTGCCGCGGCTCAGCACCACGTCGCCCGCGGGCAGCAGGTTGGTGATGCGCCCGCCCGGCTCCAGGACCATGCGGCCCTTGAGGCCGGGCCGGGCCAGCGTGCCCATGATCCGGAAGGCGCCCTCGGGGCGGCCTTCCAGCTTGGCGAGGTTGGTGTCCAGCTCCCAGGGACGATCCATCTTCACGTCGAGATCCAGGTGGATCTTGTCCAGGGGATCGTTGGGATCGAGGGTGGAGAGCGTGGAGCTCTCGGCGAGGGCGCTGTTCACCAGCCAGTCATAGAGCTTGATGTCGGTCTGGTAGGAGAGCCGGGAGGTGGCAACGGTGCCTTTGAGCAGGCCTCCGGTGTCGTCGCCCTTGAGGGTGGCTTCCAGATCGCCCTGCATGATGAGGCCCTGCAGGTCGGGGGGATCCTGGATCTGGAACCCCCGGAGCCGGGCGCTGAATTCGTAATCCTCCAACCCGCCCAGCTGCCACTTCACCTGACCGCTGGCGGTGAGGTGCCCCTGGTTGAGGGTGCCCGTGAGGGGGCGCTCCGGCAGCACGGAGATGAGGCGATCCTGGAACCGCACGTGGAGGTCCAGCTCCCGGATGTTCTCGTACTCGGCGAGCCGCAGGGCGGCGTGGTCCACATCCAGGGTGCCGTCCACCTTGGGGTCCCCGTAGGAACCGTGGGCGAGGAGGTTGAAGGTGCCCTGGCCTTCGGGGCGGAGGTTGTGGAGGAGGCTACCCTCATCCACGTCCAGCAGCGCATCGACGATGGTCTTGAGGTCACCCAGCTCCATGCTGCCTTCAGCGCGGACCGCCATGGGGTCCGAATGCTTGAAGGGCAGCTCGCCCTTCAGGCGCACGGAAGCGCTGGGGCGCAGCTGGCCCTCGGGAGTGAGGCCCTTCCGCTGGTGCCCTTCGAGGAAGAGGTCCAGCGCGGCCCGGGCGTCGGTCCCCTCCAGGCGGCTGGGGGCGGACTGGCGGAGGGTGAAGGCGGGGAAGGTCCCCTCCAGGCGGTCCAGCTGGCCCTTCCAGGTCAAGCTCGATTCCGGGGTCCATCGGCCTTGGGCCTGGAATCCCACGCGGAAATCCTCCATCAGGTCCTGGGTGAGGCGGGAGGCGAGGCTCTCCGTCTCGCAGGTTTCGGGATCCACCTTCAGGGTGAGGCGGCCCTCCACGGCGCTGCCCGTTTTGAGCGCCTCGAGGGCGAGGATGGGCGTGGCGTTGGCGCCCTTGCCGAGGCCGGCGCGGAGCCGCCCGCCCGTGAGGTCGGCGCGGAGGTTCAGGTCTTCGAGGCTGCGGTCGCCCAGCAGCACCCGGGCGTTGGTGAGGTTGAAGTGGCCACGGGGCAGGGGCCAGGGGCCGAAATCCTGCACGTAGGGGCCCTCAAAGAGGAGGTCGGCCCGACCGGTGATCCGGGGCAGGGGCAGGTCCGTCTCGAAGGGGCCGGTGTCCATGAGGCCGGTCAGTCGGCCCCACCAGGTGCGGCCTTCGATGTCCATGTCCAGCTCGCCCTGGAGGGCCAGCGGGCCCGAGGGCTGGGCGGCGCCGGGCTCCAGGCTGCCCAGGTCGCTGGCCACGCGGATGTCCCGCAGCCGCATGCGGAGCGTCTCGAGGTCCATCTCGAAGCGGGCGGAGGCGGCGGGCACCTTCATGCGGAAGGGCGAAGGATCGCCCAGCACCTCGAGGCTGGAGGCCTCGGCGGTGGCGTGCCCTTCCATGCGGAGATCCTTGAAGGGGCCGTGGAGGCGGGCCCAGCCGTGGCCGATGCCCTCCAGCTTCACGCCGATGTCTTCGTCCGTGAGGCCCGCGGCCCGCAGGCCATGGGAGGCGGCCACCCGCGAGGCCGCGAAGCACATGTCCAGTTCGTCCCCTTTGAGGGGCTTGGACCAGGTGAGCCACAGCTGCCCGGTGACCTCGCCGCCGCCCGCGTGGGCGGTGACCTGCTCCACCCAGAGCTGGTCCCTGCGGATCCGCACCTGGGCTGTGACATCATCCGCTTCCTCGAGCTCCCAACGGGGGCGCTTCACGGCCACGCCACCTTCGAGGTCCAGGCCCGTAGCGGGGCTGAAGCTCACCTTCGCCCGGGCATCCACCGCCCCACCCATGGGCAGGTCTGTGATATCCCAGGCCTTCAGGGCGGCGGCCACGCTTTCGGCGCGGGCTTCCACATGGCCTTCCCCCTGGAGGTTCTTGAGACCCTTGGGACCCAGGGCCCCCGTGCCCGAGGCCGTGAGGGTGAGGGTGCCCAGGCGCAGGCCATCGGCGTGGAACCGCGCCTGGCCGGCCTCAGCCCTGGCTTCCAGGGCTCCTGCGGCCCCTTGGGCATCGGCCGCATCGCCGGTGAGGTGGAGGGACCAGCGATCCGGCCGGGCCAGCTCCGCCGCGTCCCGGGGGCCCTGGGCCTGGCCTTCCAGGTGGAAGCGCGTCTGGGCCACGTCCTGCACGCGGACGAAGCGGGCGAGTAGTTCACCCTGGAGATCCTGCACCCTGAACTGGACGCGCGGGGCGGTGCCTCGGGCCCAGGCCCCGGAGAGGGCCAGGGTGCCCTGGGGGCTGGCCCAGGCCAGCTCCTCCAAGGAGGCGCTGCGCTCGGTGCCCTTGGCCCGCAGGGCCAGGCGGCCAGCCCGCACGCCCTTCAGGCCGGGATCGAGCTCAGGACCCTCCACGTCCAGGCTCCACCGGGGCCTGACGAGGGAGCCCGATACCCGGGTGGTGAGCCGGATGTCGCCGGTGGCGTGGGCATCCACCTTGGCCCAGGCCAGGGCCTGGGCCAGATCCGCCGTGGCCTTCAGGTGGAGATCCGATCGTTTGCTGGGCACGTCGTAGCGCCCCTGGAGCCTCACCTGGCTTCGGCCCAGACGGACACTCGCCCGCAGGAGGGAGAGCACTTCCTCGGAGAGGTCGGCCTCCAGGTCCAGGGCGCCGGTCTCGGGACCTGAAGGGCCCTCCACCTTGAGCTTGGGCCCATCCAGGGCGAGGCGCAGGCGATTCGGGCCGAGCCCCTGGCCGGTGATCATGAAGGGCAGATCCAGCTCGGGCACCCCCCAGGCCGGACCATCCACCACTACCCGGCCCCCCACGACCTGGAGGAGATCCAGGCGCACCTGGGGCGCGGGCTTGCTGTCCTTCGGGTGGGGTTTGAGCTTCAGGGCCCGGAGCCGCGCCTCGCTGAGGCGGGCTACGGGCTCCTCAATGCGCACGAGGTGGATGCGGGGCGTATTGGAGAGGAGGCTGCGCGGGTCGAAACGCACCTCCAGACGTCGGATGGTGAGGAGGTCCCCACCCAGGGTCACGTTGTGGAGCACCAGGAGCCCGGTGAAGGGACGGACCTCCACCCGCTCCATCTGGAAGGGCAGGCCGGTCTCTTCGCGCACCAGCGTGTCGAGCTTGGAGACCACCCAGCGGGTCGTGCCGGGGCGCTCCAGCACCCAGCTGCCGACCTGCAGGAAGGTGGCGCCGCCCACCAGCGCGTAGGTGATGCGCCGCACCCAGGGCCGCGCCCAGAGGCGCTGGCAGCCTTCACGGGTGGGATGGATCACGGTCGCCCTCCACTCCCTGGGATGCGAGGAGCCTGGGGCCGGGTTCCCGTCACGCCTTTTCCCCGCAGGAGGGGCAGCGCGTGGCCCCGCGAGGCAGGGACTTGAAGCAGAAGGCGCATAGCTTGGCCTGGGTGGGGTTGGCCAGGGAGCGATAGGTGGGGTGGGGCCCGGAGCTGCCCGTATTGGCCATGATGGCGGTGCCCAAGGGACGCGTCTCCCGGGCCACGCTCTCGCGGAGCTTCAGCAGGGCTTCGAGCATGGCGTGGGCGCTCAGGTAGCGGTCCCCCAGGTTCACGGAGAGCGCCTTCATGACCACCTCGCCGAAGGCCTTGGGGACGGCGGGGTTCTTGAGGTGGGGTGGGACGATCTGCTGGCTGGTGAAGGCCTGGGCGATCTTCAGCGGATCCGCGTCATAGAAGGGCACGGTGCCCGTGAGCATCTCGTAGAGGGTGATCCCCATGCTCCAGAGGTCCGACTGGAAGACGGCCCGCCCACGGAAGTGCTCCGGGGCCATGTACGGGGGTGAACCTATGCGGGTGGGCGCGAAGGGCACGTGCTTCATGTCCAACTCGCGGCTGGTGCCGAAGTCCGTGACCTTGGCCACCCCCTCCTTGGTCACGAGGATGTTGGCGGGGCGAAGGTCGCGGTGGAGGATCTGGTGGCCGTGGGCGAAGGCGATGGCCGTGCACACGTCGATGGCCAGGGAGAGGGCCATGGGCGGCGCCAGGAAGCGCTCCTTGCGGATCATGCGGTCGAGGCTCTCACCGTCTACGTACTCCAGCACCATGAAGAAGATGCCGTTCTTCCGCTCCACGGTGATGAGCTCGACGATGTTGGGATGCTTGAGGAGCGCCATGATGCGGGGCTCCTTGAGGAGGTCCACGACCTCCTCCTGCTGCTGGTGGGGGACCTTCAGGGCCACCTTCCGGTTCACCCAGGTGTCCAGGGCCAGGTACACGGTTCCGAAGCCGCCGCTGCCGAGGCGATCCAGGATCTTGTACTTTCCCAAAGTCTGGTCTTTGGCCAGCACGGATTTGCACTCCGAGGTGATGCCTCCAGCATGACCGGAATCGCGGGCGTTCTCCAGCGGTGTCGCCTACTCGAGGATCCGGTCGAGGAAGGTGCCCGTCTCCTCCCAGGCGGCCACCAGGTGCCGGGTGCGAGGTCGGCCGCTGGGATCCAGGTGGTAGGCCTTGGCCAGGACGGCGCGGTCCTCCACCGTGGCCCGGTGGTGCTGGCGCAGGTGCTCACCCCAGGAGGAACTGAAGAAGCTCTCCACGAAGCGCAGCTCCCCCGGCTCCGCGTGCCCGCGGTCATGGAAAAGGGACCAGCGCACGGCGCCATCCCGAATGCGGATGCGGCGCACGGCTCGCATGGCCTCCCGGAAGGCCTCGGCGTGATCCGGGGGGATGCGGTACTCGAGCACCGTGAGGATGGGCCCCTCCTCTGCGGCGATGGGTTCGGGCGGATGGGGGTAGTCCCGTGCGGGGCTGAGATCCAGGTCCTCGTGCAGGGCCTGCACCTTCATGCGGCCCGTGAGAGCCAGGACGAGGAGCATGCCGACCGCGGCTCCTGTGAAGGCGAAGCTGAGGCCCCGATGCTCGCCCACCCAGCCCCAGAAGGCCGCCCCCACGGCCATGGCCCCGCCCCACACGGTGATGTAGACCCCCAGGGCCCGGGCCTTCACCCAGGAGGGCACTGAGAGCTGGACCCCGGTATTGAAGGTGCTGAGCACGGAGAGCCAGCCGAAGCCGCAGAAGAGGAGGGCCACGGCGATGGAAGGTGCATGGTGGAGATGGCCCATGACCAGGAGGGCCAGCGAAAAGGCGAGGGTGTTCAGGGCGAGCAGGAGATTGGGATTGAAGCGGGTCTTCAGGCGGGGGAGCACGAAGGTGGCGAGGACCGCTCCGGTGCCGATGCACCCGAACAGGAGGCCGAAGGCCGCAGATCCCAGGTGCAGCTGATGGAAGGCGAGGCTCGGCAGGAGGCCGAAGACGATGCCACCGCAGAAGACGAAGCCGCCGCTCCGCAGGAGGATGACCTGGAGGGGCCGCCGGTGCCGGGTGTAGCGCAATCCCACCTTCATCGCCGCGGCGAACCGCTCCGCGGGCAGGTCCGTGGTGGCCTCGGGCCGCTTCCAGCTCCGCAGCACGGCCACCACCCCGAGGAAGGACAGGGCGTTGAGGGCAAAGGCCCAGGTGGGGCCCAGCCAGCCCACCACGAGGCCCCCCAGGGCCGGTCCCACGGCCCGGCTCACATTGAAGCCCGCGCTGTTGAGCGCCACGCCCGCGGCGATCTCCTCCCGGGCCAGGAGCTCGGGGATGATGGCTCCCCAGGCCGGGGCGTTGAGCGCGGCGCCGATGCCCAGGAGCAGGGACATGCCGATCAGGAGTCCGGGGCTCAGGAGGCCGAGGGCCGAGCACAGGGCCATGGCCCCGGCTGCCAACAGCATCCAGGTCTGGGAGACGAGGAGGAGGCGGCGGCGGTCCACGATGTCGGCGATGGCGCCGCCCGGCATGGAGAGCGCCAGCATGGGCAGGGTGGTGCCCGTCTCGATGAGGCTCATGAGCAGGGGCGAGGGCGTGAGCTGGGACATGAGCCACTTCTCGCCCACGCTCTGCACCCAGGTGCCCACGTTGCTCGCCATGGCCGCGATCCACAGGGCCAGGAAGATCCGATGGCGAAGGGGGGCCCAGGGGCCGGAGGTCGTCGCGCTCACGGGGTCAGCGTACCGGATCCGGGTGGATGGGGGTTTCCATTGATCGATTTGTCAAAAAAGGAAGAACGCGAAGGGCGCTGCGCGCCACGCGGATGCAGGCCCGGATCCGGGCCATCCGGCCTATGGCCCACGCCGACGGCGTCGGCGTGCTTCCTGGGGCGGGTGGATCCGGGCCCTGAAGCCCGGCCCCACCCGCCCCCGGAAGGGATGGCCGCGCAAGGCAGAGGACCTCGACCCCTGGCGTGGAATGCGGCTTGGGCCCGGCTCACGCCCGGCATTTCGGGGCACGATACCCGCGAATGCCTGGGCCGTTCATTCCGATCTTCCGGCCTTTATTCGCGCTCTTCGCGCCCCGAAGGGGCCTTCGCGCTATTCGCGTTCCCAACGTTGATCCGCTTCCGCCGATCCCAAAGAAAAAGGCCCCGCATCCGCAGGGCCCTATCCGATTGCATTTCGATTATCCCAAGAACGCCTTGAGCGTCTTGGAGTAGCGGGGGTGACGGATCTTACGCAGGGCCTTGGACTCGATCTGTCGGATGCGCTCGCGGGTGACGGCGAATTCGCTGCCGACTTCCTCCAGGGTGTGCTCCGTGGACTCGTCGCCCACGCCGAAGCGCATGCGGAGGACCTTCTCCTCGCGCTCGGTGAGGGTCTTGAGCACGTTGCCCACGGTCTCCTTGAGGCGCTGCTGCACCACTTGGTCCACGGGGGAGCTGACGCTCTTGTCCTCGATGAAGTCTCCCAGGTGGGAATCCTCTTCCTCGCCGATGGGCGTTTCGAGGCTGATGGGCTCCTGGGCGATCTTCATGACCTTGCGGACCTTGGACACGGGCATGTCCATGGCGTGGGCGATTTCCTCGACGGTGGCGTCGCGGTTCAGCTTCTGCAACAGCTCGCGCTGGGTGCGGATCAGCTTGTTGATCGTCTCGATCATGTGCACGGGGATGCGGATCGTGCGGGCCTGGTCGGCGATGGCGCGGGTGATGGCCTGCCGGATCCACCATGTGGCGTAGGTGGAGAACTTGAATCCGCGGCTGTACTCGAACTTGTCCACGGCCTTCATGAGCCCGATGTTGCCTTCCTGGATGAGGTCCAGGAACTGCAGGCCGCGGTTGGTGTAACGCTTGGCGATGGACACCACGAGGCGGAGGTTGGCCTCGATGAGCTCGGCCTTGGCGGAGCGGCTGATGGCCTCGGCGCCCTTGAGGGCGTTGAAGTCCTGGTGGAAGCGCTCGCTGGTGGTCTCGTACTTGAGGAAGAAGTCGGCGAGGGTGGCCTCGATGTGCTCCTGCTCCTGCTTGTAGCGCTCCTTCAGCTTGGCGAAGGCGGGGTTCTTCAGGCGGTCCTTCAGCTCCCGGATCTTGCGCTCGCCAGCCATGACCTGGGCGTGCTGCTGGGTGATCTTGTCGATGAGGCGGGTGACGGCGAGGCTGTTGAGGCCCAGCTTGCGCACCTGACGCCCCACGCGGCCCCGGGCCAGGAGGATCTCGCGGTCCAGCTTGCGCTTCTTGGGCAGGGTCTTCTCGCCCTTGTCCACGAGCTTCTTGAGGTCCAGCAACTCGCGGAGGGCCTGATCGTAAACCAGGAGCTTCTCGAACTGGTGGTGCACGTGCTGGGTGGCGGAGGTGCTCTCGGCGTCCTCGTCCTCGTCCACATCGTCGGAGAGGCCCACGACCTCGCGGATCTTGCCGGGGTTCTCCTTCAGCATCTTCCCGATGTCGATGAGGAGGCTGGCGGCCAGGCGGCTGTGGGAGAGCAGGCGCATGACGCTGCGCACGCCCACTTCGATGCGCTTGGCGATCTCGACCTCGTCCTCGCGCTTGAGGAGGGGCACGGTGCCCATCTCCTTGAGGTACATGCGGACGGGATCATTGAACTTGTCGCCATCGGCGGAATCGAGGTCGACATCGCCTTCCTTCTCACCCTTGGTGGAGGGCTCCACGGCGGTGTACTCGGGCTCGATCTGCTCCTTCGCGAGCAGGGCCTCCTCCTCGGTGGCGCCCACGCCCACGCCGAGGCGGGCGAAGAGCCCCATGAGGGCCTCGATGTCCGCCGGCGTGCTGGCCGAAGGCGGCAGGAAGGAGTTCAGCTCATCCACCAGGATGTAGCCGCGATTCCGTCCGAGGGAGATGAGCGCCTTCGTCAGCTCGAAGTACGTATCCAGGTTGGGCATCGGAACCATTCAAACCTCAAAGGTGGACCTGCTGGCCGAACCCTGTGATCGGGGTCGGGGCACACTCCGGGCATATTGCCTGGAGCGGTCCAGAACCTATCAGTATAGAGAATCCCCCCGAAACGGCAAGGTCGGCGGGTTTGCAGGCGCCCTACCGGCCCTTCATGGATTGGGCCAAACGGCTTTTCCGCACAAGCAATTCGGCCATGCTGGCCTCCAATCGGGAGGCGAGTCCGGCCTCCCCTTGGGTGCGGGGGTCGGCCAGCTGCCGCTGGAGGGCCTGGAGCTCCCGCATGACGTAGGCATTTTCCAGCTTCAGGCGGGTGGCTTCGGGATTGGCCATGGCCCCGGGAGCGTCCCGGCGGGAGAGGTCGGCCTCCAGGGCCCGGGCGACCTTCAGCACTTCCGGGGGCAGGGCGGCGTCATCCCCTTCCGCATCCAGGAGCGCCTGCAGGACCGGGGCGCCGGAGAGGGCCTCCCACCAGGCCGAGGGCCAGGTGGCCACCTCGGCGGCGTGACCCGCACGGGCCAGCAGCACGAGGGCCCGGATCTGTTCGTCGAGGACCAGATCCGCGGGCACCGGGGGGGGCTGGGGCTCCTCGGCCGCCGTGGCGCCGCCCCGCTTCCACACCCGCTCGACCTCCTGCATGGGCAGCTGCAGCTGGTGGGCGAGGCTCACGAGCACTTCACGGTTCTCGGCGGTGCGGGGCAGGAAGGGGATGAACTCGGAGAGGTCCTTGAAGGCCTCCATGCGGTCGCCGATGCGGCGCATGTCCTTGCCGTCCATGGAGCGGTTGATGACGAAGGCCGTCCAGTCCGGGGCCTGGCGGAGCAGATCCCGGAAGGCGTCGGGGCCCATGCGGAGGCACCAGGTGTCGGGGTCCTCACCCTGGGGCAGCTCCAGGAGCCGGATCTCGAAGCCGTGGGGCAGGGCCATGCGCAGGGTGCGGTCCATGGCCCGGCGGCCGGCGGCATCCCCGTCGAAGCACAGCACGAGGCGGCGGGAGAAGCGGCCGATCTGCTTGAGGTGCTCTTCCGTGAGGCTCGTGCCCATGGGGGCCACGGCGGCGTGGATGCCCTGCTGGTGCAGCTGCAGCACGTCGAAGTAGCCCTCCACGATGAGCGCGCCGTCGCGCATCTGGCCCTTGGCCCGATGGAATCCGAAGAGGGTCTCGCCCTTCTTGAACAGGGCCGTTTCCCGGGTGTTCATGTACTTGGGCTTGGCGTCCCCGAAGGCCCGCCCGGCAAAGGCCACGATGCGGCCCCGGGCATCGTGGATGGGCAGGGTGAGGCGATCCCTCAGGAAGTCGATGAGGGTGCCCCGCTCCGTGCGGCTCACGAGGCCCGCCTGCTCCAACAGCTCGCCGGAGAAGCCGAGGCCCTTCAGGTGGTCGATGAGGCGGTCCCAGGCATCGGGGGCCACGCCGAAGCCGGCCTCCTTGCCGAAGGCCTCGGTGATGCCCCGCTCCCGAAGGTAGGTGCGGGCGGCGCCATGGCGCTCCAGTTCCCGCTCGAAGAAGGCCTGGGCGGCATCCAGGGCGCTGCGGAGGCGGGCCTCGGCATCCACCTCCTCGCTGGAGCGCTCCCGCTGCTTGGGCATCTCGATGCCCGCGTGGCGGGCCAGGGTCTCCAGGGCCTCGGGGAAGGTCATGCCTTCCCGCTCCATGAGCCAGGAGAAGGCATCGCCGTGCTTCCCGCAGCCGAAGCAGTGGTAGAAGCCCTTCTCCGGCACCACCTGGAAGCTGGGGGAGCGCTCGGCGTGGAAGGGGCAGAGGCCCGTCCAGGAGGCGCCGGCCTTCTTCAGCTTCACCGCCTGGCCCACGAGGGTCAGGAGGTCGGTGGCGTCCTTGACGCGGTTGACGAGCTCGCGATCCTTCATGGGCTATAGCAGGGCGCGGATTTCGTCATCCGTCAGCACGCGGTTGCTCTGCTTGGCCTTGCCCAGGATGCGCTCGATGCGCTCGGGGCTGGTGTCGTGGCCGTTGCTCTCGAGCCAGTAGATGACGTTGGAGTGGCCGGCCACGGGGCCGATCTCGATCTCCTGGCGCCGGTTCACGAGGGCGGCGGGGACGCCGCTGTAGACGGCATCGGCGAGCTCCGTGTCGCCCCGGCGAAGCGCCTTCACGATGGCGGCGGCATGGACGCCGGTGCCGGTGCGGAAGGCATCGCGACCCAACAGGGGGTAGTTGGCGGGGATCTCGAAGCCGCAGAGCTCGGCCACGCGATCGGCCAGCCCGGGCAGGTCCGTGAGGTCCGCCTCCAGGTAGCCCATGAGGATGAGGTTCATCATGAGCTGGTCCAGGGCCACGTTGCCGCAGCGCTCGCCGATGCCCAGGATGCTGCCGTGGAGGCGGTCCGCGCCCGCCTCGAA
>DATFAX010000011.1:0-14425 GCA_035254125.1 Holophagaceae bacterium | reverse complement strand
CGGCGACATCATCGTCCTTGTGGGCGGCCGCACGGGCCGGGATGGCGTGGGCGGCGCCACGGGCAGCTCCAAGTCCCACACCGAGGAGAGCCTCGAGAAGAGCGGCGCCGAGGTGCAGAAGGGCGACGCCCCCATGGAGCGCAAGCTCCAGCGCCTCTTCCGCAACCCCGACTTCTGCAAGCTCGTGAAGAAGTGCAACGACTTCGGCGCGGGCGGCGTGAGCGTCGCCATCGGCGAGCTGGCCGACGGCCTCGACATCAATCTCGACGTGGTGCCCAAGAAGTACGACGGCCTCAACGGCACCGAGCTCGCCATCGCCGAGAGCCAGGAGCGCATGGCCGTGGTGGTGGCCGCTAGTGACCGGGACGCCGTGCTCGCCTTCGCCGATGCCGAGAACCTGGAGGCCACCGTGGTGGCCACCGTCACCGAGGAGAAGCGCCTGCGCATGACCTGGCGCGGCGAGACCCTCGTGAACCTCTCCCGGGAGTTCCTGGACAGCAACGGCGCCCCCCAAACGGCCACGGCCCGCATCGCGGCGCCCGCCGCCACCACCCCCTTCGCGGCGAAGCCCGTGGACGGCGACCTCGCCGCCGCCTGGACCGAGGCCCTGCAGGACCTCAACAGCTGCTCCCAGCGGGGCCTCGTGGAGAAGTTCGACAGCACCATCGGCGCGGCCACGGTGCTGCTGCCCTACGGTGGCAGCCGCCGCCGCACCCCCAGCGACACCATGGTGGCCAAGTTCCCCGTGCTGGGCGGCGAGACGCGCACGGCCTCGGCCATGAGCCACGCCTTCTTCCCCGCCATCAGCCGCTGGAGCCCCTTCCATGGCGCCGTGTGGGCCCACGTCCAGGCCGCCGCCAAGCTCGTGGCCATCGGCGCGGACCGCCGCATGCTGCGCTTCACGCTGCAGGAGTACTTCGGCAAGCTGCTGCAGGATCCCAAGCGTTGGGGGCAGCCCACGGCGGCCCTGCTGGGCGCCCTGCACGCCGAGATGGCCCTGGAGACCCCGGCCATCGGCGGCAAGGACAGCATGAGCGGTACCTTCAAGGACATCGACGTGCCGCCCACCCTCGTGGCCTTCGCCGCCACCACCGTGAAGGCCGATGAAGTCGTGAGCTGCGAATTCAAGCGGGCCGGCAGCGACGTGGTGATGCTGGAGCTGCCCCGCACGGCGGATCAGCTTCCCCATTGGACGAGCCTCTACCCCCTCTACGGCCGCATGAGCGCCCTGGTGCGCGAGGGCCACGTCCTGGCCGCCAAGGCCCTGGGCATGGATGGTCTCGCACCGGCGCTCAGCATGATGGCTTTCGGCAATGCCCTGGGCCTGGAGCTGGAGGCCATGGATGCCAGCGACTGGTTCGCGCCCAAGCCGGGCAGCTTCGTGGCCGAGTTCCCTGCGGGTTCCAACCTGGACAGCCTGCTCAAGGGCCTCATCTGGCGCCGCTTGGGCCGCACTGTGGCCGAGCCCGTGGTGAAGGTGGGCAAGGTGGCCATGGACCTCATGCAGTTGGAGCAGGCCTGGGAGGCCCCCCTGGAGCCCATCTTCCCCACCCGGGTGACGGAGCCCCAGCCGGCGCTGCCGGCCTTCGCACCCGTGGCCGCCACCACCTGGCCCGCACCTGCCATCAAGGTGGCCAAGCCCAAGGTGGTGCTCACGGTCTTCCCCGGCACCAACTGCGAATACGACTGTGCCGAGGCCTTCCGCCGCGCCGGCGCCGAGACGGAGACCCTGGTCTTCCGCAACCTCACGGCCGCCGCCGTGGAGGAGAGCCTGGAGGCCTTCAGCGCCGCCGTCCGCCGCAGCCAGATCGTGATGATCCCCGGCGGATTCTCCGCCGGGGACGAGCCCGAAGGCAGCGGCAAGTTCATCGCCGCCGCCTTCCGCAACGCCAAACTGAAGGACGCCGTGCATGAGCTGCTCCAGCAGCGCGACGGCCTCATGCTCGGCATCTGCAACGGGTTCCAGGCGCTCATCAAGCTGGGTCTCGTGCCCTACGGCGAGATCCGCGAGCAGGATCCCGGCAGCCCCACCCTCACCTTCAACAATCTCCGCTATACGAGCCGCATGGCCACCACCCGGGTGACCTCCAACAAGAGCCCCTGGTTCAGCCAGCTGCAGGCGGGTGATATGCACACCGTCGCCATCGCCCACGGCGAGGGCCGCATCGTGGGCCCCGACGCCACCCTGCGCCAGCTCCTGGCTGCCGGTCAGGTGGCCACCCAGTATGTGGATCCGACCGGTCAGCCCACCCTGGACAGCGAGTACAACCCCAATGGCAGCGCCCTCGGCATCGAGGCCCTCACCAGCCCCGACGGCCGGGTGCTCGGCAAGATGGCCCACGCCGAGCGCTTCACCTCGAACGTGTGGAAGAACGCCACCGGCGAGTTCGACATGAAGTTGTTCGAGGCGGGTGTGGCGTACTTCCGATAGGAAAGGGCACCCTGGAAGAGGGCGCGGAGGTGGAGGCCACGAAGGGATGATTCCCGCTTCGTGGCCATCGCCGAAGGTCTTAGAAGACCGACCACCCCGTCTTCGTGGTGAACCGATCCAGCGCCTCCACGCCCGCCACGCTGTTGCCGTGGCTGTCCAGGGCGGGACCCCAGGCGCAGAGGACCCCGCGCTCGGGCAGGATGGCGAGGAGGCCGCCGCCCACGCCGCTCTTGCCGGGGAGGCCCACGCGGTAGGCGAAGTCGCCGGCGGCGTCATAGGTGCCGCACGTGAGCATCACGGCATTGATGCGCTTGGCCTCGCTCCGGCTGAAGAGGCGGGTGCCCTCGGCCCGTAGGCCATGGTTGGCGAGGAAGAGGGCGGCCCTGGCGAGGCCCTCGCAGCTCATGGCGATGGAGCACTGGCGGAAGTAGGCCTGGAGCACCGCTTCCACGGGGTTCTGGAGGCGGTTGTGGCTGGCGAGGAAATGGGCGAGGGCCGCATTGCGGTGCCCCTTCTCAGCCTCGGAGGCGGCCACGGCTTCGTCCACCCGCGCCGCGCCTGGGCCCGCTTCGGCGTTCAAGAATCCCAAGAGCTCGGCGGTGGCATCCCCATGGAGGGAGAGCAGGCGATCCGTCACCACCAGGGCCCCGGCATTGATGAAGGGATTGCGGGGCAGGCCGCGCTCGTACTCCAACTGCACGAGGGAATTGAAGGGGTTGCCCGAGGGCTCACGGCCCACGCGCTCCCAGAGGGTTTCGCCATCCCGGGCCAGGACGAGGGCCAGGGTGAACACCTTCGAGATGCTCTGGATCGAGAAGGGAACCTGCCAATCGCCGGTGCCGAGGACCTGCCCGTCCATGGTGGCCAGGGCCAGGCCGAAGCGTCGGGGGTCCACGCCGGCCAGGGCGGGAATGTAGTCGGCCACCTTCCCCTGACCCAGGAAGGGGGCCGTCTCGCGGGCAATGTCGTGGAGGAGGGCCTGAAGATCCATGCCCCCTGTGTATCACGGCCCCTGCGTCAAAACCGGTAGGTTGCGCCCAATTCCATCGTGAGGGCCCGCTTGAGGCCATCCGTGTTGTCGGGCCGCTTGAGGAGGGGCAGGGCCAGGCGGGATTCCAAGGACCAGCGGCGATCCAGGGGCAGGGTCAGGGCTCCGGTCACATTGATCTGGAGACGGTCGCTCTCGGGGAGGGTGCGGAGGGTGCCATCGGGCTCCCGCTCGTCCGACGGGCTGAGGCGCCGGATGGCCACGATCGCCACGTGGGCGTCGAAGGGCCCCAGGCGATGGCGGGCGCCCAGGTGCAGCAGGAGGTCATCCCCGCGCTTGAGGGGATCCACGGGATTGCCGCTGCGCGCCCCCGCCTTCTGGTAGCCGAGCCCCGCCTCCCAGGTGAGGCCCTCCCACCGAAGGCCCAGGAGGAAATCCGTGGCCCCGAGCCCCAGCTGGTATCGCTGGGGAAGGCCGGCGGCATCATCCCGGCCCGTGGGGAGACGGGCCCCCACCTGGCCCGTGAGGCGACCTTGGGCGCCCTCCACCAGGGCCCGATCTACCACGACGATGGCATCACCCAGGCCCGAGGTGGCACCGAGCGGTCCTTCCACGCGTCCGAAGGGCAGCATTAGGCTGAAGGAGGTGCGCTCGCCGAGGCGGAACCGGCCCTGGAGGCGCAGGGTCCGAAAGGAAAGGTCATCGGGTTCGCCGCTACGCCCGTATTGGCCTGCGAGGGAGAGCTGGTTCCCCGGCCCGGAGGGGGTGCGCTCCAGGGCACAGACCCCCGCGTCCGAGCATTGGGCGAGCAGGGGCAACCCGATCATCGGGATCCACCCCAGAGAAGCGATCCTCATCCATTTCCTCCACCAGGACCGGCCCTGGGGATCGGATGTCCGGCAGCGATGGGCCGTGACGCAGGTGCGATCCTTAGCGCTCCCAGAAGCGGTGGTCGAGGCCGTACTTCGCCTTCAGATCGCGCCGGGTGCCGGGATAGACATCGGCTTTGCGGGCCTCCTCGTCCGCGGCCAGCAGGAGCGCCTTGAGCTGGTCCAAGGCCCGCCGGAAGTCATCCATGCGCCCCTCGGTGCCGCGCATGAAGGTACCCTGGTAGGCGTTCCGATCGGGCAGGGCGAAGAGGGGCCGATCGTAGGTGCCGACCTGGTTGCCCTGGAAGTAGTTGGTGAGGAAGCGGGTGAGGTTGCCCTCCAGCTGATCCGCGGCCCGGGCGATGGCGGCCACCTTGCCCTCGTAGATCTGGGCGGCCTGCTCCCGGATCCGGTCGGCTTCGGTGGCGGAGGACGGGGTGGGGAGACGGCGGTTGCCGCTCTCCCGCTCATCGAGCTTCACACCCTCGAGGATGGGCAGCTTGCCCTCCAGCAGGGCCCGGGCGTGGTCCACGGCCACGGCGAAATTGAGGCCCTGGGCCCCGCGGAAGCTCGCCGTGTTGATGCCGATGACGGCACCCGCGTGATCCAGAAGGGGGCCGCCGCTGTTGCCGGGGTTCAGGGCCGCGTCCGTCTGCAGCACCACCACGGGGCCCATCTGGCGGAGGCCGCTGACGATGCCCCGGGTGACCGAGTTCTGGAATACGCCCAAGGGACTGCCGATGGCCACGGCCTCTTGGCCCGCGCGGGCCTGCAGGGCGGAGCCGAGGGTGAGGTAGGGCTGGTCCGCCTTCACCTCGGAGGCCTGGAGGATCGCGATGTCGTAATCCGGGGCCTTGAAGGCCACGGTGGCCGTGAAGCTACGCCCACCTTGGGCCTTGAGGGTGACCCAGGAACTGCCGCCCACCACGTGGGCGTTGGTGAGAAGCCGGTCCTTGGCGACGAAGAAGGCGCTGCCCCGACCTTGGGGCGTCTCCACGAGGACCACGGAGGGCAGGGCCCGGGCGATGACGTCCTCCAGCGAGGCCGGGGGCGTCGTCGGCGCCGCCGGCTGTGTGGCCACAAGCGGGATGGCCGGAGGCTCCGGAGGGGGCGCAGGGGCCTGGACGGGGGCGGGACCTGCGGCCTTGGTGCGCTGGAGCCACAGCACGGCGCCAGCGCCCAACCCGCCGGCGAGCAGGAGCGCAGCCGTCAGCGTGAGCAGGTTGGCACGGGGGGATTCGGAGGTCATGGGCCGCCTGGGGAACGTCTCAGGTTGACATGATCACGGCCTCCCCGAGGGGAGGCCGTGACTTCAGGTTCGTGGTGCTTCGCTCAGCGAAGGCCCACGGGGATCGGCACCACGACCAGGTTCACGCTGCCCAGGAAGAACAGGGTGGCGCCGTCGGGGCTGATGGTGGACTTGGGCCGGTAGTCGCAGTCCGTGGTCCGGCAGGTCGGGTAATCCGCGATGTCGAACTGGCCCAGCACGGGAAGGTCGGTGCTCACGGCGGACATGGTGCTCGAGTCGAACACGAAGACCCGGGGCACCTCGGTGGTCGGCCAGGAACCCATCGCGCTGGCCTTGTAGGCCAGGAGGTAGGCGCGTCGGCCATCGGGGGAGAGGGCCTGGGCCACGGGGAAGTAGGTGGCATCGGGGAGGGTGAGGTTGCCGATCAGGGCCCAGTTTCGATCTCGGACCGTGGTGAAGTCCATGAGGAACCGGTTCCCATCGTCCGAGAGCTTCATCCAGGTGGCGAAGGTCGGCTGGACGGCGCTGACCTGGAGCAGATCGTCGAAGGCGTCCATGAACAGCATCGGGGGCCCGGGCGTGACGCTGGCGGACTGGACGACGATCATGCGACTCCCGTCCCGGGAGGAGGCCATCCAGGGGCCGCCATAGAAGGAGGTCTGGAGGTCCGGCTGCGGGGTGCGGGGCTGGATGGTGCGGGTCCAGTGATCGAAGTAGGCGAGCTCGCCCCACCCGCTCCCGGTGGGCAGCCAGGAACGCCCGTCGTTCATGGGGGCGATGCCTTCACTCTGGTAGGTGAAGTTCCGCGGGAACCCCGCCGGGTGGTCCAGGGTGAACTGGGTGGAGAGGTCATCCGGATTCAGGAGGCGGAGGCGCCCCGGGGTGGCCGTGACGAGGATGGAAGTGCCGCCAGGGGCCATCCCCGCATCCAGGATCGAGGGGATGGGCACGGCATCCACGGTCCAGGTGGGATCCTGGTACTTGAAGCGTACGAGGGTCTCGCCATCCACGTTGGGGGCGTAGACGGCCTGCCGTTGGGCATCGAACACGATGGCCCGCTTGTTCCCGCCCGTGGGGATGGCCGCATATCCATAGGTCTGGGGGGCGATCACCCGGAGGGTGGCGGAGACAGGATCCAGGCCCAGGGCATTGGTGTAGGCCACGGGGAGGGTGGTGGCCGCGCCGGGCGTCACCTGCAGGGTGACCTCGTCGTCACTGAGGACGTGGACATTGGAGGGGCTCAGGCCCGGAGTGCTCAGCCGGGTGGTGGGATCCGGCAGGGCACTGAACCCCTTGCCCCGCAGGGTGAGGGTGGTGGGCCGGCCGGTCACCAGGAGGTCGGGCCCCATGGAGCGCACTTCGGGAAGGGCCTTGTGGAGCGTGACGTTGAAGGTGACGGGGGTGATGGGCGTCGAGGGGACGGAGACGGTGATGGCGCCGGCCTGGTCGCTGAAATTGGGCAGGGCGGCAAGGGCGGCCAGGTCCACGGTGTAGGTGAGGGCGGAGCCGGTGTCGCCGGTGGCGCGCGTCAGGTGGATCCAGGGGGTGGCCGATGTCGCCGTCCAGGTGGCCGTGGGACCCCCGGCCAGTTGGATCGGATCGGAGCCGCTGAGGGTCGCCACGGTGGCCTCGGAATCGGCGACAAACGCCCGGCTGGAGGGCTGGAGCAGGGCGAAGCCCACCGAGAGGGACACGGGGATCCGCAGGATGGTGCCGGGGGAGGGCGGGGTCAGCACCAGGGTGGCGGTGTAGGCCCCTTGGGCGAGGCTCGCCGCGGAGGCCGCCACATTCAGCCCGGAGGCCGTGCGGGTGGGGGTCAGCCATCCGCTGGCGCCGCCAGCGTAATCCACGGCGATCTGGATATCGTTGCCGCTCGGCCAATCCTGGGTGGTGTAGGTGAGCGTCTGGCCAAGGGCATCCGCATGCTCATAGGCCTGGAAGGTCAGGCTCGTGGGCGTAGCCACGAGGCCGGGGCCGACCGAGAAGGAGACGGGGATGGAAAGGGTGGAGCCAGCGGCGGAGAGGTTCACCGCAGCCGTGTAGGTTCCGGCCGGGAGGGTGGTCGCTGAAGCGACGACATCCAGACCCGTGGCCGTGCGGGTGAGGCTGAGCCAGCCGGTGGGACCCGCATGGAAGTCCACGGTGGATTGGAGCGCGGCGCCCTGGGCCCAGGAGGGCAGGGTGACCGCCAGGGATTGCGTCGCGGGGACGAGGTTCTCATTGGAGGCGAAGGTGAGGCTCGTGGGGGTGGAGGCGAGATCCTGCTCGCCTCCGGGGGGCACGGACACCGAATAGACCACCGGCACGTTGAAGACCTGCCCAGCCGAGGTGATCTCGACATTGGCGGTGTAGGTTCCCGAACGGGTGGGGCCGGCCGTCACGGGCACCGTGGTTCCGGTCGGGGTTCCCAGGCTCAGCCACGGGGAATCGCTGGTGATCCGGGAGCTGAAGGTGGTGGCGCCCACGGGCAGCTGGACCGAGAGATTCCCGGTCGCCGTCTGGCCGCCGACGGCGTTCAGGCCCAGGGAGGCGGGGATGACCTTCAGGGCCGGCGTCACGGTGACGGTGTAGGCGATGTGGAGGGGCGTTCCACCCACCGGATGGGCCCCGCCGGGGTCGGTGCTGGCGACGAGGTTCACCTGCCCGGTGTAGGTGCCCGCTGCGAGGCCGGAGGTCGCCGTGAGGGTGATGTCCGCCTGCATGCCCGTGATGGCGATGGGGATCATCGGGTTGATGCCCGAACCCGATTCCGTGGCGCCGATGTAGAGGGTCGAGGGTGGCGTGCCGTGGCCCGTGGCGTACATGTGCACGGACGCGGGCGCCTGGCCCTCCAGGTAGCTGAGCTGGATGGACGATCGGTCCGCGGTGATCGAGAACTGGGGTGTCTCCGCACCGCCGCCTCCACCGCCGCCGCAGGCCGCCAGGGCCATGAGGAGGGTGGCGCCCAGGAGCGGGCGCAGCCGGTGGATGATCCAACGATTGGACATGGGTCCAACTCCGGGGTGGGAGGCCGGGGCATGACACGGTCAACGAAGCCAAACCGCCAGGCGTGATGGGGAATGGCCCCAGTATCCCATGGGAGGACAGGACGACGTAAGCCGGAAAGCGCTTAAGCCTCGAGCATTCCCCAGGCTGGACCCTCATATAACAAGGGGCGGGCTCCATATGAGCCCGCCCCGATTTCGTGCCCGGCGCGTCCTAGTAGCGGTAGTGATCCGTCTTGTAGGGGCCTTCCACGGCCACGCCGATGTACTTGGCCTGGTCGGGGCGCAGCTCGGAGAGCTTGGCGTTGAGGGTGGTGAGCTGCAGACGGGCGACCTTCTCATCGAGGTGCTTGGGCAGCGTGTACACGCCCACGGGGTACTGGCCGCTGTCCTTCTTCGTCCACAGCTCGATCTGGGCGAGGGTCTGGTTGGCGAAGGAGGAGCTCATCACGTAGGAGGGGTGGCCCGTGCCGCAGCCGAGGTTCACGAGGCGCCCCTTGGCCAGCACGATGATGCGCTTGCCGTCGGGGAAGATCACGTGGTCCACCTGGGCCTTGATCTCCTCCCAGGGGTACTGCTCGAGGGAGGCGATGTCGATCTCGCTGTCGAAGTGGCCGATGTTGCACACGATGGCGTTGTGCTTCATGCGCTTCATGTGGTCATGGGTGATCACATGGAAGTTGCCCGTGGCGGTGACGAAGATGTCGGCCTTGTCGCAGGCCTCTTCCATGGTCACGACCCGGTAGCCTTCCATGGCCGCCTGGAGGGCGCAGATGGGGTCGATCTCGGTGACCCACACCTGGGCGCTGAGGGCGCGCAGGGCCTGGGCGCTGCCCTTGCCCACGTCGCCGTAACCGCAGACCACGGCGATCTTGCCGGCCACCATCACGTCCGTGGCGCGCTTGATGGCGTCCACGAGGCTCTCGCGGCAGCCGTAGAGGTTGTCGAACTTGCTCTTGGTGACGCTGTCGTTCACGTTGATGGCGGGGAAGCGCAGCTCGCCCTTCTTGGCCATCTCGTAGAGGCGGTGCACGCCGGTGGTGGTCTCCTCGGTCACGCCCTTGATGGCGGCCAGCTGCTGCTTGTACCAGCCGGGACGCTCGGCGTTCCGCTTCTTGATGGCGGCGAAGAGGACGGTCTCCTCCTCGGATCCGGGGTTGGCCAGGACGGAGGGATCGTCCTCGGCCTTGGCACCCAGGTGGATGAGGAGGGTGGCGTCGCCACCGTCATCCAGGATCATGTTGGGCGCGCCCTCGGCGAACTCGAAGATACGGTGGGTGTAGTCCCAGTATTCGGCCAGGGTCTCGCCCTTCACGGCGAACACGGGGATGCCGGCCTGGGCGATGGCGGCGGCGGCGTGGTCCTGGGTGCTGAAGATGTTGCAGCTGGCCCAGCGCACTTCGGCGCCGAGGGCCTTGAGGGTCTCGATGAGCACAGCGGTCTGGATGGTCATGTGCAGGGAGCCGGCGATGCGGGCGCCCTTGAGGGGCTGGCTGGCGGCGTACTCCTTGCGGATGGCCATCAGCGCGGGCATCTCGCCCTCGGCGATGTTCAATTCCTTGCGGCCCCAGTCGGCGAGCTTCAGATCGGCGACGTGGAAATCGGGGTTCGTGGCGACGGTCATGGTGACCTCCTCGGTGATCCGGGTGCGAAGGGCGGAATCCCACCTCATCGGCCCCGGGTTGGGGTGAGGTGAGCGCCGTTCAAGCAACCGGTCCGGCCGGTGTCCGAGCCTGGGAGGGGTCTCTCGCAACGCTCCTCGGACCTCCCCATCATACCCCGGCCGGGTACCCCGTGAATGCTGGACAAGGGGCCCCTGAGCGTAAGGCTCTTCCAGGCTTCAGATGGGCCAGGGCCCGGCCCCTTCCCGGATGAGGACGGGTTCCTCCCCCGTGAAGTCCACGATGGTGCTGCCCAGGCCCAGGGGTTCGCCGCAGTCCACCACCATGTCGAGGGCGTGGCCCAGCTCCTCCTCGATCTCCCAGGCGGTGTTGAGGGTGGGATCCCCGGAGAGGTTGGCCGAGGTGGTGATGATGGGCTCTCCCAGGAGTTTGGTGAGCTCCAGGCAGAAGGTGTGGTCGGGGATGCGCAGCCCCACCACCGCATGCAGCTTGCCCTTGCTGGCCAGGTGATTGGGCACCTCGCGGCTGGCGGGCAGGAGGGCGGTGTAGGGGCCCGGGAACATCTGCTTGAGCACCCGGAACGTGGGTGTGTCCAGGTGCCGGGTGTACTTGCAGAGCATCTCCATGTCAGCGCAGAGGAGGCTCATGGGCTTTTTGGCGTCGCGGCGCTTGATCTCGCGGATGCGGTCCACGGCCTTCTTCCGGGAGGCCAGGCAGCCGAGGCCGAAGAGGGTGTCCGTGGGGTAGGCGATGACGCCGTCCTTGCGCAGCAGCTCGGCGATGCGCTCGAGGTGGCGTACCTGCGGGTTCTCGGGGTGGAGGGTGAGGATCATGGGGGGTCAGCGGAGAAGGTCCTGCCACCGGGCACGGCCGGGGCTGGGATGGTCCTGGGGGCGCTGGAAGAAGCGTTCGGCCAGCTCCGGGGCCAGGGGCTCCGAGCACCCGCTGCGGCGGGCCTGGAGGGCCAGGAGGGCCACCACGGTGAGGCCGTCGCTGATCTCGCCGGCGAGGACCCGGCGCAGGCAATCCGCGAAGGGCTCCCGGTGCACATGCAGCTCCTCGTCGTCATCGGCCTCGCCCGCCACCTCGGCGAGGTCCGTGGCGAGCATGATGAAGGATTCCTCATCGGTGCTGCTGTTGGACGGGTGGTGGAAGACGAGGGGCTCCCAGATCCGGGCCTCGAGTCCCGCCTCCTCGGCCAGCTCCCGGCGGAGGGTCTCGAAGGGGCTTTCGCCCGCTTCTCCGCCACCTTCGGGGATCTCCCAGGAATAGGTCTCCAGGGGGTAGCGCCACTGGCCCACGAGGACCACGCGATCCTGGGCATCCAGGGCCACCACGCCGCAGGCGGTTTTGTGGAAGCCCACCACGCTGTAGCGGCGCTGGTCCGCACCGGAGCGGTGGCTCACGATGTCCTCTCGGAGCCGGATCCAGGGGTTGTCGTAGATCGCCCGCCGGGTGTGGACGGTGTAGGGATCCGGGTGCTCGGGGCGGGGGAGGGGGGGCAGGGGCATTCGGGGCTCGGGTCGATGGGCTGAGGCGCCGGCCGGCTATGGCTCATCGGCAGATCCCCACTCAGCAAAAGCCTATAGCCTAAAGCCCAAAGCCCAAACGCAAAGAAGCCCGCGGATGCGGGCTTCTTTGCGTTTGGGTCGAGCTTAGCGGCGGAGGCCGAGGCGCTCGATGAGCTTGGCGTAGCGCTCCTTGCTCTTCTTCTTGAGGTAGTCGAGGAGGCGGCGGCGCTGGCCGACCATGATCATGAGACCGCGGCGGCTGTGGTAGTCCTTGGTGTGCAGCTTGAAGTGCTCGGTGAGGTCGTTGATCCGCTTGGTGAGGATCGCGACCTGCACTTCAGGGGAGCCCGTGTCGGACTCGTGCGTCTTGAAGTCATCGATGATGATCTTCTTCTGGTCAACGTTCAGGGCCATGGTGGCTCCTATTTCGGGGGTATGCCCGTCACCCGTCCCGAAGTCCCGTGCCTCGTGGAGGGTCGATCCCGGTATCGGCCGGGCGCCGTGAAAAAGGGCGTGACCTGGTTGGGTACGCCCTTTTGATGGTGCGGATAGAGGGACTCGAACCCCCACGTCTTGTGAACACTAGTACCTGAAACTAGCGCGTCTACCAATTCCGCCATATCCGCATTCAAGGATCCGCCCGAAGCCCGTGAGCCGCGGGGCGAACCTCAAGCCTAGCGCGGGTCCGTAGGTGTTGCAAGCAGGATTGTCCGGAGGGTGGCTCAGACCCCGGCTACCACTCCTTGTAGGGGGTGCCGTTCATGCCGGTGCCCTGGGCCAGGCTGTACACGTCGAAGACGTGGCCGCCCCCCCAGCTGGTGCTGGTGGGGTCGTCGGCGGAGCTGCGCATGCCCCACTCAGGGCGCCCGGTGAAGGGGTCCACGGGGATGCGCCGGAGGTATTTGATCTTGCGGCTTGCACTGCCGGTGGCGGCGACGCCCTCCACCAGCTGCTCCAGGCTCTCGGGGCAGAAGTTGGCTTCCACGGGGGGGGCTTTGATCTTCTGCCCCTGGGCATCCGCGCGGAAGGCGTCGATGGCCATGCGCATCTCGCGCAGGTCGCGGCGCAGTTCCAGCTCCTTCTGACGCTGGACGGCGTTCTTCATGATGGGCACCGTGGCCGACGCGAGCACCAGGAGCACCGTCGCCGTGACGAGCAGCTCCATCAGCGTGAAGCCGCGCTGGCGGAGGGACCGGGCGCCCATCCCGAGGGACATCACTCCACCGTGACGAGGGCGTTCACCCAGCGGCCACTCACGGGGGTCTGGCCCGCGGTGAAGCTGCCGCCCTGGATGATGACGGTGCCGTTGCCGGGGCTCAGGGCCTCCAGCTCCAGGGTGACGAGGGTGCCGCTGTCGGAGCCGCTGCCGTTGCGCTTGAAGGCGAGCTTGGTGCCCTCCGCGCCGGGCTTCTGGTCCAAGGTGCCCGCCTCGCCGGTGAGCCAATCGCCGGCGCTGGCGGAGAGGAGCTTGAGGTTGGGGCTCACCCGGACATCCAGGTTCCCCGTGGAGATGCCCTGACCGCCGCTGACGAGGAAGCTCACCTGCACCTTGTCGCCCTTCTTGGCCTGCTGCACCACGGGGCTCACGTAGATCACAAGGTCCGAGGCCTGAGTCGAGCGCGCGGCCTGGCCATCCGGACTGGGAGGCACCTCGGCGATGTCCTTGGACTTGGGGGGCTCAGTCGCGGCGGGCGCCTGCGCGGGGGCCGCAGGCTGCGCGGCGGGGGCCTGGGGTGTGGAGGGGGTGGAGGGGGTCACCGGGGCGACGGGCTTCGGCGCGGCCTTGACGGGGGCCGGCTTGGGCGCGAAGGGGCCGGTCTGGGTGTAGGCCTCGTCGGGGTTGAAGGCCTGAAGGTCCCGCTCCGTGAGGTTGGGCTTGCGCACGAGCACCGCGCGCACGGTGAGGATCACGTCCGTCTTGGCCTTCTGGGTGCGGGTGTTGGAGGTGAGCTGGCGGATGATGGGCAGGTCGGCCAGACCCCAGATGCCCTGGAGGCTCTTCTGCTCCTCATCCTTCAGGAGGCCGCCGAAGATGGCGGTCTCGCCGTCCCGCAGCCGGGCGATGGTGTCGATGGACCGCAGGCCGAGGTCGGGGCGCCCCGGCGTGGAGCCGGACTTCAAGGTGGTCACCTCGGTCTTGATCTTGAGGGTGACCTCGCCATTGAAGTGGACGCGCGGCTCGACCTCGATCTTTACGCCCACGTTCTCGTAGCTGTAGTTGGTCTGACCCAGGCCCGACACCGCGCTCGGCAGCTGCGTGGCGCTGCCTGCTGCCCCGGCGGTGGGCAGGCTGAGGGAGCTCTGGGTGGTGCTGATCTTCTCGCCGATGTTGACGGTGGCCTTTTCGCCGCTGACCGCGCGGACGTTGGGGCTCGCCACCAACTTCGCGTCGCCGTCCGCCTTGAGGGCATCCAGGGCGAGGCTGGGGAAGAGGAAGCGCACATCGGACTTGCTGATGCGGATGCCGCCCTTGTTCTGGTTGGGGCCGCCGGTGTTGTCGATGGTGGCGCCGATGCGGAAGATGCCGGATTCATCGCCGGGTCCGAGCACGGGCAGGAGGCCCACCTTCTCGAGGCTGTTCTCGGTGACTTCCATGAGCTCGAGGTAGACCATGACCTCGGCCTTGGGCTTGTCCATTTGGCTGATAACGCGGTCCACGACGGCGAGTTCTTCGCGCTTGGCACGCACGGTGATGGCGCTCATGCGCTTGTCCTGCACGATCTTGAGCAGGGGATTCAGCGTGACGAGCATCTGCCGGATGGGCTCGGGAT
>DATFAX010000010.1:0-16593 GCA_035254125.1 Holophagaceae bacterium | reverse complement strand
CAACAAGGAAAAGGCCCAGGAGTGGGTCAAGAAGGGTGCCCAGCCCTCCAAGACCGTGCTCGACCTCTTCAAGAAGCACGCGATCCTGTAATGCCCCTCTGATCGGGAGAAGGCCGGGCCCTGGGTCCGGCCTTTTTCGTGGCATAAAGAGTAGTCGGAGCCTCCCATGACCAAGCCCACCCTGGATCTCGCAGCCTTCCTCACGGACGTGGTCACGCCCATGCTGGACCAGCCCGAGGCCTTCAAGGTCGAGGTGAAGACCGAAGGTAAGAAGGTGGAGGCCCTCCTCCACGCCGCCCCCGGCGACATCGGCCGCATCATCGGCAAGAGCGGGCGCATGATCAGCTCCCTCCGCACCCTCGTGCAGGCCGCGGGGGAAAAGCACCGCCTGGCCATCAGCCTCGAGATCCACGAGGAGGACAAGAAGCCTCGCGAGGCCCGCGCCCCTCGGGAAGCCGAGGCCTAACCCCATGATTCTGATGGGCCACCTCGCCCGGGTGCAGGGCCTCAAGGGGGAGTTCCTCCTCCACGCCCTCACGGACGCCCCCGAGAGCCTCCTGAAGGCCGAGGGCCTCGTGCTGGCCCCGCCGCAGCAGGATCTGGAGCATGCCGAGCCGCAGCCTCCGGCCCGGCCCATCCAGGTGCGGGCCTTCCGCATGCACCAGGACCGTCCCTGCGTGGCCTTCGAAGGCATCCCCGACCGCACCGCCGCCGAGCCCTTCAAGGGCTGGGCCCTTTGGGGCCACGAGAACCGCGCGCGGCTGGCCCGGGGCGAGAGCTTCCGGCATGACTGGAACGGCTGCGAGGTCTTCCACCACGGCGTCAAGGTGGGCGAGGTCCTGCACCTGGAGCCCAGCCCCGCCGGCTACGACATGGTGGTCCTCCGCGATACCCGCCCCGGCCGCCGGGGCACCCATGACGTCCCCTACATCAAGGCCTGGTGGACCACGGACTTCCCCAACCGCCGCGTGGACCTGGTGGACGGGCCCGAAGGGATCCTGGAGCTGGACCGGCTCGAGGACTGAAGCAACGGGAATCACTCCCGGGCGGGGAGCTGCCGATGGTTAAATCGGCAATACGTTCCCACCCGAGCCCAGGATTGCGCACCTCTCTCCGTCCCCTCCTCCCCCTCCTAATCGCGGCCCCGGCCCTCCGGGCCCAGGCGGATGCCTTCCCCACCCTGGCGGAGCTGGCCAAAGTGCGCGTGGTGGCCGCCTCCAAGAACCTCGAGTCCACCTTGGACTCCCCCTCCTCCATCACCGTGTTCACCCGGGCCGAGATCCGGCGCATGGGGCTCAACTCCCTCACGGACCTCTTGAACCTCGTGCCCGGGATGCAGGCCCTCTTCGAGCCCACGGAGGGACGGGACAACCTGCTCCAGGGCCGCGGCACCCCCGAGTCCTACGGCCAATCCTTTCTCCTCCTGCTGGACGGCCAACGGCTCAATGAGCACTACACAGGCGGGTTCACCCTGGCGAACCGGTTCATCGCCCTCGAGAACCTCGAACGGGTGGAGATCATCCGCGGCCCCGGCTCCGCGCTCTACGGGTCCAACGCCTTCAACGGGGTCATCAACCTCGTCACCGCGCGCCACCTGAACGATCTCACGGTGGAAGCCGGTGCATTCTCAGAGGGCCGCCTGGGACTGAACGTCAGCGGCGGCGCTGGGACCTTCGCCTACTCCGCTTTCCTGCAGGGATCCCAGGACCGGGGCTACCGTTTCGAACACCCCTTCGACCGCTACCACCTCCAGTCGCAGACCCGGGATCCCCGCCAGGGTCTGGACGCGCTGGCGAACCTGGAATGGGGGAACGCCTTCCTCCAGCTGCGGCACACCCAGCACCGGCTGGAGGACTTCTACGTCTACCGCCGCCTGGATGATGGCGTGAACTCCGACCGCAACGCCCAGAGCCACCTCCGCCTGGGCACCCGGATGGAGTTCGCCCCCGGCTTCACCGGCACCGTCGCCCTCGCCGCCACCCGCACCACCTGGACCTACGAAGGTCGCCTCGCCCTCCAGGGCAGTGACCCCGCAGACCTGCTCCAGGGCTCGAAGCTGGTGCATGACGCCGTGGAAGGCACCGCCGACTTCGCCTACGCCCTGGGGGACGCGCACCGCCTCAATTTCGGGGCGAACCACGAGGAAGCCTGGAT
This sequence comes from Holophagaceae bacterium, assembly GCA_035254125.1. GTDB lineage: Bacteria > Acidobacteriota > Holophagae > Holophagales > Holophagaceae > JAFDVN01. The sequence continues at coordinate 14,439 of DATFAX010000010.1, read as the reverse complement.
CCCCACGGCCTCCACCCTCAGCAACTACGACCCCATCTCCGGGGCCTACGTGGGCACCTACACGGAGTTCGACGGGGCGGACTACCGCTTCGTGGAGAACCGCCGCCGGAACCTCAGCGGGGTCTACCTGCAGCACCAGGCCCGTTGGAGCGAACGGTGGAGCACCACCTTGGGGATCCGGCACGACCGGTACAACGACGTGGGCTCCAGCACGACCCCCCGGGCGGCCCTCATCTTCGCGCCCACTCCCGAGGACCGGCTCAAGGCCATGGTCGGCACCGCCTTCCGGGCGCCGGGCCTCGGCGACCTCTACGACCGGGATGCCGGGGTCACGCTCGGCAATCCCCACCTCGGCCCCATCCGGGTGCGTACCGCCGAGTTCGCCTATCAGCACCAGGGACCCGGATGGCAGACGGGGGTCACGGTGTTCGACAACCGCGCCAGCCACCTCCTCTCCAGCGTCTCGCTGCCCAGCGGCAAGACCCAGGTGGAGAACGTGGGCAGCAACCACAACCGCGGATATGAGCTGGAGGGCGCCCTGGAGTTCGGCGAAGACTGGCTGATCCGGGCGAACTACACGCAGATCACCCACAACGAGACCCTGGACCTGCCCAACCCCAGCGCCTTCGTGGCCGAGCAGTTCGGGGCCCGGCGCTTCGGTTCCCTCGTCCTGAATCGCGACCTCGGCGATTGGAATGTGAACGTGAACGCGGTGTGGCGGGACGAGATCCCCGCCCTGCCGCACGACCGGCCCGTGTGGCTTGCGAACTTCGCCCTCACCTGGCAATGGCACCCCACCCTCCGGTGGCAGTTGAGCATCCTCAATCTGCTCGATACGGACTACGCCACCACCGCCCGGGGCTCGGGTCTGGGCCTGGGGCCTGACGGACAGCCGGTGCGGGAGGTCCCCCAGCGGGGCCGTCAGATCAGGGTGAGCTGCGCCTGGCGCTTCTGAGGCCCCCTCGGGATCGGGTACCGAGGCTTTGATCTCCGGGGGGGAATTCCCCGCCGCCCACCCCCGGGCCACGCGCAGGAGGTGTGACCCGCCTCACGCCTTCGCCCCCGGGTCTTGAATGCGGAGACAGGCGGGAACAAGCTCGGGAGAGCTTTTCGAGATGGTGCCGTCCGAAAAGCCCCCGGGAGCCGAAGATGACCGCCAAATGGGTGACCCTCGATGGAAACGAAGCCGCCGCCACGGTGGCCCACCAGCTGAGCGAGGTCATCGCGATCTACCCGATCACGCCCAGCTCCACCATGGGCGAACTGGCCGACGAGTGGTCCGCGGCCGGGGAACCGAACCTCTGGGGCCAGGTGCCGCGTGTGGCGGAGATGCAGAGCGAGGGCGGCGCCGCGGGTGCCGTGCATGGCGCGCTCATGGCGGGATCGCTCACCACGACCTTCACGGCGAGCCAGGGCCTCCTGCTCATGATCCCGAACATGTACAAGATCGCCGGGGAGCTCACCCCCTTCGTGCTGCACGTGGCGGCCCGCACCCTGGCCACCCATGCCCTCAGCATCTTCGGTGATCACAGTGACGTCATGAGCGCCCGGCAGACCGGCTTCGCCATGCTCTGCAGCGCTTCCGTGCAGGAAGCCCAGGACATGGCCCTCATCGCGCACTCGGCCACCCTGAAGGCCCGCGTGCCCTTCATGCACTTCTTCGACGGCTTCCGCACCAGCCACGAAGTCGCCAAGATCCGCGCCCTGGAGGACGACGACCTCCGCGCCCTGATCCCCGACGACCTCATCGCCGAGCACCGCGCCCGGGCCCTGAGCCCCGACCGCCCGGTGATCCGGGGCACCGCCGCCAACCCCGACTCCTTCTTCCAGGCCCGCGAAGCCTGCAACCCCTTCCACAATGCCGTGCCCGAGCTGGTGCAGCAGACCATGGAAGCCCTGGCCGAGCGCACGGGCCGTGCCTACCGCCTCTTCGACTACGTGGGCCACCCCGAGGCCGAGCGCGTGATGATCATCATGGGCAGTGGCACGGAGACCGCCGAGGAATACATCAACTGGGCCGTGGCCCGGGGCGAAAAGGTGGGCTTCGTGAAGGTGCGCCTCTACCGGCCCTTCTCCATGGCCCATTTCGTGGCCGCCCTGCCCACCACCGTGACATCCATCGCCGTCATGGATCGCACCAAGGAGCCCGGCGCCCCCGCCGAGCCCATGTTCCTCGACGTCGCCGCCGCCCTGCGCGAGGCCCGCGAAGAGGGCTGGAGCCCCTTCGCCGTGGAGCCCCGCCTCATCGGGGGCCGCTACGGCCTCTCCAGCAAGGAGTTCACCCCCGCCATGGTGAAGGCCGTCTTCGACGAGCTGGCCAAGGACAAGCCCAAGCGCCGCTTCACCGTGGGCATCACCGACGATGTCACCCACCTCAGCCTCGAGGTGGACGAGGCCTTCGACCTCGAGCCCGATGACGTGGCCCGCTGCCTCTTCTTCGGCCTTGGCAGCGATGGCACCGTCGGCGCCAACAAGAACAGCATCAAGATCATCGCCGAGGAGACGGAGAACCACGGCCAGGGCTACTTCGTGTACGACTCGAAGAAGAGCGGCGCCATCACCGTCAGCCACCTGCGCTTCGGCCCCCGCCCCATCCGCAGCCCCCACCTCATCCGAAAGGCCACCTTCGTGGCCTGCCACCAGCCCCAGTTCGTGGACAAGTTCGACCTGCTGGGTTCCGCCGTGGAAGGTGCCACCTTCCTCCTGAACACCTCCGAAGAAGGCCCCAAGGCCTTTGACGCCCTGCCCCTGGAGCTCCAGGAGGAGATGATCCGCAAACGGATCCGCTTCTTCACCATCGACGCCTACAAGGTGGCGAAGGAGAGCGGCATGGGCGGCCGCATCAACACCGTGATGCAGACGGCCTTCTTCGCCATCAGCGGCGTGCTCCCCCGCGAGGAGGCCATCGCGGCGATCAAGCACGCCATCGAGAAGACGTACGGAAAGAAGGGCGACGTGCTCGTGCGCCGCAACTTCGAGGCGGTGGACGCCTCGCTGGCTCACCTCCACGAGGTGGTGGTGCCCAAGGCCCCCACCACCACCCGTCGGAGGCCGCCCGTGGTTTCCGAGAACGCCCCCGAGTTCGTCCAGCGGGTCACCGCCGTGATGCTGGCCGGCGAGGGCGACAAGCTGCCCGTGAGCGCCTTCCCCCCCGATGGCACCTGGCCCACGGGCACCGCCAAGTGGGAGAAGCGCAACATCGCCACGGAAGTCCCGGACTGGGACAGCTCCATCTGCATCCAGTGCAACAAGTGCGTGCTCATGTGCCCCCACGCCGCCATCCGGGCCAAGGTCTTCGAGCCCGCGGAGCTCCACGGTCACCCCGAGGGCTTCAAGTCCACGGACTACAAGGGCCCCGAGCACAAGGGCAAGAAGTACGTCATCCAGGTGGCCCCCGAGGACTGCACCGGCTGCACCCTCTGCGTCCAGGTGTGCCCCGCCAAGGACAAGTCCAACCCCAGCCACAAGGCCATCGACATGGTGCCCCAGCACCCGATCCTCGAGCGGGACAAGGCGAACTTCGATTTCTTCCTGGGCCTCGAGGAACAGGATCGCGAAACCATGAAGCTCGACGTGAAGGGCACCCAGCTCCTGGAGCCCCTCATGGAGTTCAGCGGCGCCTGCGCCGGCTGTGGCGAGACTCCCTACCTGAAGCTGCTCACCCAGCTCTACGGTGACCGCCTCATGATCGCCAACGCCACGGGCTGCTCCAGCATCTACGGCGGCAACCTGCCCACCACCCCCTACACCACCAACAAGGACGGCCGCGGTCCCGCCTGGGCCAACAGCCTCTTCGAGGACAACGCCGAGTTCGGCTACGGCATGCGCCTCTCCGCCGATCAGCAACAGGGCCTCGCCCTGGGCCAGCTGCGCCTCCTCTCGGGCGGCCTGCCCGGCGAGCTGGTGGACGGCCTCATCGCAGGGGCCACGGCCCACGATGAAGCCACCATCAAGGTCCAACGCGGGCGCATCCAGGAACTGGTCAAGCTGCTGGACGGCCGCACGGACGCCCCCGCCATCCGCCTGCGCGGCCTCGCCGAGCACCTGGTGCGCCGGAGTGTCTGGATCGTGGGCGGCGACGGCTGGGCCTACGACATCGGTTACGGCGGCCTGGACCATGTGCTGGCCTCCGGCGAGGACGTGAACATCCTCGTGCTCGACACCGAGGTGTATTCCAACACCGGCGGCCAGGCCTCCAAGTCCACCCCCATGGGCGCCGCGGCCAAGTTCGCCTCCGGCGGCAAGCAGACCCCCAAGAAGGACCTGGCCCTGCTGGCGCTCAGCTACGGCCACGTGTACGTCGCCAAGGTCGCCATCGGCGCCAAGGACGGCCAGACTGTGAAGGCCTTCCAGGAAGCCGAGAGCTGGCGCGGCCCGAGCCTCATCCTCGCCTACAGCCCCTGCATCGCCCATGGCTACGACCTGGCCCAGGGCGCCGAGCAGACCAAGCTCGCCGTGGAGAGCGGTTACTGGCCCCTCTTCCGCAACGACCCGCGCCGCCTCAGCGAAGGCCAGGCCCCGCTCCAGCTCGACAGCGCCGCCCCCAAGGGCGACCTGGGCCGGTTCCTCCGCAACGAGACCCGGTTCAGGATGGTGGAGCAGGCCCATCCGGAAGCCTTCGCCCGCATGCTGGCCGAGAGCCAGATGGACCTCGCCCGCCGCTACGCGGCCCTCACCCAGCTGGCCCAGATGGACGCCGCGGCCGGCCCCACCCCCTCCACCCAGGCTTGAGGCGGATGACCATGGACCTCTCACTCAGCTACCTCGGCTTCACCCTGCCCCACCCGCTGGTCGTCGGCGCCTCCCCCCTGGTGGACAACCTCGACACCGTCCGCCGCCTGGAGGATGCCGGCGCCGCGGCCCTGGTCATGCACTCCCTCTTCGAGGAGCAGATCACCCGGGAGCAGTTCGGCACCCTGATGGACCTGGAGATGCATTCCAATGCCCACGCGGAGGCGGCCACCTACCTGCCGGATCCTTCCGCCTTCACCCTGGGGCCGCAGACCTACCTGGAGCAGATCCGCAAGATCAAGGCCGCGGTCGCCATCCCGGTCATCGCCAGCCTCAATGGCACCACGCCCACGGGCTGGGTGCACTATGCGGGGCTCATGGAGGAGGCGGGCGCCGATGCCCTGGAGCTGAACACCTACGAGATCGCCACGGACCCCACCCAATCCGCCGCCCTGCTGGAGAACCAGTTGGTGGAGCTGGTGAAGCGGGTGAAGGCCGAGGTCAAGATCCCCCTCGCCGTGAAGCTCAGCCCCACCTTCACCAGCCTGCCCAACCTCGCCCGTCGCCTCCATGAAGCGGGCGCCGACGGCCTGGTGCTCTTCAACCGCTTCCTCCAGCCGGACTTCGACCTGGAGAGCCTGCAGCTGGTGCCCCGCCTCTTCCTTTCCGACCCCCGGGAGCTGCTGCCCCGCCTCCACGCCCTGGCCCTGCTCCACGGCCCCTTCCCCGGCAGCCTCTCCTGCAGCGGGGGCGTGCACGAAGTGGAGGATGCACTCAAGGCCGTCATGGCCGGCGCCCACTCGGTGCAGCTCGTCTCCTCCCTCCTCATCAAGGGACCCGGCCACCTCAAGGCCCTGCGCCAGGGGATGGCCGAGTGGCTGGAGACCCGGGAATACGAGAGCCTCCGACAGGCCCACGGCAGCATGAGCCTCTCCAAAGTGCCCAATCCCGGCGCCTATGAGCGGGCGAGCTACATGCGCGTGCTCCAGGGCTGGCGTCCGGAGATGCTGCCTAGGTGAGGGAAGCGGTCAGGGATCAGCTGTCAGCGGTTAGCGGTCAGCTATCAGCTTTCAGCGGTCAGCTAAAGCGAGGCGCCGACCCATCCGATGGGTCGGCGCCTGTTCTTGGCTGATAGCTGACAGCTGACAGCTGACAGCTGATCGCTCCTACTTCAGCCCCAGCTCGAACGGCATCCGCGCATAGGCGCCCTGGGGATCGTTGAGCCCCTCGAGCACCTCGAACTGGCGCAACATCTCGCCCTTGAGCTGGTCCACGGGGCCCGCCTTCACCACGCGGCGGGGCTTGCCCTGGGTGAGGCCCTTGACCACGGCCTTGAGGAAGCCATCCGGCGCATGCTCGGGGCCCTGCACCGCATAGTCCGTGAGGTTGGCGAGCTTTGCCGCGGCCTTCACGGCGTCCTGCAGGCCGCCCAGTTCATCCACGAGGCCCAGCTTGAGGGCCGCCTGGCCGGACCACACGCGACCCTGGGCGATCTCCTGCACGGCGTCGCGCTTGAGCTTGCGGCCCTCGGAAACCTTGTCCAGAAAGCGGGCGTAGATGTCGTCCACTACGGCCTGAATGCGGGCCAGCTCCTCGGGGCTCTTGGGGCGCGCCAGGCTCTGAGGGTTGGAGAGCTTGGCCGTCTGCACGCTGTCCCAGGTGATGCCGTGCTCGGCGGCGAGCTTCTGCACGTTGGGCAGGAGGCCGAAGACCCCGATGGACCCGGTGATGGTGGAGGGTTCCGCCAGCACGCGGCTGCCGTAGGCGCTGATCCAGTAGCCCCCGGAGGCCGCCAGGTGACTCATGGAGATGACCACGGGCTTCGTGGCCTTGGTGAGGATCACTTCGCGCTGGATCACTTCGCTGGCCTGGGCGCTGCCGCCGGGGCTGTTCACCCGGAGCACCACGGCCTTCACGCCGTCGTCGAGGCGGAGGCGGCGCAGCTCCCGCGCCACGCGGTCGCCCCCCACCTGGGAGGCGTTGCCTTCGCCATCCACGATCTCGCCTTCGGCGTGGACCACGGCGATGCGACCCCCGGAGGTCTTCGGATTGAAGGCCGCCGCGTGGTAGGCCTCCAGCTCGATCTGGGGGAAGTCCTTGTCCTTGGCCTGCTTGCCGGTGAGCTCCTTGAGCTGGGCCAGCACCTCATCCATGTTGGCGAGGCGGTCCACGAGCTTGGCCGCCTTGGCCTCCTCGCCCCGCAGCATTCCCTTTTCATCCGCCAGAGCCTGCAGGCCCGCCACATCCAGTTTCCGGCCCTGGGCCACGGTGGCCTTCCACTCGGACCAGAGATCATCCAGCAGGGTCTGCAGCTGCTCCCGGTTCTCGGCGCTCATGCGGTCGAGAATGTAGGGTTCGACCGCGCTCTTGAATTTGCCCACCCGCGTGACCTGCACCTCCACCCCGTACTTCTTGAAGGCCCCACCATAGAACATGGGTTCGGCGGCGAAGCCATTGGCCTGCACGAGGCCGAAGGGGTGGAGCAGGAGCTGGTTGGCGGCGCTGGCGAGGTAGTAATCGCCCCGGCCGTAGTTGAGGTTCCAAGCCACGAGGGGCTTCTTCGCCGCAAAGGCCACCAGGGCCTGCCGCAGCTCCCGCAACTGAGCGGGGCCGCCCCCCTGGAGGTTGCCCGTGAGGTAGAGGGCGGCCACGCGATCATCCTGCGCGGCGGTCTCCAGGCCCTCCAGGAGGTCGGAGAGGGCGAAGCGCCGACCACCGCTGCCGCTGAGCGCCGCGCCCAGGGCCTCGCTGGGGTTCGGATCCTCCACGTGCTCCACGAGGGAGCCATCGAGGTTCAGCACCAGCACGGCCTTGGCGGGCACCACGGGCTTGGCGGAGGACCCCGCGGCCATGAGGATCACGAGGAAGAGCACGAAGCCCATCCCCGAGAAGAGCACCAGGGCGAAGAAGGAGGCGAAGAGGCTCTTGAAGAAGTCGCGCATGGTCTCGGCCTAGAAGTTGTGGCCCATTCGGGCGCAGAAGGCGATGGTGTCGGTCAGCACGGATCCCACCAGGGAGGCCGTGCGGGCCTCCTTCGGGGTGCCGTCCTCGGCCAGGTTCTGGTCGGCGTGCGGGATGGGCAGGGCCTGGGGCACCACGAAGGCCCCCATGTTGGCCAGGGTGGCGCGCCAGCTCAGCATCCCGCGGCTGCCGCCGAAGGCGCCGGGGGAGGCCGCGCAGAGGAGCACGGGCAGTTCCTTCCAGGGGCTCGGGTTGAGGGTGCTGAGCCAGTCGATGGCGTTCTTCAGGTGCCCGGGGATCCCGGCGTTGTATTCCGGGGAGACGATGATGAGCCCCTGGGCCCCGCGCAGGGCTTCGGCCAGTTGCTGGGCCCCTTCGGGCACGGCCAGATCATCCTCGTAGAGGGGCCAGCGAAGGGCCTCCCCGGCGAAGGCCTGGGTCTGGTGCCCCCGCTCCTGGACCTGGCGGTCCAAGTACTTGAGAAGCCGGGTGTTGAGGGAGGCGGGGCGGAGGCTGCCCCCCATGAGGACGAGTTTCATCACGAGCTCCAGACCTCCGATTATGCCCGCAGCCAATACCCGACTCCCGCAGTAAACTATTAAGTCGATTTGGAGGATCCCCCATGAGCAACTACCCCGAATACATGGTCGCCCCGATGCGGGACGAGCTGGTGCAGGCCGGGTTCGAGCAGCTCATGACCGCCGAGGCCGTGGATCAGGCCCTGCAGCGCCCCGGCACCACCCTGCTGCTCGTGAACAGCGTGTGCGGCTGCGCCGCCGCCGGCGCCCGTCCCGGCGTCACCGCCGCCCTGGCCTCCGGTTTGAAGTTCGATCACCTCGTCACCGTGTTCGCCGGCATGGAGAAGGAAGCCACGGCCCAGGCCCGGGAGTACTTCGAGGGCGCCATGCCCAGCTCCCCACAGGCCGCCATCCTCAAGGACGGCCAGCTGGTGCACCTCATGCAGCGCACCGATTTCCTGGGCCACGAGCCCATGGCCATCGCCGAGACCCTGAAGGCGGCCGCTTCCAAGCTCGCCACGGTCTAGCCCCCTTTTCCAGCCCATGCCCCGCGCCGCGGTCCTGACGCTGGCCCTGCCCCTGGCCGCCCAAGGGGTTCCCGCACCTGTGCCTCCGCCCGTCCTGCAGGCGGCAGCGGTGGGCGAGGTGTCCACCCTGGCCCTGCCCATGAGGGTGGAGCTGGCCTCCTTCCTGCCGCAGATCGAGGCCCTGGCTCCGCGCACCCCGCCGGTGGTGGAGCAGTGGGCGGAGATCCCGGGCAAGCCCCGCACCTACTTCCGCTGCAACCTCTACCGCGAGCCCCTGGGCTTCCGGTTCAGCAACCAGCGCGTGGCCGTGACCACGGTGGTTAATTTCGGCATGGACGTGGGCGTGCGCACCGTGGGCCAGCACTACACCGTGGTGGGTTCCTGCGGCCGTGCGCCGGAGTCGCCCCGCCGCGCCATGATCGAGGTGGACACCCAGTGGGCCCTGCGCCCCGACTGGCGCCTGGAGCTGCGGGATCCCGTGGCCACCGCCACGGCGCTGAACACCTGCCAGGTCACCTTCCTGGGCCTCGACATCACCGACGACGTCACCAAGGGCATGCAGGGCCAAGTGATGGCGGCCGTGGCGCAGCTGGACGACCTCGTGCGCAAGACCGACCTCCTTCGGCAACGCGCCCGGGAGGCCTGGGCCATAGCCTCCCAGCCCTTCGAGCTGCGCAAGGATGCCTGGCTGGTGCTGCGCCCTGAGAAGCTGCGCATGGGCCCCATCCGCACCGAGGGGCAGACCCTCTTCGTCACCCCCGAACTGCAGGCCCGGCCGCTGGTCGTCGTGGGCCCGAAGCCCAGCGCCGAAGCGCGCCCCCTTCCGGACCTCGACGTGGCGGATCAGATCACCCCTGGTTTCCACGTCCGCGCCGAGGCGGAGCTGGACTACGCCAGCGCCACGATGCAATTGAACGAAGCCCTCGCCGGAAAGACCTTCGAGACCGAGCGGGGTCCCCTGACCATCCGCACCGCCGCCCTCTCCGGAGACCAGGGCAAGGCCCTCCTGGAGCTGGACGTGCAGGGGCCCCTGACCGGGATCATCACCCTTCAGGGCCGGCCCGCCATCACTCCCGAGGGGCTCGTCAAGCTGGAGGACCTGGACTTCACCCTGGCCAGCACGGGGTGGATCACCAGGACCGGAGCCTGGCTCTTCAAGTCGAAAATCCGCCGCATGATCCAGGAGAAGAGCACCGTGCTCATCGGCCAGCAGTTCAAGGACCTTATGGCCTTGGCCCACGAGCAGCTGAACCGCCCCCTGGCCCCGGGTCTGGAGCTGAAGGGCCAGCTCCGGGAGGTGCGCCTCGAGAGTGTGATCGCCGCGCCCACAGCCTTCCGCATCGTGGCGCGGATCGAGGGCGAAGCCGAGGTGGTGGCGCGGTAGAAGGCCACCTTGCCACCGGCGTTAGGCTGGAAGGGCGGAGGAGGTGCCCGATGGCCCTCTGCGAGACACCCCGGGAGTGGGTAGCGCGGCAGGAGACCCAGCAGGGCCTCTGGTCGATGTACGCGGATTCCGTCGAAGCCCTGGCCGAAGCCCATGCCGCGGCCTTCCTTCCCGACCTGCAGCGCCGCAGCGCCCTCCTCACCCTCTACGCCACCCTCGAGGTGGAGCTGGACGGTCTTTGCCACTCGATCCAGGCGTCCCGGCACTTGAGCCTGGGTGCCGGGGACCTGCGCTCCCGGGGGATGGAGCGCTCGGCGCTCTACCTGGAGAAGGTGGCCGGTCTCCCCACCGCCCGGGAGGGGCCCGCCTGGCTGGAGCTCACGCGTCTCCGGGAGCTGCGGAACCTCCTCATCCACGCCGATGGCCGCCTGCCCGAACACAAGCCGGACCTCGGGCGCTACCTCGCCGCCAGCCCCTGCTTCCGGGCCGAGGCGCAGAAGGGCCGGGCCCAGCTCCGGCTGGGCCCCGGCTGTCTCCGGCACCTGCTCGACGTCTGGGCCCGCTATGTCCAGGACTTGGACGGGGCCCTGGACACCTAGAAGGCCAGCACCTTCCGCGCGGCGGCGAGCACCTTGTCCGTGTTGGGCAGGGTCGCGCGCTCGAGGATGCGGTTGAAGCCCACGGGCGTGAACTCGGAGCCCACGCGCTCCACGGGGGCGTCCAGCCAACTGAAGGCCTTGGACGCCACGATCGCCGCCAGCTCACCACCGAAGCCGCCGAAGACCTTGTCCTCGTGGGCGATGAGGCAGCGGTGGGTCTTCTTCACGCTGGCGAGGATGGTGTCCTCATCCAGGGGGCTGAGGCTGCGGAGGTCGACGACCTCCACGCTCTTGCCCTCGGCCTCCAGTTTGGCGGCGGCCTCTAAAGCGAAGTGCACGGGGGTGCCGAAGGCGAGGATCGTGAGGTCCGTGCCGGTGCGGCGCACGCGGGCCTTGCCGAAGGGCACGGCGAACTCCGCGGGCACGTGGGCCTTGGCCATGGCGGCGTTGTAGAGGAACTTGGGCTCCAGGTAGAGGGTGGTGCCCCGGCTCCGCATGGCCGTGCGCAGGAGGCCCGCGGCATCGTCGGCGAAGGCGGGCACCACCACGCGGATGCCGGGCAGGGTGGTGAGCCAGCCTTCCACGTTCTGGGAGTGGTAGAGGCCGCCGCCGATGTAGCCGCCCGAGGCGATGCGGATGGTCATGTTGGGCGAGAACTTGCCGTTGCTGCGCCAGTAGTCGTGGCTGGTCTCCACGATCTGCTCGGCGGCGGGCCAGATGTAATCGGCGAACTCGGCGCCCTCCACCACGATGCGCAGCTTGTCGTCGTAGCGGCTCATGCCGTTGGCGGTGCCGACGATGTAATCCTCGGCGATGGGGGCGTTGAACACGCGGGCCTCGCCGAACTCCGGCTGCATGCCCTTGGTGACGTTGAAGATGCCGCCCTTCTCCTTGTTGGCCATGTCCTGGCCCCAGATGAAGGTGTCGGGGTTGTGGCGGAACTCCTCCTTGAGGGTGGTGTTCAGGGCCTGCAGGAGGGTGATCGCATCGCCCTGCTCGTGGTGGAGACCGTCCGGGAACGTGGGGCTCGTCCAGGCTTCGGGGATGACGAAGTCGTGGATGCTCGCGGGCGTGGGGTTCGGTGCGGCCATGGCGGCGTCGTGGGCCGAGAGGTAGCGCTGCTGGTTCTCGTGCTCGAGGGCCTGGAGCTCATCTTCCTTCAGCCCGCGCTCCAGGCAGAACTTCCGGAAGCGGGGCAGCGGATCCGCGGCCTTGGCGGCGGCCAGCTCCTGCTCATCGCGGTACCACTCATGGCGATCGGAGTTGGAGTGGCTGCCGATGCGCACGCAGGTGGCGTAGACCATGGCGGGCCCTTGGCCGCTGGCCGCGTGGGCGATGGCTTCGGAGAGGGCGGCGCGGCTGGCCAGCAGGTCGAGCCCGTCGCACTTGATGATCTTGAGGTTGGGCAGGCCGGCGAAGTTGTCGCACAGGAAGAAGTTCGCGGCCTGGTCCTTCTTGGGCACGGAGATGCCGTAGCCGTTGTCCTGCACCACGAAGACGACCGGGAGCTTCTCCTTGTCGGCGCCCACGATGGCCTCGTAGCAGTAGCCCTCGGAGAGGCTGCTCTCGCCCTGGCTGCAGTACACGATGGCGTCGGACTTGTAGTACTTCACGGCGCGGCCCAGGCCCGAGGCGTGCTGGGTGTGGTTGCCCGTGAGGCTGCTCACGTTCTGGATGCCGATCTCGGGCTTCCCGAAGTGGTTGCTCATGTGGCGGCCGGCACTGCTGGGATCGGTGGCCTTGGAGATGCCGTTGAGGATGATCTCCTCGGGGGTGAGGCCGCCGGCGAGGCAGGTCATGAGGTCCCGGTAGTAGGGGAAGAGGTAGTCCTTGCCAGGGCGGAAGGCCAGACCCAGGGCCAGCTGGATGCCCTCGTGACCGGCGCAGGGGGCGTGGTAGGACCAGCCGATGGCCTGCTTGAGGTAGTTGGGGGCCTTGTCGTCGAGGAGACGCCCCATGTGCATGAGGCCATACCACTTCAGCAGATCCCCATGGGAGACCTCCGCCTCGGGAGCCAGGGCTTGCAGGGCGGCCTTCACCAGGGTCGGCGTATCCACGGAACCTCCATAGGACCCCATACCTGGGGTCAAACGAACATTCATCATCCCATGAGGTCGCGGAACGGGCCAGGGTCAGGGACGGGCCGGAGCCTGGAGGCTGCAGGTGGCCTCACCCCCGCCAGGCCACCGTCTTGGGCAGGGCCTGGGCCTCGGGAAGGGCTTCGTCCAGGCGGGCGCGGACGCTCTTCAGCAGCAGGTCGTCGGTCTCCGGGTCCCAGAGGGTGGCGGTCATGGGGAGGTCCCCCAGCTTCTGGCGCAGGCGGTGGACGAGGATCTGGGCACCGCCCTTAGGGGTTCGGGGCAGCAGCAGGAGGCAGCGGCCCTTCCCTTCGCAGATCATCAGGTCCTCACCTCGGAGGCTCTCCGCCACGGCGCGGAGCAGCTTGAGCTCCTTGGAGGGTTGGGTCCACCGGACCACGGCCATGCCCTCGCCGCGGCGGCGGGCCAGGTAGAGGTTCGCCTTGAGCCAGATCTCCAGGTAGCGGCGGTTGGGCAGGCCCGAGGCGGCATCCTGGAGCGCGCTGTCGGCCACCACCGCCTCGGTGAGGGCCAGGGCCTCCTGGACCCGGTGCAGATCCACCTTCAGGGCCTCCACCTCCAGCGCCTTGCCCAGGAGCCCCGCCACAGCATGGAGCATGGCCAGCTCCGGGCGGGTGAAGGTGCGGGGTTGATCCGCCACGGCCATGAGCACCGCACCGGAGCTCCCGCCCTCCCAGACCCCCACGGCGGCCAGGGCGCCGAGGCCCCGGAGGTCCGGATGGCCACCCCACCGGTCGTCGTGGCGGGCGTCCCGCACCACGAGGGTGCGGCCGGGGTAATCCATCACCCACCGGCAGGGGGCCTCCGGGGGACGGAGGGTGTCCTCGGGGTACTGCCAGGGGGCCGTCCACCGATCCCCCACGGGGCGGGCCAGGAGGATGGCCTTCACCTTCAGGTGACGCGCCAGGTGTTCGAGGCTGTGGGCGAACAGCGCAGGCGCCGCCTCGGTGGCCCGGCGCAGGAGCTGGTCATAGGCCCGCAGGTGCCCCTCCAGCACCGCGTGGGAGCGGTGACGCATCACCACCCGGCGGGGCATGTGCACGATGCGCGTCTGGACCGGGCGGGATGTGGCGTTCAAGTCGACCTCCACCCTCCGCTTCGGGCGCGAGGGGTGCGGACTTCAGCCACGGACGGATTCCGTCAGTAGGCGATCACCTGGATGTTGGGATCCACTTCATCCTGGATCAGCCCCTCAATGAAGCGGAGGGTGCCGCCGGAGGCGCTGGGGCAGCTGCCGCAGGCGCCGTGGTAGCTGATCTGCAGGGTGTGACCGTCGAAGGAGATGATCTCCAGGCCGCCGCCGTCCCCCGCGAGGCCCGGCTTGATACGGGTTTCCAGCAGGTCGTTGATCTTGGCGAGCTTGTCGTCGGCGGCGGCATCGGGCCCCTTGGCCACGTGATCGCCGGCGGCTTCCTCCTCCACCTTCAGATCCTCGACCACCTCGCAGATGGGGTCGATGAGGCTGCTCCACTCGGCGTTGCCCACCTTGTTCACGGTGACGAAGCGGTCCATGTAGAACACGGAGGTCACGTTGCCCAGGGCGAAGATGCCGCTGGCCAGGGGATCGCCCACGGCGGCGGCCATGTCCTTGAAGCTGCGGGTGCCCGACTTCAGGATCGC
>DATFAX010000009.1:0-8427 GCA_035254125.1 Holophagaceae bacterium | reverse complement strand
CTCATCACCAACCGCAACCTGCTCCAGAACGGCAAGGCCATGAAGATGAAGGTCTACGGGGAGCAGTGGTACCAGTTCCTCCTCGAGCGGCCCAAGATCATGCAGGAGCCGCCCCCCTTCGCCCGCATCTCCCGCCGCGCCCTCCGCGGCTGAACGACCCGACGACTGACGACCGACGAATCAAGGAGTCCCCATGTCCGGCCATAGCAAATGGAGCACCATCAAGCACAAGAAGGGTGCGGCCGACGCCAAGCGCGGCAAGATCTTCACCCGCATCCTGAAGGAAATCACCGTGGCGGCCCGCATGGGCGGCGGTGACATCGCCTCCAACCCCCGTCTCCGCCTGGCGGTGGACACGGCCAAGGGCGCCAACATGCCCAAGGACAACTGGGAGCGCGCCATCAAGAAGGGCACGGGCGAACTCGAGGGCGTGACCTACGAGGAAGTCACCTACGAAGGCCGGTTCCCCGGCGGCGTGGCCATCATCATCGAGGCCATGACGGACAACAAGAACCGCACCACGCCCGAGATCCGCAGCTACTTCACCAAGTTCGGCGGCGAGCTGGGCACCGTGGGCAGCGCCACCTACCTCTACTCCAAGCAGGGGCAGATCGTGGTGGAGGCCGAAGTGGCCGAGGACAAGGTCATGGAGGTGGCCCTGGAGGCCGGCGCCGACGACGTGAAGGACGAGGGCGGCGCCTGGGTGATCCAGACCACCCCGGAATCCTACGAGGCCGTCAAGGCCGCCGTGGACAAGGCGGGCCTGCCCGTCATCGAGGCCAAGATCATCATGGCCCCCAGTACCTCCGTGGAACTGGGCCCCGACAAGTTGAAGTCCTTCCAGAAGTTCCTGGACACCGTCGAGGACAACGACGACGTCCAGAATGTTTGGCACAACGCCGAGTACGACGAGGAAGAGTAGCTCCCGGGCCGGAATCCTCCTGCGGAACGGGCGCCCTGGGGCGCCCGTTCCCTTGAGGGGATGTTCCACCCCATCTGTGCCGCAGGTCGCGCCCCGTGGGCCTAGCCTGGGGATATGCCGCTCCGCGACCTCATCCCGGTGCTCCAAGTGGCCATCGGCCCGGTGATCCTCATATCGGGCGTGGGGCTGCTCCTCCTGTCGATGACCAATCGCTATGCCCGGATCATCGACCGCACCCGGCAGCTGGGCGTGGAGATGCGATCGGCCACGGGGCGGGAGCGGGACAACGACCGGGCCCAGCTCCGGATCCTCCTGGAGCAGGCCCGCCTCCTGCGGGCGGCCATGGCCCTGGCGGGCACCAGTGTGCTGCTGGCCTCCCTCCTGGTCATCACCATCTTCCTGGGAGCCCTGCTGGACCTCTCCTCCACGGGCGTGGTGGTGGCCCTCTTCGTCAGCTGCCTGCTCTGCCTCATCGCCTCGCTCTACCTCTTCCTCCGGGATATCAACCACTCCCTCCAGGCCCTGAGGCTGGAGGTGGGTCCCCTGGACGGAGGGGCTTAGCGCTCGGCCACCCGCTGGAACCGGAACTTCACTTCCTGGTTCAGCGCCCGGCCTTCCGGCGTTCCGTTGTCGCCTTCGGCCTTGGTGTCCCCGTGGGCCTCCAGGGCGATGATGCTGCCGGGCACGCCCCGCTTCAGGAGCTCCCGCATGGCGTTCTGGGCCCGGGTGCTGCTTAGGCTGAGGGCGTCGCCGCCCGTGAGCCGGTCCCGCTCGCCCACGGCGGCGTGGCCTTCGCAGATGAGGGTGAAGCCCGGGTAGTCCCCGGTGAGCTTGGCGATGCGATCCAGGAGGAAGCTGCTGCCGGGGGCGATGGCGGCGCTGCCGTTCTCGAAGGAGAGGCTGCCCCGGAAGGTGACGATGCGCATCCGCACGCCCTTGTCCGGGCCCTCCTGGGACATGGCCTCGGTCAGGGACTTCTCCAGGTCCGAGGCCTTGTCGGGATCCAGGGCGCCCGTGCCGGGCAGGATGCCGTTGGCGGGCTCCGCCTGCACGCCCAGGGCCTTCCGGAGGCTCTGGAGCACCTGCTGCATCTTGGCCTGGTCCTGGGCCCCGAAGCTGTACACGAGGGCGAAGAAGGCCATGAGCTGAACCATGAGGTCCGCGAAGGTAATGAGCCAGAGGCCCTCGAAGTCATCCTTCCGACGGAGGAAGCGGGTCGACGGTGCGCGGGTCACGGCTACCTCGCGCTGGCGTGGAGGCGGACCTGATTGCGGGGGGCCAGGTGGGCGTTGAGCTGGCTTTCGAGGAGGGCCGGATTCATCTCGGCCTGGATGCCCATCACGCCTTCCAGCATGAGGCGCTTCATCTGGAGCTCCTCTCGGCTGCGCAGTTCGAGCTTGCCGGCCACGGGGATGGCGAAGAGGTAGGCGATCACGGCGCCGTACAGGGTGGAGAGCAGGGAGAGGGCCATGGCGTTGCCCACACCCGAGGGGTCCTTCATGGTGGCGAAGAGCTGCACCATGCCGATGAGCGTGCCCACCATGCCGAAGCTGGGGGCCGCGGTGGCGATGAAGCGGAAGATCTCCTGCCCTTGGGAGTGGCGTTCCTGGGTGGATTGGATCTCCCGGAGGAGGCGATCCTCGATGTGCTCCTTGTCCAGGCGGTCCACCACCATCTTCAGGCCCTGGCCCAGGAAACCCTCCAGGCTGGCCTGCTTCTCCAGGTTGTTGGTGCCCTGGCGCTTGGCGATCTGGGCCAGGCCCACGATCTGCCGCACCACCTCCTGGGGCTCGGGGACCCGGGTGAAGAAGGCGCGGCTCGCGATGCGCAGGGCGCCGGCCACATGGCCCAGGGGGAAGCGGATGAAGGTCGCCGCCAGGATGCCCCCCACCACCACCATGGTGCTGGCGGGATGGAAGAAGATGCGGGGCGTCGGGCCGAAGCCGATGGCGACTCCCAGCAGGGTGATGCCCAAGAGCAGGCCGATCCAGGTTCCACGATCCATGGGAGACTCCAGGTCCCTTATCGGGACGGGCAGAAAATCCCCATGAATTGGCGAACACCGTGCCAAGGCCACGGGCGGGGGCGGCCTAGCGGGTGCGGAGCCCGGTCAGGCCCCCATCCACCGGAAGGTGGGCCCCGGTGATCCAACCGCTCTCGATGGAGAGCAGGAACGCGATGAGGGCCGCCACGTCCCCGGGCTCGCCGGCGCGGCCGAGGGGATGCAGGGCGAGGCTGGCCTGCAGGGCGGTCTCGCTCCGGAAGATCCGCTCGGTCAAAGGGGTCCGGGTGAGGCCCGGGGCCACCGCGTTCACGCGGATTCCCTTGGACGCGTAGGTCGCCGCGAGGTTGGCGGCCAGGGCGGCCACACCTCCCTTGGCTGCGCCGATGGCCTCATGGTTGGGCAGGCCCGCCAAGGCGGCCACGCTGGAGACCAGCACGATGGAGCCGGATCCCTGCTGCACCATGGGCCGGAGTGCGGCCCGCGCCGCCCTGAAGGCGCTCCCGAGGTTCACGCGGAGCAGCTCGTCGAAGTCCTCGTCCCGGGTCAGGTGACCCGGCTTCAAGAGGAGGGACCCCACGCTGTGGGCCAGGCCATCGAGCCGGCCGTAGGTGGCGAGGGTGGTCTCCACGGCCAGCTGGAGATCCTCGCTGCGGGTGGCATCGCCCGTGAGGGGGAGATCCGCGCCCGTGGCGGCGTTGCGAGTGGCATCCCGGCCGAGCACCGCCACCTGCCATCCTCGGCCCCTCAGGGCACCGACCACCGCGGTTCCGATTCCTCCGGCGCCGCTCACCAGGGCCACGGGCATGGGCCACCTCCGACCTCCAGCATCGCCGGCCCCGGGGCCCGGGATGCGAGCCCGGACCTGGACGGATCCGCGGCTCCGCCTAAACGCCCGACCGGCTGATCCGTCTGCCCCGGAGGAGGATCCGTGAGCCCGAGTGACCCCACCCCCGAAGCCCCGCGCCGAACGGGAGCCTCCTTGGGGCTCCTCCTGGTGCTGATGGTGGCCTACCAGCTGCCGGAAGGACTGGGCCTGCGCCGCTGGGGCCGGATGGACGCACTCGCCCTGCTCTGGCTCGGGTTCTACCTCCTGGCCCTGGGAGTGGGTCGGGCCCTGGGCCGCCCGGGGTTCCAGACCTTCGGCCTGGGCCGGGCGCCGGGCTTCCAGACCTTCGGCCTGGGCCGGGCGCCGGGCTTCGGCCCCACCTTCTTGGGGCTCCTGGGGGCGGCCCTCGCCGCCAAGGGGCTGGCCCTGGTCCTGGGGATCGCCTTGGGGATCTACGCGGTGGGGCCCGTGGCGGCGCCGGGCCAAGGGCTCCTGATCGCGCTGCTGGGCGCCGGGGTCACCACCTTCATCCCCTCCGTGGCGGAGGACCTGGTGACCCGGGGCCTCCCCTGGCGCCTCTGGCCACCGAAATGGGGGGCCGTGGGATTCGTCGCCGCGTCCGCCGCCCTCTTCGTGGTGAACCACGTCTTCCGCCTCGGGAAGGGGCCTATGGAGTGGGCCTTCCTCTTCACCCTGGGGGTGGCCTATGCCGCCGCCCTGGCCCGGTTCGACACCCTCTGGGCGGCGGTGGCCCTCCACTGGGGCTGGAACCTCGCCAATGCCCTGGTGGACCTGCGCTGGGACGTGACCATCCTGCAGCCCGGGCGGGCCCCCTTCCTGTCCATGGGCGCCCACCTCCTCCTACTGGGCCTCGTCCTGGGGATGCCTAGGCGCTCCCGAAGCGCTTCTCTGGAGGCACCGGCGCGTCCAGCATGAGGCCAGGCGGGAAGCCCAGGGCCAGGCGGACGGCGGCGATGCTCGGGTCCACGCTGTTGTCCTTGCGGCGGATGGTGATGGGGGCGCCGGCCACGGGGAAGCCGGGGTTGGCGTTCACGGCCTCGGGCAGATCCGCCCGGCGGCTGCCGCCGTAGAAGCGCAGGCCGTAGGGCTCGCCCTCCTTGAAGATCACGTCCTGCACATGGAGCAGGGTGAGGTCCGCCTCGCGATAGGCGGCTTCGGCGCGCTCGATCTGATCCAGGGGGAAGACGCACGCGAAGAGCCCGCCGGGGGCCAGGAGCTTTGCCGCGGCCAGGGCGTAGTCGGCGATGGTGCCACGCACCTCGAGCCGCGCGGGGATGGCCTGGGGATGGGCGGCCTCCACACGGCTGCCCAGGGGCCAGTAGGGCGGGGAGCCCGTGACGAGGTCGTAGGGGCCGAAGGCCGCGAGGTCGTTGTCCCGCAGATCCCCCTCATGGATGGTGTAGCGGTCCTGGAGCCCGTTGTAGGCCACGCTCTTGCGGGCGAGGCGCGCGGAGATGTCCTGGGCCTCCACGGTGTGCACCCGGGCGCCGGGGGCACGCCAGGCCACGGTCATCCCCACGCTGCCGATGCCGGAGCCCAGGTCCGCGTAGCGGTCGATGCGGGGGCACCAGCAGGTGGCGAACCACCCCAGGAAGATGTCGTCCACACTGAAGCGGTGGCCCTTGGCGTACTGGAAGATGCGGTAGTGCCCGCAGAGGTAGTCCAGGGTCTCGTCCGCCTCCAGCTCGACGCCCCCGGGGGGCACGGGGCCGGGGCGGGTCCAGCCTTTGAAGGTGGCTTCGGTCATTCGGCCTCGCCACCCTCGGGCGCTGGGGCTTCCTCCGGTTCCGGGGCTTCCCCGGGGGGGAGGGCCTCGGATCCCGCGCCAAACAGGCCGTCCTCGGGCATGGGCGGCTCCAGGGCCAGGAGGGCCTGGGCCTCGAGCTTGCCTTCGCCGAAGTCCGCCAGCTGGGGCAGGTCGTGGAGGTTCTTGAGGCCGAAGTGCACGAGGAAGGCCTGGGTGGTGGCGTACATCATGGGGCGACCCACCACGGGCTTGCGGCCGGCGGTCACGATGAGGTCGCGCTCCAGGAGGCTCTTGATCTGGGTGGCGCTGCTGGAGACGCCGCGAATCTGGTTGATCTCGGGCTGGGTCACGGGCTGGCGGTAGGCGATGATGCTCAGCGCCTCCAGCTGGGCGGGGGTGAGCCGGCCGCTGCGCACGGTGGTGACCATGCGGCTCACGAGCTCCGTGTAGAGCGGGGAGGTGGCCATGCGCCAGCCGCCACCCACTTCGATGAGGCGCAGGCCACGCGGCGGCTGCAGGCGCTCCTGGAGCTTCTCGATGGCCTGGCGCAGGGCGCCCTCGGGGAAGCCCGTGAGTTCCCGCAGCTTGGGGATGTCCAGCACTTCGCCGGCGGCGGTGAACAGGGCCTCCAGGGCGCCGGGCAGGTCGCCGCCCTCCTCCCAGAAGGGATCGAAGCCCTCCATCTCGGTGGCATCCTCACGCTCGGGCGCGGGGGCCTCGAAGACCTTGGGCTCGGCGGGATCCAGCGGGTCCAGGAAGTTCTGTTCGGGTTCGGAGGTGCTCACCGGAAGGCTCCCAGGCGCTGACCCATCTTCACGTCCCCTTCAGTGCGCCCGGCCACCCACTCGCCGGCCCGGGGGCCCCCGATGAGGAGCACCACCGTGGAGCCGAACTCGAAGGTGCCGAGGTCGTCACCGGATTCGCAGGCCAGGTTGTCCACGACCAGGGAGCCGTCCTTGGGCAGCTTCCGGCCCTCGAGCCAGCGGTCGTCGATGATGACGCCGCCCACGTGGGTGGCGCCCACGAGGATGGCAGCTACTTCCAACCCCTCATCGGGCCCCGTACCCGTGGCCACCCAGGTGGCCCGGCGGTTGCGCTCGTAGAGGCGGGGCACGTTCCCCGTGCTGGCGTCGTTCACGGGCCAGAGCTCGCCCTCCACCCGGCCGGCCGCGGTGACCCGGCCCTGGAGGGGCACGTGGATGCGGTGGTAGTCCTTGGGGGCCAGGTAGATGGTCAGGAAGTGGCCGCCCTCGAAGCGCTTCGCCTCGGGATCGTGCTTCAGCAATTCGGTGATGCGGTAGGGCAGCCCCTTGGCCTGGATGGCCATGCCCGCCTCGATGAGGCCGGAGGCGATGATGCGGCCGTCCACGGGGCTGTTGAGGAAGCCGGGCACGACTTCGGCCTGGGGCCGGAGTCCCGGTTTCAGGCGGCGGGTGAAGAAGGCCTGCAGGGATTCGTACTGATCCAGGGGCTTCTCCGCCTCGGCGAAGTTGGCGCCGAAGTGCCGGCCGAAGCGGCCCAGGATGGGCTCGCGCCAGCCCATGGGGAGGCGCCGGGTGGCGGCCCACCCCACCACGCGGGAGCCCAGCACCTTGGGGTAGAAGCCCAGGAGGCGGAGGCTGAAGGGACCGGGGGTCCAGACGAGGACGTAGAGGGCCCAGGCAAGGGCCAGGATCAGGGCGAGGCGGGAAGGCGAAGGCCAGGTAAGGGGCATCGCTTCAGTGTACCTGGGCTTTCCCCCGGGCCGGATCGCCGGGGACCGGCGAAGGCGATCCCTCCCGGTTACGACGAATTTACGGCGGATGGGGCCTTGGGGCACGACATTGGGGGTGTCCCGATCCAGGGAGGTCCCCATGCGATTCCCCCACCTCCACCCCTTCGGCCACCTCCACGAACCCCTGCGCATGGAACTCTTCGCCTGGCTGGCGCTGATGCTCGGTGTGGTGCTCGCCCTCCTCTACCACCCGGGCGTGCACCACTGAACGTCAGCGGCGATCCACCGTTCGGATGTCCAGGTGGGTCTTCCGCGGATCCACCATGACGGCCTCGAAGCGGGCGCGGTCCAGGTGGTAGGTGTGGTCGTCGGGGCTGCGCAGCGGCTCGCCCAGGGGGTCGAAGACGTGGTTGCCGGCTCCGGCGAAGGCCTCGCCGGGCCACTCGGAGGCGCTGATGGTGCAGACGGCGGCGAAGCAGGCGTTTTCAATGGCGCGGGCCCGGAGCAGGGTCGAGATGATGTGGTCCCGGCGCCAGGGCCACCAGGCGACGGCCAGCAGCAGGTCGGCGCCGCCCTCCAGCGTGAGGGCCCGGGCCTGCTCGGGGAAGCGCAGGTCGTTGCAGTTGAGGAGGCCCAGGGTCCAGTCCCCCAGCTTCACGGAGACGTAGCGGTCGCCCGGATCCCAGAGGCGGCCCTCATCGTTGGGCGCGAAGAGGTGCACCTTGTCGTAGGTGGCCTTCTCCAGGCCGCCCTGCCACACGGTCATGCGGTTGCGGCGGTCCTCCGTGAAGGACCCGAACACGAAGCCCGTGCCCGGATGGTCGCCGGAGATCCGGCGGAACGCCGCCCGGGCCACGGTGGGGGCCAGCTCCCGGGTGTAGCCGTGGAGGAAGCTCTCCGGGAACACCACGAGGTCTGCGCCCCCCTGGGCCGCGGCATGGGCCTCGGCCTCCATGCGGGCCAGGTTGGAGGCCGGATCCATGCACACGAAGCGGGAGAGGTGGAGGCGCATCCCGCCAGTGTAGGGCGGACCGGAGCCAGCGTCAGGCGGGGCTTCCAGCCTTCCGCCTTGGTGCTCCCCCGCTTCCGTGCTAGACTGCCCATTCGCGTGAAAGCGCGGTTCCTGGAGAGTTGTCCGAGTGGTTTAAGGAGCACGCCTGGAAAGTGTGTATAGGTCAAAAGCCTATCGGGG
>DATFAX010000008.1:0-3642 GCA_035254125.1 Holophagaceae bacterium | reverse complement strand
GCCCTCGGCCAGTGGGTGGCGCTCACCGTCCTCCTCGGGGCCATCGTCCCGCCCATCATCCACGCCTACCGGCTGCGCAGCCGCCTCACCTGAGACCTCGATGCGATCTTTGATGCCCTGCCTCATCCCCGCCCTGCTGATGGCGGCACCCCAGGCGCCCGCCGAGCGGGAGATCAGCTTCCCCGGCTTCAACGGGGCCACCCTCAAGGGCTCGGTGCTCCCGGGCGGCGCCCACCCCTACTTCGTCGTGATGGTGGCGGGCAGCGGCCCCACGGACCGGGACTGGTCCAATCGGCTGTTCCCCAAACCGAGTCATGGGGGCCGCGACCTCGCCCGCTGGCTGCAGGCCCAGGGCCTCGGCAGCCTGCGGTTCGACAAGCGGTTCATCGGCCACTGGGATCCGAAGATGGACATCTCCCTGGAGGCCCAGGCGGGTGACGCCCGGGCCGCGGTGGCCTACGCGCGCACGCTCCCCGAGGCCAGGGGCCGGAAGATCCTCCTCCTGGGCCACAGCGAAGGCTGCCTCATCTCCCTGGTGGCCGCTACGGACGCCGAGGCCCTTCTGCTCGTGGCGCCGCCCGCCACCTCCATGGGGCGGACCATTCTCGATCAGGTGCGCCGCCAGCTGGCCGCCGTCGGTGCTGATGCGGAGGCGTCGAAGGTGAACCTCGCCCACCTGGACCGGGTGTTCGAGGCCATCCGGCGCGGGGAGCCGGAACCGAAAGCGGCCGACGGCGTGGCCCCGGGCGTCGTGGCCCTCGGCAAAGGGCTCATGTTCGGCGTGAACCTGCCCTTCGTGAAGGCCACGCTGGACCTGGACCCCTGGCCCGTCGCCGCCCGTTACACCGGTCGGCTCGCGGCGATGTGGGCGGAGGCCGACCTGCAGTGCCCCAAGCCCGAGGTGCTGCCCACGGGCTTCCGGGGTGAGGCCCTGGTGATCCCCGGCGCCAACCATGTGCTGAAACGGGAGACCCGGGACCCCAAGACCCTGGATGGACCCCGCTCTGCGGAGGCCTACGGGGACGACACGCCCATGGCGGACCTCGCGCCCCTGGCCGCGTGGCTGAAGGGACTGAAGTAGACGCCCTCAGGCCTTCGGCCCCTCCTTCCGGTACTTGGAGAACTCCTTCCGGGCGCAGTCGGGGCACAGCCCGTGGGTGAACCGGGCCTCCGTGTTGCTGGAGACGTACTGCTCGATCTGCGTCCAGAGCCCTTCGTCATCCCGGATCTTCTTGCACCAGGCGCAGATGGGCAGGAGGCCCTGCAGGGTCTTCACCTCCGCGAGACTTCGCTCCAGGGCTTCCTTGGCGGTCAGGAGGGCGGCCCGTTCCTGCTCCACCTCATCCCTCAGGAAGCGCTCGGCGTGGATGAAGGTGAGCAGGCGATCGATCAGGGCGTTCACATCTTCCACGAGGCGGCCGATCTCATCTTCTTCATGGCCTCGGATGGTGCGGAGGGTCTCACCGGTCTCCGCCTGCAGGCGGTGGAGGCGGCGGGAGAGCCGTGAAATGGGGCGGGTCACGAGGAACAGAACGACCCCGACGGTGACTCCGGCCAGCACCAGGGCCTGGATCGCCAGAAGCACCATGATGGAACGCCCCTGACGCGAGGTCTGCCGCTGGATCTCCGCTTCGTCCGGCAGCAGGGTGAGGCGGCCCACCTCCGCCTTGTCATCAAAGGGCGAGTGCAGCTCCCGGGAGACCCCGGGAGCTTGGCCCGTGATCCCGTGGGCCCTGGATTGGGACACGAGCACGCGATCCCCGGCGCGGATCACCACCTGCCCCACGATCGGGTTCTTGAGGAGGCCGGCCCCCAGTTCCTCGGCAAGGCGGGTGTCGCCCAGGAAACAGGCGATCTGGGCCGTGCGTTCCACCGTATCGACCAGTTGGGTGAGGGTGGCTTGCTGGCGAATGGATTCCTGTCGCCTCTCCCGCGCACTCAGCAGCGCGAGCATGGGGATGCCCACGAGCATCATCACCAGGAGGATCAGGGCGGTGCTGCGGAAGGCGATGTGGGTCCGGAAGAGGGATTTCAAGGTCCCACCTCGAACACGATCCGGAGCCGGCGGTCCACGAGTTTGCGATCCACATAGGCGATGGCGCCCTTGGTGTTGTGGAGGATCTCCAGCACCTCGGCTTCGCTCTCCGCCTGGCGGGGAGGGGAAGCCTGCCCCGAGAAGATGAGGCGGGCCCAGTAGGCGTTGATTTCCGGCAGATCCTTCCCCACGAGGGCCCGGTAGAAGCGTGCGCGGTCTGGCGCCGTGCCACCCTGATCTACGGGCAGGGCGGTGAGGCCGGTGGTCAGCTTCCGGGTGCGCCCCATGAAGAGGTTGACCACCTCTTCGCGGGTGAGGCGCTCCACGCCGCTGCTCGCGTTCACCACCACCACGAGATCCCCTGCGAAGGCCCCTACCCCGCAGGCGGCGAGGGTGAGCCATCGGAGGAGGTGGAGGGCGCGCATGGTCAGAACACGAAGTCGAGGGAGAGGCTGGCCACGGTGGCCCGGCCATTCCAGGCGGGGTCGGCCCGCCACCACAGCTGGTGGTTCTGCTTTCCGGCCTGGATGGCGTCCACCTGGGCCTTGAGGCAGAGGTTCCGGTGCAGATCCCATCTCAGCCCCACGGCGAGGGTGCGCTGATCATTGCGGTTGGTGCCGAGGTACTGCCGAACCCCGGCGTTGATGGCCTGGAAGGGGGGCAGGTCCGGGAGGCCCGTGCTCCGGTTGGGGGAAGCTGACTTGACCGCGGAGAGGCTGAGGAAGGGCGTCCAAGCGCCCAGGCGGAGACCCGAGGTGAGGTAACCGGCGTAGCTGGTGGGAAGCACGGGCGTCTGGGCGGCCGTGCGGCTGAGGCTCAGCTGGGATCGGAAGGCACCCTGCTCGTACTCGACGCTGAGCGAGAGGTAGCGCACCCACTTGTCCGAGATGGCCAGCTCATCGGCCAGGGCCGGCGCGGTGGGGCTCACGGTGGCCACGAGGGGGCTCCTCAGGGCCGCCAGGAGGCCGTCGATATCGGAATTGAACTCCGTCTTGAACTGGAGCTGGGCCCAGGCCAACCGGAATCCCCAGCCGCCTTCCCGGAAATCCACGTGGGTTCCCAGGAGGGGGGAACCGCTGAGGTCGAAGGTGGAATGGTCCGAGGAGGGGATCTTGCCCTTCGCTTTACCCCCGAACACCTTCCATTGGGCATATCCCCCACCGAGGGGGCCGTGGACGACGAGGTCCGCCCCATCGAAATCAGTGATGGGGATGCCTCCGTAAAACTCCACGGGGGGTCGCACCCACAGGTAGGAATACCCCACGTTCCGCGTGTCGGCGAGGGGGTAGACATCAAAGCCCAGGCGCCCGGCGCGGATGTCCACCGAATCCGTGGTCCGCCATTGGATGAAGGCCCAGGTGATCTCGGGCGTGAAGGTGGCGTCATAGCGGCGACTGGCCACAGCCTGGGCCACCGCCTCCCAGGATTCGCTGATCCGGTAGTTGGCCTGGAGGCCCAGCCGGGAATCCACGCCCAGATCGGGGCTGCGCGTGGCCCCTTTGGGCTGGGAGACATCGCGGATGTACTCCGCCTGGTCCGTATCGCTGCGCACCGCGCCCAAGGTGCCGAACCCCCTCAGGGTGAAGCTGGGAGGCGCATCCTGCGCC
>DATFAX010000007.1:0-9078 GCA_035254125.1 Holophagaceae bacterium | reverse complement strand
CCTCCCGGTAGGCCTTGTGGCTGCGGTTGGTGATGCGGCTGTCCCACCGCCGCTCGAGGGCCGCGTTCATGAAGTCGCCCACGGGGCAGAGACCGCAGTCGTAGCAGTGCTGGAGCTCGGTGAGGATGTCGGCCTTGCACTTGGCCAGCTGGATGCAGTGCGGGAGGAGCACGAGGGAGCGACGGGCCTTGCGGCCCCGGAAGACCTCGCCCACCCGCAGGTTGTTCCAGGCGCAGAAGCTGAGGATCCAGGATTCCTCCTGGCCCAGGATCCTCGCCAAGGGGCGGAAGGCCTTCGCCCAGATTCCGTCCCAGCGCATGATGCTCGTCCGGCCCCGGAGGTAGGCCTCGCCGCGCTTGAAGGTGGGCCAGGCCACCGAGAAGCAGGCCGCCGAGGCCAGCAGCCACCAGCCTCTCGCGGCCTGGTGGACCATCGCCCCTAGGAAGGCCAGCGCCGAGCCCGCGAGGGGCAGGCCCCGCCGCACCCAGAGGAAGGCCCTGTGGGCGTTCGCGGGCATCGGTTCCGGGGACATGGCGTCCGTCATCCTAGGCTCACTTGCCGCTGGCGGCCAAGCCCACGAGCTTTTTCAGATCCTCGTCCTTCCAGCGGAGGCCGCCGCCGAAGAAGAAGGTCCGGAGCTCCTTGTTGGCCAGGTCCTGCATGCCGGCCTGGACGTAGGCGCCCTTCCAGAACTGCCAGCTTCCCGTCAGGCGGTAGCGGGGGTTGGGCTTGTCGTCCCGCTTGGTGAAGTCGTAGGCCAGCGCGCCCAGGCGGAGCCGGTCGTCGAACCACCGGCCCTCGATGCCGCCGCCGCCCTTGCCCTCCACGATGCCGGCATGGAACACCGCAGGTCCCCAGCGCTTGGCGAACTCCGCCGAGAGGGTCATGGCCTGCTCAGCGGTCACGAACCGGTTGTCCACCAGCACCGCGACGGGATGGCCCTGCGCGTCCAGCTGGGTGACCTGTTGGATCTCATCGTGGATCTTCCCGTCGGGCGTGGAGGAGAGCTGCAGCTGGTACCAGTAGTCCTTCCGGGGCGCGAGCTCGATGCCCAGGTAGGTCTGGCTGTCCCCCCGGGAGGTCCAGCGGGCGGCGCCCAGGTCCAGGCGGAGATCCAGGCTCTTGAAGCCGCCCAGCATCTCGTTCACGTTGTCCACGGCCTGGTTGATCTTCTTGATGGTCGTGTCGTCGTTGAGGAGCTTGCCGACGGTGCCCTCGCCCCGGTTGATCTTGTCAGTCACCTGGCGGAGGTTCTCGGCGGTGCCCTCGAAGCTCTGGGCGAGCTTGTGGACGTCCTTCAGGGTGCCTTGGAGCTCGGGGCGGTTCTCCTGGACCAGCTCGTCCAGGTGGCGGCCCAGGTCGTCGAAGCGCTTGGCGAGCTGGGGCAGCTTTTCGCGCAGGTCGCCGGAGAGGGCCTCCACGTTGGCCATGGTGTTGTTGATGGCGCTGTGGTTCTCCTGCGCCATGGAGCGGAATTCGGCGGTGAGGACGCGGATGTTGTCGACGATCTCATCCAGCTTCTGCCGGCCCTGGTCGCCGCCGATGCTCTGGTTCAGGGCGTAGGTGACGCCCTTCACGTCCTTGCCGATGTCCGCCAGGGTCTCCATGAGCTGGTCGAGGCTGGCGCCCGACTTGGCCGGGATGGGCTTCTCCAGGTCGAAGACGGTGTCGTCGTCCTTGCCGGGGTTCAGTTCGACGTACTTCTCGCCGAGGATGCCGATGGAGCTCAGGGTCACCTGGGCGTCCTTGTGGACGGGCAGGGTGGGATCCAGGGTCATGATCACCCGGGCCTTGCCGTGGTCCAGGGCGATGCGCTTGACCTCGCCCACCTTCACACCGGCGACGCGGACGGGGCTCTGGGGGTTCAGGCCCGCCACCTGGTCGAAGTAGGTGTAGGCCTCGTGGTAGCCGCCGTTGCCCCCCAGCTGGAGCTTCTCCATCTGCATGATGAGGAAGCCGATGATGGCGAGCGCGGCGATGAAGAAGGCACCGACCTTGGTCTCGAGTTTCATGGTTTCACGTCCCTAGGGTAGCGCTTTGGCGGCGGCGGGTCCTGAAGGAAGGGCCCATCCGCGTCGCCCCGGAGGAATTGCTGGATCACGGGGTGCGGGTTCGCCCGGAAGTCCTCGGGCTTCTGCACCGCCAGGCACTCGCCCTGGAAGAGCAGGGCGATGCGGTCGGCGATCTCGAAGGCGGACTTCAGGTCGTGGGTGATCGTGATGGTCGTGACGCCGAGCTCGTGTTTGAGGTCCAGGATCACGCGGCCGATCACGTCGGTCATCACGGGGTCGAGGCCCGTGGTGGGCTCGTCGAAGAGGAGGATCTTCGGTTTCAGGGCGATGGCCCGGGCGAAGCCCACGCGACGCTTCATGCCGCCGGAGAGCTCCGCGGGCTTGAGCTGGTCGGTGCCCTTCATGCCTACGAGGCCCAGGCATTCCTCCACTCGGTACTGGATTTCGGCGGCCGTCATGGTGGTGTGGCGGCGCAGGGCGAAGGCCACGTTTTCGAACACCGTCATGGAGTCGAAGAGGGCGGCCATCTGGAAGCACATGCCGATGTGCTTGCGCACCTCGAAGAGCTCCTGCCAGGCGAGCTGGTGGATGACCTTGCCCTCCACGGATATGTGGCCCTTGTCCGGGGTGAGGAGTCCCATGATGGTCCGCAGCAGCACGGTCTTGCCCGTGCCGGAGCCGCCGAGCACCACGAGGCTTTCGCCCTCCTCCACGCTGAGGTTCACGTCGCTGAGCACGACCTTGGGCCCAAAGGCCTTGGAGACATTGACGACGTCGATGAGCGGCACGGTCACACCAGCAGCAGTTTGGTGAGGAAGAAGTCGGCGATGAGGATCCAGAGGCTGGACGTCACCACGCTGCTGGTGGGCGCGTTGCCCACGCCCTCGGCGCCGCCCCGGGTGCGGTAGCCACGCCAGCACCCCACGAGGGCGATGATCAGGCCGAACACGAGGGCCTTGGTGAGGGCGATGCGGAGGTCCTTGAAGGCCAGGAGCTTGTAGAACTCGCTCTGGTACACCACGGAGCTCTGCCCCTCGGCGCCCACCAGCAGCAGGTACCCGCCCCAGTAGCCCACGTAGATGGAGAGGGCCGTCAGCAGGGGCACCATCAGGGCCGCCGCCAGGAGGCGCGGCACGAAGAGGTAGTGGATGGGGTCCGTGGCCAGGCATTCCAGGGCGTCGATCTGCTCCGTGACCTGCATGGTGCCCAGCTCCGCGGCCATGGCCGAGCCCACGCGGCCGGCGAGCATGAGGCCCGAGATCACGGGGGCCAGTTCGCGGACCACGGCGAGGCCCTCCACCTGCGAGGCGAGGCCCTCGGCTTGGAACTGCTTGAACCCGAAGGCCAGCTGCACGGCGAACACGGCGCTCACGGCCAGGGAGGTGAGCACCACCACGGGGACGGAGTTCACGCCCACGGCCATGAACTGGCGCATGAGGTTCTCGCCGTCGAAGGGGCGGCGGAAGATGGCGCGGAAGGCCCGGGCCGAGAGCACGGCGAAATCCCCGGCCTGGTCCAGGGCGCCCAGCAGGCGGGAGCCCACGGAATCAAGGAAGGTCTGAAGCATTCCCACAGTCTACCTTGACCCGCCTGGGTTTCAGGCCTTCTTCTGCCGGGCGCGGAGCCGGATGGCGGCGCCCTCCTTATTGTCCTGGGGTACCCGGGAGAGGGCCAACGCACCGGCGGGTACGTCCTTGGTGACCGTGCTGCCGGCGGCGATGAGGGCATCGTCTCCCAAGGTCACCGGGGCCACGAGCTGGGTATCGGAGCCCACGAACACACGCTTCCCGATGGTGGTCTTGTGCTTGTTCACGCCATCGTAATTGCAGGTGATGACTCCGGCGCCGATGTTGGTGCCCTCGCCCACCTCCGCATCCCCGATGTAGGCCAGGTGGTTGGCCTTGGCGCCGGGGCCGAAGGCGGCCTTCTTCGTCTCCACGAAGTTGCCGATGTGCACGCGGTCGGCGAGATCCGTACCCTCACGCAGGCGGGCGAAGGGCCCCACGTGGGCCCCGGAGCCCACCTGGGCCCGCTCGAGGATGGAATAGGGGCGGAGTTCGGTGTGGTTTCCGATTCGGCTGTCGGCAATCACGCTGCCCTGCCCCAGGCGGGCGCCCTCGCCCACGGTGACCTCCCCCTCGAGGCGGACCCCGGGCTCCACCACCACGTCCCGGGCCAGCTGCACCCGGGGCCCCACCAGGGCGCTGTCGGGATGGAGGAAGGTGACGCCTTCGCGCATCCAGAATTCCCGGATGGCCTGGGCGGCGAGCCCCTGGAGATGGGCCTGGTCCAACCTGGAGTTCATGCCCAGGAGCTCCGCTTCGGGCCGCACGGCGATGGCCACGGGGCTCGCGGCGGCCACGGCTACCACGGCGTCCGTGAGGTAGTACTCCTTCTGGGCGTTGTCATTGCGCAGCGCCTGGAGGGCCGCCCGCAGGGGCTGCCAGGGCAGGGCATAGGCGCCGCCGTTCACGAGGCGGATCTCCCGCTGTTCGGGGCTCGCGTCCTTCTCCTCCACGAGACCCGTGAGGTGGCCGCGGTTGTCCGTGAGGATGCGTCCGTAGCCCGTGGGCCGTTCCAGCTCCATGGCGAGGATGAGGCCTTCGGAGGAAGCGAGTTCGGCCACGGTGCTCGCCGGCAGGAGGGGCACATCGCCGCTGAGGATGAGCACGCGCTCCGCCTGCAGGCGGTCCAGGGCCGCGCTGCAGGCCTTCACGGCGTGGCCGGTTCCCAGGGGTTCGCCCTGGGGCACGGCCTCCACGGGGCAAGGCAGCAAGTCCGCCGCAGCCCAGCGCTCCAGGGCGGCCATGACCTGCTCCTGCCCGTGGTGCACCACCACGAGGGCCGAGCGGAGGTCCGAGGGCAGGGAACGCAGCACCCAGAGGAGGGAGGGATCGCCGAGGATGGGATGCAGCACCTTGGGTAGCGCGGACTTCATCCGGGTTCCCAGTCCCGCTGCCAGGACCACCGCGACTGTGGACATGCTCCCCCCTGTGCGCACGCCCCGCCATCCAGCGGCCGGGGCCTCGACTTCCTCCTAGTCTGACATAGACGGTCAGCTGGTTGGGGAGAGGAGCGCCAGGATGCTCTGGACGAATTCTTGGCTGGGGAAGGGCTTGTCCAGGAAGCCCAGGCGCCGCAGGCCGAGGGAGCCCGGGTTCACGGGCAGCGCCTCGCCGTTGCCGAGCACGAGGGTGGGCAACGGGTCCCGCTGGAAGCTCCGCAGGGAGCGATGGAAGCGCATGAGCTGGGAACTGCGCTCCAGCACCAGGAGGTCGGGCACCGGTAGGCTGCGGCTGGCCTTGAGCATGTCCTTCAGCTCGGGGAAGGCCTCGGCTTCGCCGCCCTGGCTGCGCACCAGGGCGACCAGCGCTTCGCGCACGCCCGGATCCTGGTCCACGATCCAGGCCCGCCGCCCCAGCAGCGGATCCACCTGCACGATGGCGGGGCCATCCACCACGGGCAGGTAGACCATGGGCCAGAGACCGCCCAGGGGATCCTGGTTCAGCTCGAGCATGCCCCGGCCCGTGCGGACGGCCTCCTGTAGCCAGGCGCTGCCCAGCAGTTCCGTGGGGGTGCGGCCTGGAGGTCCGTCCACCTCCACCCCCAGCACGGCCCAGGTGCGACCCCCCAGGGACCGGGGCGTGAGCGTGAGCGTGAGGGTGCCTTTGGTGATGGCCTGGCGGGCATGCAGCAGGAGGTGGGTGGCGATCTTCTTGAGGGCCTCGGGGCTCGTGCGGAGGAGCAGGTCCGGCCCCTGATGCCCCACTTTGAAGTGGGGAGGCAGCATCCGCTGCAGCCAGGGGATGAGGGCATCCATGGCATCCAGGGCGGGCAGCTCGACGTCCGAATCGGCTTGGGGGGGGCGCACCTTCTGGGCGGCCACGAGGATGCGTTCCGCGGCCGCGCGGGTGCCGGGTTCCTGGGTGGTGGCGAGGATCTGCTCGGCCGCGGGCAGGATGGCGCCGAGGGTGTTGGCCATGCGGCTGGCGGCGCCCTGGGATTCCAGGAGCACCGCCCCGCCCCGGGAGCCGCGGAGGGCCAGGGAGGACGGCTCGGGGGAGGACAGCCACACCAGCGCCAGGTTGCGGTCGAAGGCCACGGCTTCCAGGGTGACGGGGGACCAGCCGCCCTCGGCGTCTGCCAGCGTGCCGCCGGCCTTGCCGCAGCTGTGCTGCAGCAGCTGGGTCTGGAGATCCTCCCACACGGGTTGGCCTTCGCCCTGGATGAGCTGGTTCAGACGGTAGCCCCGCAATTGGTGGCGCGGCAGACCCACCGCCCGGGCCACGGGGCCGTTGGCCTCCAGCAGCAGGCCCTTCTCGTTCACGAGCAGCATGCCCTGCCGGGCTTCCAGGCTGTAGGCGAGGGTCGGCCCCTCAGGGCGCTCGCCGCGTTCGATGAGGGAGAGGGCCGTGCGCAGGGCTTCGCCCCGGCCTTCCACCCAGGTGCCGTTGGCGCGGAGCCAGAGCAGCTGCTGCAGGGCCACCAGCCCCAGGAGCAGCCCCGCCAGGGCCGCCGCCGGCCACGGCAGGCGGGGCAGGGCATCGGGCCAGGGGCGCAGCATGAGCGCCCCGATGGAGAGCGTGAGGCCGCCGATGAGGGGCATCCGCAGCTGGAGCCAGCGCCCGCGCGTGAGGGCGTAGAGCAGATCCGAGAAGATGAGCCAGAGGAAGGCCTCGGCGATGGCTGTGAGCCAGAAGGCCCACAGGCTCTGCAGGGGCACGTTCAGCTGGACCATCAGCAGCAGGCTGAACACCGAAGCGCCGCCGACGCCGACGCCCAGCCGCCTCAGCCCCTGGCCGCCCTCCCGATGGGCCTGGAGGAAGAGGGTGAACCCGAAGAGGGCGCCGCCCATGTGGGCGGAAGGGAAGGGCAGGCCCACGAGGTGGGGCCAGGGCAGCGTGAGGAGCGAGAGGATGCCGCCGAGGAAATACCCATAGCTCAGGCCCACGCGCCCCTTGCGGCGGAAGATCCAGAAGCCCATCCAGGGCGGAAGGGGGAGGAGCAGGGCGAGCAGGAGGCTGGTGGGCGACATCTCAGGCCTTCATCGGCCGCTGGAGGGGGAGGCTTTCAGCCTGCCACATCCCACGGACCGCATTGAGGCACCAGAGCCGACCCTCCGCCAGGGCCTCCGGCGCGAAGGCGCGCACCCGCACGAGCAGTCCCCGCTCGCGGGCCCAGCCGGGAAGGTCCAGGGCCTCGGCGAGGCTCGCCACGCGGCCCCCGGGGGGCGGCACCCACAGCTCGCCGTCCCGCTCCAGGGCCAGGGCCGCGATGGCGGACTCGGCCACCGATCCGTCGGGCCAGAGGAGCAGGGCGTCGTGGGCGCCGGCCGCCCGGGCCTCGGCCAGCACCGGCCCGTGCCAGGCGCCATCGGTGCCCTTGATCCGGGGCCGGCCCGACGGCGGGAGGGGATGGGCCATGGCCAGGAGGTGGTAGGGGGAGGGCGTGGCGGGCAGGGGTTCCCACAGGGCCCAAAGCCGGCCGCCCCCGGCGTCGAAGCGCAGGCGCACCACTCCATCCGGCGCCTCGCGGAAGTGCACCGCCGCCGCCTGGAAGGCCTCCGTCAACCAGGGCGTGGGGCCGCTGGCGGCCAGGCGGTCCAGGTGGGCCTCGGCATGGACCATCCGCCCGGCCACCAGCCGCGCGGCCGTGCGGGGGCAGGGGCCCTCGGGCGGAGCCGTGCCGGGGCCTGGACCGAAGGGCAGGGGCTCAGAGGCCAGGGTGAACCTCGGCCTGCCAGGCGGCGCCTTTCGCCCGGCCCGCCAATCGCACGGCGAGGGCGGTGGCCTCGAGGAAGTTGGTGGGATCGGCCACCCACTTGCCCGCCTTGTCGAAGGCCGTGCCGTGGTCGGGACTGGTGCGGATGAAGGGCAGCCCCAGGGTGAGGTTCACGGCCCGGGCGGGTTCCAGCACCTTCATGGGGATCAGGCCCTGGTCGTGGTAGAGCGCCACCACCAGATCGAACTCCCCCCGGGCGGCCCGGTGGAAGAGGCTGTCCGCCGGCAGGGGGCCGAAGAAGCGGGGCGCGGGTTTGGCGGCCTGCACTTCCTCCCGGTGCCCCCGGGAGACAACTTCGATGTCGCGGCCGCCGCCGAAGGGAGCCGGCGTGGAGGGGAAGATCTCCCACCCCTCGGGGATGGGCCCACTGGAGAAGGGGGAGACGACCTCGGCATAGGGCCCGGTGGGATCGCCGGCGAAGTCGAGGAAGGAGGCCTCGGCCTGGACGAGGGCGTCCTGCAGGAGGAGCTCTTCGCTGCCGAAGGCGCCGTTCTCCCCGGCATGGGGATTCAGGGCGCAGAGGGCGACTCGCAGGTCCTTCTTCCCCGTGAACTGGATGAAGCGGTCGGCGGCAAAGCTGAGGGTCTCGGCCACGGCGTCCGCATCCAGGTTCTCCACCACGGAGCGTAGGCTCTGGTGGACGGTGTGGAGCACCACGGAGAGGCGCGGGCTCACGAAGGCCATGCGGGTGATGGGGGAGCCGGCCAGCTGCTGGAGGAGCTCCGTGTGTCCCGGGATGTCGTAGCCGGCCAGGTGGGCCGCGGACTTCGCCAGGGGAAGCGTGACGAGGGCATCGGCCTCCCCGGCCATCACGAGGCGGGCCGCGGTCTTCACGGCCTCCACGGCGGCCCGGCCGGACGCCGCGCTGCCCTGCCCGAGGGCGAGCTGATCCCGGGTCACGTCCGGCGTGGGATCCAGCCAGAGGGCCTGACCGGCCAGGCGGGGCTCATGGAAGTCCCGGGAGGTGCTCGTCCAGATGCCGTAGGCCTCGCCTTTGAAGCCTTCGGGCACGGGCCCCTGGGGATGTCCCCAGCGCCAGTGCACGCGCTGGTCGGTGCTCCCTTCGAGGAGATCCGCGCCGGCCCTGGCCCCGATGACGAGGATGTCGGCCCAGGCGTGGAGGGCATGGAGCACGCCCAACAGGATCTCAGGGCCCACGCCACACGGATCCCCCAGCGTGATGGCGATCCGGGGACGGCGCGGGGCGAGGTTTCGCATGGAGGGGCCCCTATTCGTAGGTCTGCAGGTCCAGGTCCGGGACGCTGGGCTCATCCTTCTTGGTGGG
>DATFAX010000006.1:0-23754 GCA_035254125.1 Holophagaceae bacterium | reverse complement strand
GATGTTGTTGGCCTTCACGCTCTCCTTCACGCCCCACACGCAGAGGGCCGTGATGATGAAGGTGATGATCATGGCCAGCAGGTTCACGCCCACGGGGAACTTGCCGAGCATGGGGGCCGTGCGGAGGATGTCCCAGTTGGCAAACGTCGCGGCACCGTCCAGCACCCCGGCCTTGCACTGGGCCAGGTAGGTGAGCTTGTCGGAGAAGTGCAGCGCACCCTGGTGGGCCGCGGCGAAGCTTTCCGTGGGGAACATCATCGTGCGGGGATCCATGCTCAACCACCGCGGGATGTGGATGCCCACGCCCTGGAGCAGGTTGTCCATGTAGCTGCCCCAGCTGATGGCCACGGCCACGTTGGAGACGGCGTATTCCAGCAGGAGGTCCCAGCCGATGATCCAGGCCATGAGCTCGCCCAGGGTCGCGTAGGTGTAGGTGTAGGCGCTGCCCGAGGCGGGGATCATGGAGGCGAACTCGGCGTAGCACAGGGCCGTGAAGCCGCAGGCCACGGCCGTGAGCAGGAAGCTCACGATGAGGGCGGGACCCGCGGCGGGGCGGGTGACGCCGAAGGTGGAATCGAAGCCGCCGGCGAGGCCCGTGCCCAGGGCCGAGAGGATGCCGGCGCCGATGATGGCGCCCACGCCCAGCAGGGCCAGGTCCCAGGCCGAGAGGGTGCGCTTCAGGCCCCCGTGCTCGGGTTCCTCGGCGTTGGAGCGGATCTGCTCAATGGATTTCGTGCGGAACAACTGATTGAACATGCGCAAGTCCAGGCTGGGAGTGTAAGGGTCAGTGTATCCAGCGGCGGCCCATTCACCGAGCCTCCGGCCCCGGATCCGCCCCCGACCCGCGGAGTGCGTATCGCGAACTCCCTGAGGCTCCTACACTTCCTCCATGCTCCTGTGGAAGGATCGCCACCTCCGATTGGCCCTCACCTCACTGGGTATCCAGTACCTCGTGGCCCTGCTGGCCGTGGGCGCCTTCGCGGCCAACACGGGCAACAACCTGCTGTATCTCATCTTCGCCCTCATGCTCGGCCTCTTCCTCGTATCCGGGGTCGTGAGCCGGAAGGCCCTCCAGGGTCTGCGCTTCCAGTCCCTCGAAGAGGGCAACCTCTTCGCCCGCGTGAGGGGCGGCCTGCGGGTGCGCCTGACCGACGCAGCCCCGGACACCCCCCGGGGCCTGGAACTGCACCTGGAGCTGGAGGGGGGCAGCGTGGAACCCAGCTTCCTGGCCGGGGCGCAAGGGGAGGCGGAACCCGTGGTGGTGCTCCACGCCCGGGCCGAGCGCCGGGGCTGGACCCGCCTCACCGCCCTCGAATTGCGCACCCGCCACCCCTTCGGCTTCCTGGAGAAGGCCTGGCGCCTGGACCTGGACCGCCCCGTCCTGGTGCTGCCCCACCCCCGCACGCCGGGGGAGCTGGCCACCTCGGAACCCGAGGAGGGGCGGGGGAGCGTGCCCCAGCCCGGGCAGAGCAGTCCCGAGGGGGTGCGCCCCCTGCGCCAGGGCGATCCCCCGGCCCGGGTCCACTGGAAGCGCACGGCCCAGCGGAGTCTCCCCGGCGCCCTCCATCCCTGGGTGCGCACCTTCGAGGAGGAGCGGCCGAAGGGCCTCCACCTGGAGCTGGACCTCCGGGACTGGGCCCCGGGTCGGCCCTTCGAACGGGAGCTGGAGCGCCTCTCCGGGGCCGTGCTCCAGGCCCGGCTCCAACGGCGGGAGGTGCGCCTGGAGGTTCGGGGCCCCGAGGGCACCCGCCTCCACCGGGAGCCCACCGCCTGCTGGCGGGCCCTGGCCGTGGCCCAGGCCGTCGGACGGGAAGGCCCGGCCTAACCCCGCCCCCACTCCGAACCGATGGGAAGGAACCCCATGTCTGACTACGACACCCCTCACTCCCCCGCCTGGGATCCCCTCCTGGACGCCGCCTGGACCGCCCGGGCCCATGCCCATGCCCCCTATTCCCGGTTCCACGTGGGGGCGGCCCTGGCTTTCGGGGACGGCACCATCGTGGGCGGCTGCAACGTGGAGAACGCCGCCTATCCGCTGTGCACCTGCGCCGAGCGGGTGGCCGTGTGCAGTGCGGTGGCCCGGGGGCTCACGGCCCCCCAGGCCCTCGTGGTCGTCACCGACGCCGAACGGCTCACCCCGCCCTGCGGGGCCTGCCGCCAGGTGCTCATCGAGTTCGCTGACCGCCTGCCGATCCTCCTGGCCAACGGGAAGTCCCGGGCCCTCCACCGGCTGGAGGACCTGCTTCCGGAGGCGTTCACGCCACGGGACTTAGGTGTAACGATCTCTGTTCAATCCAAGGCACCCTCTTTAGACTGAAGGGCAGTCCCCTCCCCCTAGCCGTGCAAAGGCGGTTTGATGGCCATCGACCGAGCCAAGATTTCCAAGAACGCCAACGCCTACCTTTCATCCGGAAAGGTGGAGAAGGCCATCGAGGAGTTCCGCAAGCTCGTCGATGACAACCCCAAGGACTACAACACCCTGAACCAGATCGGGGATCTGTACATCCAGATCAACCGCACGGGCGAGGGCGTCGAGATCCACAAGCGGCTGGGCCTCGCCTACGAGCGCGACGGCTTCCACGCCCGGGCCGCCGCCATCATGCAGAAGGTCTGCCGCAACGCGCCGGACGACATCGACGCCGCCCAGCGCCTGGCCGAACTCTACCGGCAGATGAACAAGACGGGCGACGCGGTGAAGGTGCACCTGCAGGTGGCGGAGCACTTCACCAAGAAGGGCCTCATCAAGCGGGCCCTGGAGGAGTTCACCAAGGTCGTCGACCTGGACCCCAAGAACCTCAAGATGAAGGTCAAGCTGGCGGACCTCTACAACAAGGAGGGAATGAAGGACCGCGCGGCCGGCATCTACCTCGAGGTGGCGGAGGCCCTGGCCCTGGAGCAGAAGCACCAGGAGGCGAATCAGATCCTCGAGCGCGCCAAGACGATGATCACGACGCCGCAGGTGTACCTCACCCAGAGCCGCCTGTGCGTGATCCAGCAGGATTACGCCGGCGCCGCCGGGCACCTGCGCGAAGGCCTCACCACCAACCCCCGCAGCATGGAGCTGCTGGAGGCCCTGGCCGAGATCGAGATCCGGGCCGGCAACGCCGATCGCGCCCTGGAGGCCCTCACCCAGGTGCCCCAGTTGCCCGAGCGCAGCCTTCACCTGTGCGAAAAGGCCCTGCGCCAGCTGGCCGGCGCCAACCGTGCCGACGAGGGCCTTCGGCTCTTCCAGCCCATCGCCCAGGAGCTCGCCCGTCGGGGTGCCGGCGACGCCGTGGCGCGCACCCTGAAGACCGGCCTCAACAATCAGTTCACCGTCGAGTCCCTCATCCTGCTCGCGGAGATCGCCCACCAGAGCGGCAAGCGCGACGAGCGCATCACCTACCTCCAGCACGCCCATGCCCAGGCGGAACAGTCCCGGGACGCCAACCTCGTGGCCCACGTGAAGGGCCTCCTCACGGCCGCGGGCGGCGCGCCGGGTGCCGGCACGCCCCTGCCCTCGCCTGCGGCTGCCCCTTCCATGCCGAGCCTGCCCTCGGGCATGGGCATGGATTCCACCCATGGCGGTCTCACGGAAGTGGACCCGCTCAAGCGCATCAAGGTCGAGCAGCTCTCGAAGGAAGCCGAGGCCCTGCTGCGCACCGGCAGCGGTGACCGCGCCATCGAAGCCTACAAGAAGGCCCTGGAGCTCGACCCCGCCAACGTCACCCTCATCGACGCCATCGCCGACATCCACCGCAAGAGCGGCTTCCTCGGCAAGGCCCAGATGCAGTACATGCAGAGCGGCGAGCAGCTCCTGAAGCTGGGCCGCAAGCGCGAAGCCCTCATGGTGCTGGACAAGGCCGAAGGCCTCTTCCCCAACAGCACCCGCTTGATCCGCCGCATGAACAGCCTGCCGGATTTCGTGCCCGGCCAGGCCTCGGCGCAGGCCCTCCCCCAGGCGCCCATCGCCTCCCAATCCCCCATCGCCCTGGGACCGCCGCCCGAAGCCATCCCCATGGCGGAGCCCGCCCCGCCGATGCCGGAGCCCCTGTCCGACTTCGACGCCCTCATCGCCTTGGACGACGGCGCCGAGTCCCTGCCGGCCCTCGAGTTCCCCCCCCTGGCTCCACCGCCCAGCAGCTTCGCCCTGCCGCCCGACCTCAGCGGCGGCCTCACGGTGCCCGGTTTCGACACGACCCGCTTCCCGGACATGGGTGCTCCCACCATGCCCCTGCCCCCGCTGCAGGAGCTGGAACCCCTCGCCGAGCTGCCCGCCGAGCCTGCGGCACCTGCCAGCGCGCCGCCGGAGCTCGACTGGATGGACACCACCGCCATCGTGGAACCCCCGGCTCCCGCGGCGCTGCCCTCCCACCTCGTGCCCATCTCCCAGCGGCCCGACTTCATGCTGCCCCCCGCCGAGGCGGCACCGCTCGCTTTTGATGAGCTGCAGTTCCCCGAAGCCGAGGCCCTGGTCCCCGAGGTTCCCGAGACGATGCCCGTCACGGAGATCCTCCCCGAGGTGCCCCTGGCGCCCCTGGCCCTCCCCCCGCTCGTCTCCGCCGCCGGACCCGAGATCTCCGAGGAACTGGACAGCCTCCTCTCGGACATCGACTTCCAGCTGGATTACGGCAGCCCCGAGGAGGCCTCCCTCGAGATCAAGCAGGCCCTCAAGGACTTCCACGACCATCCCGAACTGCTGGCCCGCCTCGAGAAGGCCGAGAACGCCCTCCGCAAGCTGGGCCACGTCGAGAAGGCCGAGAAGAAGGACGACGACTTCGAGAACTCCTTCTTCGACCTCACGGACGTGCTGGGCACTTCGCTCATGGATCAGGGCGAAGGCGAGGAAATGCACGACACCACCAACGTGGTGGAGAAGGTGCAGAGCGTCGAGGAGCTCTTCGATGCCTTCCGCAGCGGCGTGGAGCAGCAGGTCAACGCCGAGGACTACGACACCCACTACAACCTGGGCATCGCCTACAAGGAGATGATGCTCATCGACGCCGCCATCGAGGAGTTCAAGAAGGCCATGGGCGATCCCGAGCGCACCCTCGAGTGCTGCTCCATGCTCGCCATCTGCGAGCAGGCCCGCGGCGACTTCGACGCCTCCATGACCTGGCTCAACGAGGGCATCCACGCGCCGGGCTTCCCCCCCGAGGACAGCGTGGGCCTCCGCTACGACCTGGCCGAGCTCTACCTGCAGCAGGGGCACACCGCCATGGCCCAGGAGGAATTCCGTCGGGTCTACGACATGGATCCCGACTACCGGGACGTGGCCGCGCGCATCGGCTGATCGGAACCACCTTGCGGGAAAGGGCCGGAATCCGGCCCTTTCCTGCTCAGCCCCGCCCCCGCCAAAGGGGGTTCACTGGAGGCTCTCCTCCGACCCGGAGGGGACCCCGGGCGGGAGGGCACCTGGGTACGGGTCCATGCGCTGCAGCGCGAAGGGGGCCGGTTCGCAGAGGATGCGCGTGGCGCCCAGCAGGATGCGGCAGGCTTCGGAAGCCAGGTGGGAAGCCGCCGCGCCCCCGTCCCGCCACACCGTGAGGAAGGTCAGCTCGGGATTCCGGGCGGGCTCCTCCAGGATCAGGTAAGCCAGACAGCCTTCCTGGCCCTTGAAGTGGTCCCCGAGCACCGTCAGGGTCTGGCGCACCTCCTCCCGCTTGCCCGATCGGACCTTCAGGGTGGTGCCCAGGATGTGGGGTTCGTCGCGGGGGATCGGCATGCACGTCCCAGGGGGGAAGGCGGGCGCCGGGACCAGGGCCCCGGCGCCCAGGGGGTCATTCCGCGGCCGGGGCCGGGAAGGCATTCGCCAGGCTCTCGCCGAGGAACACCACGTCCCAATCGCTCACGCCGAAATCCCCCGTGATCGCGGTGGACGGATGGGGCGTGTGGGGCAGGCCCCAGTTCATGGCCACCGCACCGAGGTCGAGGGCATCCGTCTCGTTGTCCGTATCCGCATCCGCCGCCACCAGGAGCACGTAGCCCTTGGAGTACTGCCTGGGATCCGCCTTGCTGATGGCGGTGATGTTGAGCAGTTCCCCGTAGAAGGCGAACGAGGGCGTCGTCCAGCTGCCATCCGCGTTGATGTGGCCGACCTCCGCCCCGGACCAGGTGGTCCAGGTGGGCGTGGCGAAGTCCACGCGGGTGTCCGAGGTGTTGGTCACCTCGGCCCGGACGAAGACGTCCGACTTCGTGGGGAAGAACTGCACCTTGGCGAGGATGCCCGAGGGATGGGCATTCTGGTCCAGGAAGCTGCCCGGGCCGTTCACCACGGGCAGCGAGATCCGCACCGGCTCCGGAGCCCCCGGGGCCACGCCCACGTTCACGGCGGCCCAGGCCTTCTGCACGGCCAGCACGTCGGAGGCGTCGAACCCGGAACCGGGGGTGGCGGCGAGGTCCGTGGCGGCCTGGATGGAACCATCCCGGGCGGCCATGAAATCCGCATCGGGTGTGAGCTGCTCGGTGAGCGTCTTGTACCAGATGCGGGCGGCCTTGTCGTTGCCGAGGCCCGTCATGCCCGAGGGCAGGTAGGGGCTGTAGGTGGGGCTGGAGGCGTTGGCGGACGCGCCCTGGCTCAGGAAGTAGAAGAACCGGTTGGGGGCCCCGCTGCTGAAGTGGACATCGAGGAGGTCCACGCCGTCGTACCAGTTGTCGGTGCTCATGCCATCCAGGCTGGGCTTGTACATGAACCGCAGCGCCCCGAGGCTCGGTGCCGCGGACTGATGGGCCACTTCCCAGGGGGCGAGATCCCCGCTGGCGAAATTGGGGACCGTGGTGCCGGTGCCGCCGCCATCGGCGTAGGCCTGCACCATCTTGCCCATCATGTCCGAGGTGGCTTCGTTCAGGCCGCCGGACTGATGCCAGTAATGGAGACCTTCGCCATCGGCGCCCACGGACCACTGGGTGACGCCGTGGGTGAGCTCGTGGCCCGTGATGTCCATCTCCGTGGTGCCGGTCAGCATCCCATCGGCGAAGCCCGGGAAGGCGCCTTCGCCGAAGTGCATGCAGAAGGACCAGGGATCCCAGTAGGCGTTGTCGAAGATGATCCCCTGGCCCTCGATGGTGTGCACGATGGAGAAGGTGGAGGTGCCCTGGTTGTCGATGCCATCCCGGTTGAAGACGTTCTTGTAGAAGTCCAGGGTGGTGGAGAGTCCGAAGTGGGCGTCCACCGCGGCGGTCTCACCGGCGGGGGTCAGCGCGCCCTTCATCCAGGACAGGGTCCCATCCCCGCTGGTGTCCAGCAGGAGGCTGCTGGACCAGGGATCCGGGTTGTTGAAATCCCACGGCAGGGGCATGGCCGTGCCGTCGCCCCACTCGTTGGTGGCGTGGCCGGCATAGGGGGTGAACCCGAGGGAGTTGGTGTTCCAGTCGATGATCCCGTAGCAGGTGGTGAGACCCACCCAGCTCTCCCCCTGGGAGAGGACGTAGGGGTTGGGCAGGGTGCCCCGGTCCATGGCGCGGAGCATGTAAGTGCCGCCCGCCTCCTGGGTGGTGGAGAGGGGCACGGTGCCGCGGTAGTAGCTGTGGCCGACGCCCTGGGTCGGCGTGTCCACCGCCAGGGACTGCAGGGCGCTCCACTTGCGGAGGATCGCGCCTGTGGTGGCATCCACGATGAAGGTGATCTCCTGGTGGCCGTCCTTGACGTTGGACACCAGGGTGCGCACCTCATAGGCCTGCACGTAATCCTGCGCGGGCTTCTTGGCCCAGACGCTCATGGACCGGTCCAGGACGTGGGCGCGCTTCGTGGCGTCATAGCGGGTGGCCATGCCGCCCGTGTAGCGGGTGGGGAAGACCACGGGCTCCACGATGGGGGGAGCGGCGACGCCCACCTTCAACCCCAGCTGCTTCACGGCGAGGTCACGCGCCTGGTCCGCCGTGAGGCGGGGGCTCTGGGCCGCCAGGGCCACGGCGGGCTTCACGCCCTGGCTGAGCACCTTCACCTGGCCGTCGGACTCCACGTGGGCGATGGCCTCGCCGCCCCACACGCGGAGGCCGCCGAAGGTCTGCTTGAGGCGGACCACGGTGCGCCCCTGGGCGTTCACCAAGGTGCGGCCGGGGAGGAAGTCGGAGCGCTCGTCCAGCCCGAATTCACCCCTGAGCTGGCGCAGCTGGGAGGCGGCCTGCTGGGCCCGGAAGGCCCGCAGGGATCGGACGGAGGCGAGCTGGAGGGGATG
The DNA here is from genome assembly GCA_035254125.1 of Holophagaceae bacterium. Classification (GTDB taxonomy): domain Bacteria; phylum Acidobacteriota; class Holophagae; order Holophagales; family Holophagaceae; genus JAFDVN01. The sequence continues at coordinate 15,598 of DATFAX010000006.1, read as the reverse complement.
GGAATCGGTGGGGGTGGCGCCGGTGGCGCCGGCCCCGGCCGCCAGAGCCAGGACCAGGGCGGATACCGTTCGCGGAAGCGTGCTGTGCATGGATGCTCCTCGGAGGATGGAAGGGAGGCCGGTCATTGGGCGGAGAGGCTGCCGATGGCGATGGTGATGTCGGCCATCGTCAGCTTCTTGTCGAGGGTGAGGAGGTCGTCGGTGACGGTGCCGATGTCCTCGGGGATGACCTTGGCCTTGAGCACGCGGAGGGCGAGGGTATCGCCGGTCCCGAGCCCCTTGGAGGCATCGAAGACGATCGCGATCTGGCAGAGGGCCGCGCCGGAATCCGGGGCCGTCTGCCCCCGATCCTTCTGATAGATGCCCGCGGTGAGCACGTTCCCCGCCTTCACGCCGCCCATGAGGGCCACGGGCTCGGAGGGATCCACCGAACCGACGCTCAGGAGCTGGTACACGCCCGTGTCGCCCAGGGCCGTGCCATTGGCGAAGCGGCCGAACCGCACGGTGCTCGGGGCCTGGAGGTTGAAGCCCACACCTCGGGTGCGGAGTCCGGTGGGACCCACGAGGTTGAGGACGATGCGGTTGGGGGTGGAGGAGGCGTCCTTCACCAGGCGCCACCCCGCGGCCCCGGTGGGGTCGGTGTAGGCCAGGCCGGTGGCGGCCTTCTGGGTGGTGGCGGTGGGCGCCGAGGAGGAGCCGCCGCAGGCCAGGGCAAGGCCCAGGAGCAGGCCGGTGGTGCAGGAGAGCAGGAGACGGTGGGTCATGGGGGTCCTCACTTGACGGGCCAGGTGGCGCGCAGGGCGTCCACGAAGAAGGCGGCATCGGCGTCGTCCACCCACGGGGCCTCGAACACCGAGTGGGAGGGATTCAGGGCGTTGCTCAGCCACCAGGAATAGGCGATGCCCGCCATGTCGAGGGCGTCCTGCTCCAGGTCCTGGTCCGTGTCCATGTCGATGAGGAAGACCCGGCCTTCGGCGAGCTGGTTCGGATCTGCGGTGCTGGTGGCGGTGATGGCGTGCCAGCCCATGACGTTGGGCGTGGTCCAGGTGCCGTCGGGGTTGAGGGTCCCGCCCTTCCCCACCGAGTCTTCGGCGCCGTTGTACATGGAGGGCCCGCCCAGGGACCAGTGGACCGCCGTGTTGGCGTTGTGGAGCACGTCGACCCGGGGCGCCACGGTCTCGCTCTTGGGGAAGACCTGGCGGTTGGAGTAGCGGCTCGGTTCACCCGGGTAGGTGTGGGTGTACTCGATGTAGTCCCCATCCCGCCAGGGCAGGAAGGCCACCATCGTGCGCGGGGCCTGGCCGGGTGCATCACCGATGTTCGCGGCGGCGAAGGCGTTCTTCACCGCGTCGATCTCGGCGGCACCGGCGCCGTGGAGGTCCTCGGCGGCGGTGGCGAGCGCGTTCCGCACCTCCATGAAGGTGATGCGCCCGGTGGCGTCGCCGATGAGGTACTCGGTGACGGCCTTGTAGACGATGCGGGCCGCGACATCGTTGCCCAGGCCCGGCATGCCGCCGGGGAGGTAGACGCTGTGGGCCGGAGCCGTGGTGCTGGCCGGCGCCCCGTTGCAGAGGTAGTAGAAGGCCCGGTTCAGGGGGCCGGCGGAGTAATGGCCGTCCATGTACTTGATGCCGTCGAACCAGCCGTCCGGGCTCCGCCCGTCCAGGCTGGGCTTGTCCAGGGTGCGCAGGGGCGTGCCCCGGCCCACGTTGCGGCCGATCTGCCATTCCGCGCCGGCGGCGGGGATCGCATCATCCGCTCCGGCGGGACGGCCCGCGTAGGCCACCACCATCTGGGCGAAGAAGTCGGACACGGCCTCGTTGAGACCGGCCTCCTCGGCACCGCTCGAGTTCTGCCAGGCCTGTCCGAAGGTGGGGCTCGTCACACCGTGGGTCATCTCGTGGGCGATGACGTCCAGATCCGTCAGGGAATCCAGGCCACCGGGATTGCCCAGCCCGTAGCTGCCGGCGCCCAACTGGATGCTGCCGCCCCAGATGCTCCAGCTGGCATTGTCCACCTCATAGGGGGAGGTGAGGTGCACATAGGCGGCCACGGCGGTGCCGGCGCCGTCCAGGCCGTCGCGGCCGAACACGTTGTGGTAGAAGTCCCAGGTGGTGGCCATGGCGCTGTGGGCGTCCACGCCGTCGGTCTGGCCATTCGTGCCGCCCTCATTGCCCCAGTCGGTGAAGGCGAGTCCATCGCCCCACGCGTTGGTGTCCTTCTGGAAGAGGAAAGTCTGCCAGGTGGTGTTGCCTTGGGCGTCGTTCAGCCCGTACCAAGTCTGCAGCGCGGGCACGGTGGGATCCCAGCCGGAGGTGGGGTCCGCGGAGAATCCCGCGAGGCTCGGATTGGGCAGGAGCCCTCGGGTGGTGTCCATCAGTGTGAAGGTGCCGTCCGCCATCTGGGTGGTGGGGAGGTTGATGGCGCCGCGGTAGCGGCCCTGCCCCGTGCCCACGGCCGGGGTGAGGCCCGCGTTCACCCGGTGCATCAGGTCCTGCACCCGGAGGATGGCGCCCGTGTCGCCATGGATCACATAGGCGAGCTCCTGGGCGCCATCCTGGGGATTCCGCAGGCGGGTGCGCACTTCGAAGGCCCACACGTAGGGCTGGTCCAGCTTGGCGTGGACGACCCGGGCGCGGTCCACCACGGGTCGGCCCGTGGCATCCAGCTTGGTGGCGAGGCCCCCGACGAACTCGGCGGGGAAGACCACCCGCTCGACCTGGACCTGGGGCCGGCCGCCCTTGGGAGCGAGGTTGGCGACGGCGATGTGCTCGGCCTGTTCCGCGGTGAGGCGGGGCTGGCCCTCCAGGGCGATTCCCGCGTGCACGCGTTGGCCGAGGGTGCGGACGGTGCCGTCCGGGGACACCCGGGCCACGGCCTGGCCGCCCCACACCCGTTGGCCGGCATAGGTCTGCTCCAGGCGGACCACGGCCTGGCCCTGGGCGTTGGTGAAGGCCTGCCGGGCGACGAAGCCGTCGCGCTCCGTGAGGCCCATCTGCCCCCGGAGGGTGGTGAGACGCTGGGTGGCCTGGGCCACGCGGAAGGGCTGCTGGGCTTTGTGGAAGGCGAAGGCGGGCTTGTCCAGGGGGATCGGGGATCCGGCGGCGAGGCTGCCGGGCCCCGTGGCCAGGGTCAGCACGAGGGCCGAGACCAGGCCGGGAAGGGGGCGACGCATGGGAGCTCCTTGCAAGGGGTGGGAGGTCGGGGATCGGGAGAGGGCGCGGCCTACCGGGCGCGCAGCGTACCCAGGGCGAGGGTCATGTCCGTCAGGTGGGCCTTGGAGGCCATCTCCAACGTGGGGTGGACGTTGAAGGCACCCACGTCCTCAGACATGTACTTGGCCTTCACGATGGCCATGGGGATCGGATCCCCAACGCGGAGGCCCGCGGTGGCATCGAGCTCCAGGGCGATCTGGCAGAGGGGCGCCCCGGAATCCTTGGCGGGCGCCCGGCGATCCTTCTGGAAAATGGCCGCCGTGAGGAGGTTCCCCGCCTTCACCCCACCGGCCAGCAGCTTGGGTTCCAGGGGGTCGTTGGTCGGCAGCGGTTCGTAGGTGATGGGATCCGAGGGCGTGGTGTTCAGGAGGAAGTAGACGCCGGAATCGCGGATGGGCAGGCCGGTGGTCACACGGTCGCCGGTCTCGAAGGTGCCGAAGCGGATGGCCGGGGAGGCGACGAGGTTGAAGCCCGCGCCCCGCGACATCAGGCCTGAGGGCCCCACGAGGTTGAGGACCACCCGGGTCTCGGAGGAGGAGGCATCCCGCACCAGGCGCCATCCGGTGCCGGCGGGATCGGTATAGGTCAGCCCCGTGGCCGCGGGGGCGGTGGCAGGGGCGTCGGACCGGCTGCTGGAACCACCGCAGGCGAGGATGAGGCCGAGCAGGAGGCTCGGAAGGAAGAAGGAGCGTGGGTGCATGGGATTCCTTGGCGGGAGAAGTGCGGAGGGTGGAGGTGAAGCTCAGGCGCTTTCAGGAACGTTGGCGGGGGGGCTGGGTCCCGCCCGGGCCACGGAACGGAAGGGCTCCCCGGAGGCGAAGGAGGCCTCCGCCGGGAAGATGTGAATGCCGGGCGAGGCCACGGCGAGAACCGCCAGAGCCCCCTGGAGGATCTGAAACACTTCGGTGCCCATGAACCGGTCCAGGGCCTCGCCGCCCTCCCAGATCAGATGGAGGTGGAAGCGGGGTGCGGTGCCCTGGTCCTGGCCCACGATGCAGGCCAGGCACCCGGGCTGGTCCTGGATGCCCTCCCGGAGGGAGGCCAGGGCCTGATGGAGTTCCTCCCGCTTGCCGGGTTTGGCCGTCAGGAGGGCGGTCAGGACCATGGGTCCTGGGGTGAGGGGTGGGTTCATGGATCAGGTCCTGGTGAGATCTGATCCTCGAATCGCAAGGCGGGTGCCAGCGGCCGCCCACCTCCTTCTGCTTCAATAACTCCAGCTAATTAAAGAATTAAAATTATGGCCCGGACTGGGCCCCTCCCCTGGGCCCACCGGGAAACCCACCGAATCCGGTGGGCCACCGGATTCGGTGGGCAGCGCCCCGGAGGCTCAGGCACCCTGGGGACGTTCGATTTCCAGCTTCGCCATCCGGTTCCGGAGGGTGCTGGGCTTCATGCCCAGGAGGGTTGCCGCCCCGCGGGGACCCTCCAGCTTCCATCCGGTGGATTCGAGTACCTGGAGGATGTGGGTGCGCTCCAGGTCCTGGAGGGTCTTGGGGATGCCGGGTCCCGGAGTCGGCTTGCCTGCAAGGAGGGGATCCGCCAGGCGGAGGCTGGTGCCCTCGGAGGTGACCACGGCCCGCTCCAGAACGTTCTGCAGCTCCCGGACGTTGCCGGGCCAGGCGTAGGCCTGGAGGGCCTGGAGCACGGCCTTGGGGATGCCCAGCTCCGACCGCCCCTGGGCCTGGCAGGCCCGCTCCACGAAGGACTGGGCCAGGATCGGGATGTCCTCCTTCCGGTCCCGCAGCGGGGGCACCGTGATGGGGAAGACGTTGAGCCGGTACCAGAGGTCCTCCCGGAAGCGGCCCGCGGCCACCTCCTTCTGGAGGTCCCGGTTCGTGGCCGCGATGACCCGCACATCCACCTTCAGGGTCTTCTCACCGCCCACCCGCTGGAATTCGCCGTCCTGGAGGACCCGGAGGAGCTTGGCCTGCACCTCGGGGGGGAGCTCGCCCACCTCGTCCAGGAAAAGGCTCCCCTTGTCCGCCACCTCGAATCGCCCCTTCCGCATGCCCTGGGCTCCAGTGAAGGCCCCCCGCTCGTGGCCGAAGAGCTCGCTCTCCGCCAGGGCCGGGGGCAGGGCTGCGCAGTTCACCTTCACCAGGGGGCGGTCGTTGCGGGTGCCCAGCTTGTGGATGGACTCGGCCACCAGTTCCTTGCCTGTCCCCGTCTCGCCCTGGATGAGCACCGTAATGCCGGAGGGGGCCACCTGCCGGATGCGGTAGAGCAGGTACTTGAGGGCGTCGCTGGCCCCCAGGAGCTCGCTGGAGGGTTCCTGCGCCTGGATCCGCTCGCGGTAATAGGTGTTCTCGGCCTCCAGCCGATCCTTGAGGGCGGTGATCTCCCCGTAGGCGACCTTCAATTCCAATTCGCCCCGCTTGCGATCGGTGATGTCCCGCAGGCTGCCCCGGGTGCCGCCGAAGGTCCCATCCTCCAGGTGCACGGGATTGTTGGACTGCTCCACCCAGCGGAGCCCGCCGGCCCGATTCCGGATCCGGAACTCCAGGGGTGGGAGCACCTCCCCCTGCAGGGCCGCCTCCTGGTGCCGCTCCCAGGCGGGACGATCCCCTTCGTCCACCAGGGTCCGAAGGAGACCGGGGTCATCCTTGAAATCCTGGGGCGCGTAACCGCTCACTGGGGCGCAGGCGGGGGAGAGGTACTCGAAGCCTCCATCCGGCCGCTGCCAGTACTCCCAGTCGTAGGTGAAGTCCGCCACCGTGCGGTAGCGCACCTCGGCCTTGGAGAGGGCCCGTTCCGTGCGCTTGCGGCGGCGGAGCTGCACCACGAGCCCCGCCACCAGGAAAGACTGGAGCGCGATGATCGCCAATCCCGCGCCGATGGCCCGACCATGGGTGTCCCATAGGCTCGGGGGTCGGAACCGCACCAGGGAACCCTCGGGCAGGCGCCGGGTGGCCAGGTTCCAGCGCTGCACCTGGCGCCAATCGAACATGGGCACGACCCCCGTGTCCATCCGCAGGGGGAGCCCCGAGGCCTTGTCCCCGGCCAGGATCCGCGCACCCAGCTCGGCGGTGGCCTTGCCCGACAGCTCCAGGCTCAGGAGCTCGCCCCCGAGGATCCCGTGCCCCAAATCCTCGGCCAGCACGCCGAACACCGGCCGCCGGCTCGCCGCAGAGATGCGCGCCAGCGGCTCCGTGGATGTGAAGTCGCGGCCGGTGGGGTCCTGCAGCATGCTCCCGAAGAGGACGAGATCCTCCTCGCCGAGGCCCCGCACATGGCCCTCGATCTGTTCGAGCGTGAGGTCGTTGAGGTACCGGAAGCCCACCCTACCGGAGAAGCGGCTAAAGGCCGCCTGCCCCCGCTGGGCCTGGGTCCGCTCGTAGTCGCTGGCCCCCAAGACCACGTGGATCGTGCGGGTGCGCGGGTAGAGCGCGAGCATGAGGTCGATGGTACGGGGCGCGTTGATGGCCGGAATGGCCGCTGCCAGTTCAGGCCGCTGCTTGCGCGCGGGGACCACGAGTCGCTCGGGCACGTAGCAGCTCACCAGGGGTACGCCCGGGAGGAAGTGCCTCGAGATCACGAAGTCCAGGGCCGTGGGCCCCACGGCCACGAGCAGGTCCACGGGCCGGGTGCGGTACTTCAGGTTGTAGAGCCCCAGGAGCGTGGCCTCGTATTCGGCATCGGCGAAGCGGTCCAGCCCCGTGTATTCGTGGATCACATCCACCGGGGGACCCGGAAGGTGGGCGAAGCCCTCGTTGAGGGCCGTGCTCAGTTCCTGGAGGCCCGGGATGTCGTTGGGGAGCGAATGGATCACCACCACCCGCCGCCGTGCGGGCTCCGCCGCGAAGCTGCCCACCGGGAGCATCCACAGGCAGAGCAGGAGCAAGGCCCGGAGGGGCCTCACCGGATGGCAGTGACGCGGGGGCATGACCCGATGGTAGAACATCCGGGCCGGGCCATGACGCCATCAACCGAGGTGATGGACGCCCTGGCCTCCCCAGGGCTGCAATGCCTGGAGCGCCGGTTGGACGGGCTTTCCCGCGCGTTGGAGGAGGGTGAGTTCGAGGGCCTGGCCATCGCCGCAGGCGAGGAAGGCACCCGCCTTGTCCCAGCGCAGGGTCCCGCTGGGATCCGCCGTGCCCCTGAGGCCGCCCACCCCCAGCACCTTGAGGACCTGCCCTTCGAGGGTGAGCTCCGCGGCGGGCCAGGGCTGGAGGGCCCGCACCTGACGGTGGAGGGCCCGGGCCGGTCGGGAGGGATCCAGATGCGCCATCTCCTTGGTGAGCTTCGGGGCGTAGGTGGTGGGACCCGCCTGGGCCACGGCCCGCGCCGCGCCCGCCTGCAGGGCCGGAAGGTGGGTCGCCAGGAGGGCCGCCGCATCCACCGCCAATCGGGCGAGCAGGCCTTCGGTGTCGTCGGAATCCAGGATGGGCCGTCGGGACTGGGCCACCACGGCCCCTTCATCGAGGCCCGGGCTCACGCGCATGAGGCTCACACCCGTTTCAGCATCCCCTTCGAGGATGGCGAAGTTCACCGGGGAGGCCCCCCGCCACCGGGGCAGGAGGCTGAAATGGAGGTTCCAGGCGCCCAGGGGCAGGGAGTCCAGCATCCAACCGGGGAGGATGTGCCCGTAGGCCACAACGATGGCGAGGTCCAGGTGGAGGCCATCCCACAGCTCCCGGGTGGCGGGATCCTTCCAGGTCCGGGGCTGGTGGACCGTCAGGTCCAGGGCCTCGGCCGCCACCTTCACGGGCGGGGACGTGAGCACCCGGCCACGGCCCACGGGGCGGTCGGGATTGCAGAACACCGCGGCCACGGGAACGGCGCGGGCGAGGGCTTCCAGCACGGGCACCGCCACGGCGGGGGTGCCGAGGAACGCGACGCGGGGCGCCGTCATCCCGCCTTCTGGTTCTTGTTGTACTTCCGCTGCAGCACCTGCTTCTTCACGGGGCCGAAGTACTCCACGAAGAGGCGGCCGCGCAGGTGATCGATCTCATGGCAGAAGGCCCGGGCCAGCAGGTCCTCACCCACGATCTCGTAGGTGGAGCCGTCGGGGCGCCGGTTCCGGATGGTCACCTTCTGGGGCCGCTCCAGCACCTCCGTGATGCCGGGGATGGAGAGGCAACCCTCGGGACCCTTCTGGACGCCCTCCTCCGCGATGATCTCGGGATTCAGGAGGAGGATCTTCTGGGCGGGGTCTTCACCGCAGGAACAGTCGATGACGGCCAGGTTCAGGTTGATGCCGATCTGGGGCGCCGCCAGACCCACGCCTTCCTCGGCCAAGGCGGTTTCGTACATATCTGCAACCAACTGCTCGAGTTCCGGGGTCCAGGGACCCACGTCCTCGCTGTTCTTCTTCAGCCGGGGATCCCCCCAGGTGATCACTTCGCGGACGGCCATGTCCATCCCTCCGATCCTCCAGTTTAAGCCAGGCGGGCCGGGACGTAACGGGTTTAAGGCCCCCGGGAGGGGTCGGCCCCCGACGTCATGACGCCTGGGAGGGGAATCCCTTGGTAACCTAGGGGATTCGACTGTGCCCCAGAGGATCTGATGCTTCGTAATTTCCGTTCTGTCTTCAAATCCAACCGCACCCCCATGGCCGCGGTCATGGGCGTCGTCCTCCTGGGCATGGTCGCCTACCTGGCCCCTTCCCGGGGTGGCACCACCCCCGACACCGTGGTGGCCCGGGTGTACGGTCGCGAGATCCTGTTCCGGGAGCTGGCCGAGCTCACGGGCCGCTACGCCGAGATGATGCGCAAGCAGTTCGGCGGCCAGATGCCTGCCGAGTCCCTGCACCAGTTCGCCCAGTCCCAGGCCCTCCAGGAGCTGGTGCGGACCCGACTCATGGATGAGCTCGTGGCCGACTACGGCGTCACCTACACCGACGAGGAGATCCGCACTGCCCTGGAGAAGCGCCTCCGCGCCCAGGGCCCCGAACTGGCCGGCCTCTTCGATGCCAATGGCCACATCAAGCCCTTCGTCGAGCTGGAAAAGACCTACCGCATCGAGCCCCTGAAGGCCTACCTCCGGCAGGAGGAGGCCAACGCCAAGAAGATGCTCCAGGCCGAGAAGCTCACCCGCCGCGCCGCCTACCAGGTGCCGGTGGATGAGGCCTGGCTCAACCAAGAGCACCGCATCCGCGAGGAGCGCCTCGCCTTCGAATCTGTTTCCCTCAAGCCCGACCCCGCCCTCGTGCAGGATCCCGGCGACGCCACGCTGGCCGCCTACCTCAAGCAGTCCGGTGCCCGTTTCGAAGAGGGTCCCCGCCGGGTGTTGCAGGTGGTCTCCGTGGATCGGGCCGCCCTGGGCGACCTGAAAGTCACCGATGCGGACCTCCAGCAGGCCTACCAGCAGAAGAAGGCCACCTTCAGCCAGCCCGCCCAGGTGAAGGCCCGCCACATCCTCTTCCAGGCCGCCAATCCCGAAGCCCTGGCCGAGGCCATGAAGAAGGCCGTGGCCCTGCGCGCCAAGCTCGCCAAGGGCGGCGACTTCGCCAAGGCCGCCGAAGAGGAGAGCCAGGATCCCAGCGCCAAGGGCAACGGCGGCGACCTGGGGTGGTTCTCCCGGGAGCGCATGGTCAAGGAATTCAGCGACGCCGCCTTCGCCATGAAGGAAGGTGAGATCAGCCAGCCCGTGAAGACCCAGTTCGGCATCCACCTCATCAAGCTCGAGGGCCGGAAGGCCGAACAGGTGACCCCCTTCGAGCAGGTGAAGGAGCAGCTCCGCGCGGAGCTGGAGCAGTCCCGTGTCGAGACCAAGGCCAAGGACCGCCTGGAGACCCTGCGCAAGCGGGCCGGCAACGGCGACCTCGCCGCCGCCGCCAAGGCCCTCGGCCTCAAGGCGGAGGTGCTCCCGCCCTTCAGCCAGGGCGACACCACCGTGGCCGGCCTCACGCCCGGCAGCCCCCTGCCCGGCCTCGCCTTCAACCTGAAGGTGGGCGAAGTGGGCAAGCCTGTGAACACGGGCGCCGCCTGGGCCGTGGCCCGCGTGCAGCAGGAACTCCCTGTGGCCGTGCCCCCCCTCGCCGAGATCCGTGCGAAGGTGCTGGCCGCCTGGAAGCTGGACGAGGCTCGCAAGGTCCTCCTGGCCAAGGTGCAGAACCAACTCAAGGGGGGCGATCTGAAGGCCCTCGGCGAGGTGAAGGCCGAGGACAACATCGTGCCCAAGACCTACGCCCCCGCCGCCACCCCCGCCATCCGGCAGGCCCTGCTGGCCACCGCCGAAGGGCAGTTCACCACCCCCCTCTGGGCCCCCGACGGCCAGCTGTGGGTCGCCCGCATCACCAAGCGCACCGGGGCTCCGGCCTTGGACTTCGAAGGCCGCCGCAAACTCGTGGCCGAGATCCAGGATGAGGAGGCCAACCGCCGCCTCGAAGCCGAACTGCGCCACCTGGAATCCGAGGGCCGCCTCCACGCCGGCTTCAGTTCCCTGTGGGGCCGCCTCAAGGGCATCTACGTCAACGAGGACCTGAAGAAGCCCCTGCTCGGCGCCGCCGAGGAGTAGCCGGCCGCCTCGAACGCGAAAGGGCCCCGCTCGCGGGGCCCTTTCTATGTCTGAGAACCGCCTAGCGGATGACCTCGAGCCCGCCCAGGTAGGGCCGCAGCACCTTGGGCACGATCACGCTGCCGTCGGCCTGCTGGTAGTTCTCCAGGAGGGCCACCCAGGTGCGGCCCACGGCCAGGCCGCTGCCATTGAGGGTGTGGAGGAACTGGGGCTTGCCCTTGGCCTCTGCGCGGAACTTAAGATTGCCGCGCCGGGCCTGGAAGTCGCCGAACCAACTGCAGGAGCTGATCTCGCGATACGTGTTCTGACTGGGCAGCCACACCTCCAGGTCGTAGGTCTTCTGGCTGCTGAAGCCCATGTCGCCCGTGCAGAGCAGCACGCGACGGTAGGGCAGCTCCAGGGCCTCCAGGATGGCCTCCGCGTCGCCCGTGAGGCGCTCCAGCTCGGCTTCCGCCGCCTCGGGCGTCGCGAAGGTCACGAGTTCCACCTTGTGGAACTGGTGCTGGCGGATGATGCCCCGGGTGTCGCGGCCGTAGCTCCCCGCCTCGCTGCGGAAGCAGGGCGTGAAGGCGCAGTGGCGCAGGGGCAGCGTGGCGCCGTCGAGGATCTCGTCCCGGTAGAGGTTGGTGACGGGCACTTCCGCCGTGGGGATGAGGTAGAGCTTCGAGTCGCCGTGGGGCACCTGGAAGAGGTCCTGCTCGAACTTCGGCAGCTGCCCTGTGCCGTACATGCTCTCGGCGTTCACGAGGTAGGGCGTGATCACTTCCGAGTAGCCCGCCGCGGACTGGCGCTCGAGCATGAAGTTGATGAGGGCCCGCTCCAGCTTGGCGCCCGCACCCTTGAGCACCGAGAACCGCGCGCCCGCGAGCTTGGAGGCCCGGTCGAGGTCGAGGATGCCCAGGGTCGTGCCCAGGTCCACATGATCCTTGGGCTTCTCGATGACGGGGAGCGTGCCCCAGCGCTTAATCTCCACGTTGGCGTGCTCATCGCGGCCGCTGGGCACGGACGCGTGCGGCGCGTTGGGAACCGCGGCCAGGAAGGTCTGGAAGGCGGCTTCGGCTTCCTTCTCGGCGGCCTCCAGGGCCTTCATCTGCTCACCCACCTTGCGCTGGGCCTCGATGAGGTGGCTGGCGTCCTGCTTGGCCCGTTTGAGCTGGGCCACTTCATCGGACACCCGATTGCGCTCGGCCTTGAGGGCCTCCGATTCCTGGATCACCTGGCGGCGCGCCGACTCTAGGCGCTGGTAGCCCTCCCGGTCGAAGGCATAGCCCCGCTCCGCGAGGCGGGCCACCACGGCATCCAGATCGTTGCGCAGGCGCTGAAGGTCGAGCATGAAGGTTCCAGTTCCATGAGGGCGCAGCGCGCCTGAATGGGACAGCGCTCCGGTGGAGCGCTGGATCACTGGAACAGTTTAGCGGCTCCGGGCCCCGGGGCCGGGACTAGCGGTGCCCCCAGGTGGCCGCAGGCATCGGCTCTCCCGCCCAGGACGTGGCGAAGGCTTCCTGAATGGCGGGCAGGCCCTTTCCCGCGCCCAGGAGCAGGCCCAGCTTGGCCAGGACGGCCCAGCGGGTGTGGAGCCCGGCGCTGATGGCGCCAAAGCCCTCCAGCTGCCGACCCAGTTCATAGGCGGCGAGATCCACGCGCCCTTCGCGGCACTGGGTGGTGATCACCACGGGCAGGGCCCGGGCGGCGGCATCCGCCAGGAAGGCGCGCAGGTCCGGCCGCTCCATGGGGAGGTTACCCGCTCCGTAGGCATGGATCAGGACGGCCTTCACACCCTCGGGTGCCGGGCGCCAGACCATGCCGGGGTGGGGCGTGACCACGTGGATGTCCAGCTCCAGGGCGGCCCCCAGGCCCGGCGGCACTTGGCGGGCAAAGCGCCCCGCCTCCGGGTGCAGCTCGATGTCGGCGCCGATCTCCGCCAGGGGCGCGAGGTTGGGGCTCTCGAAGGCCTGGTAGTGGTGCACGCTCACCTTTTCGGCGGCGACGCCGCGCAGCCACGCGGTGCCGAAGCAGATGCCCACTTCCGCCACGCCCCGGGTGGCGAGGTCCACGGCGTTCACGAGGTTGCCGCGGGCATCGCTGCGCACGAAGGCCAGGGGACGTTGGCTGCCCGTGAGCACCACGGGCTTGCCCAGGTCCGCGAGCAGGAAGCCCAGCACGGAGGCCGTGAAGGCGAGGGTGTCCGTGCCGTGGACGATGACCACGCCTTCGCAGCCCGCGCTGCGCTGCCGCACCAGGCGCGCCAGCTCCAGGATGTCCGCGGGCTCCGCCGTGGCGCTGTCCTGGTTGTAGGGGACTTCGAGGTCGAAGTTCGCGAGGTCCCGAAGCTCCGGCACCCGCTCCAGCAGCCCCTCCAGGAAGGGCCCCGGCGCCAGCCCCACCGGAGAGCCCTGGGGGGTCATGCCCAGCGTGCCGCCGGTGTGGACGAGGAGGATGGAAGGCTTGCCCATGCCTTCCACGGTACCGGAAGGCCCGCTGCGGGGGATCACCGCCTTGACGGGTCGTCAGGGCCCCGGAGGCCGTCGCCCTTGGACTCTGGGCTTTGGGCGCTGGCAGTGAACGGCTGCATGCTCCGTCCACCCATGGCCGATCTCTTGCACGACGTGGATCCGTTAGAGCCAGAGCCCAGAGCCTCAGGAGTGGAGGACGGCCTTCACTTCATCGAAGCCCAGATCGGAGATGCAGCTCACCACTACGGCGCACTGGCCGGGCTGGCTGGAGGGCAGGACAATCTCGCCCAGGTAACGGCCTTCCTCGTCGGTCTTGCCGTTGGCGAGGCCCACGGCCTTCTTGAGGCTGGAGACGAGCTTCACAGTGACTTCCGCCCCGGGAATGGCCTTTTGGCTGCCGCAGAGGCGGGCGCGCACCTGGAACCGGAACACTTCGCCGAAGGTGGGCCGCAGGGGCTGATCCAGCACCAATTCCAGCGTGTCCACCTCGCCCTCCTGTTGGAGGTATTCGAGGATGGCCTGATCCAGGGGCCGCCCCCCGAAGGCCTGCTGCTCAAGCAGATCCGGCGGCGTGGGGTCGTACTTCCCGTTCTTGATGTCCTTGATGATCGCCTTGTGCTGCTCGTCCATGCGGGCCTGGAGGACTTCCTCCTTCAGGCCGCTGGCGATCATGTCCTCGTAGGAGCTGCGAAAGCTATCCAGGATCTCGCCGCCCACGTAGATGAGCGTCTCCACCTTGGGGTTGCCGATGCCCTTGTCCTCCGTCTGAACGTGGAAGACGCGGTTGCCGTGGCGGACATCGGTGTTATAGCCAGTGATCATGGTTCCTGCGGGCGGAAGGGGATGGGAGCAAGCATCTAAGAATGCAGCTTCCTTGCCAGATCGGGGATCACTTCCCAGGCCACTTCCTTCAGGGCCTTCTCGCTGAGGCTGCCCGCGATGGCCTTGGACAGGGCTTCCACCAGGGCGGGGTTGGCCAGGATGGCGCGGACGAGGGCCTCGGGATCGCTGGCGGGCAGGGCCACGGAGGCCACTGACGCCGGAGAGGACGCCGGGGGCTCGGCGACCGGGACCTCGGGAACCGAGGCTACCGGCGCGAAGGGCTCGGGCGCCGCCATGGGCGATTCAAAGGCTTCGAAGGCCGCCGCCACCGGCGCGATTTCGGGCTCGGCTTCAGGCTCCACCGCACCGCCAAGCTGCACCGGCTCGGGTTCATAGGCCATGGAGTGGAAGGGATCCACGCGGGCCTCGGGCAGCACGGGCAATTCTTCATCCAGGAAGCCGCCCAGCTCCTCGGCACCCAGGGTGTCGAGGTCGGGGAGGGCCGGAGATTCGATGGTCGGGAGGCCTTCGGGCACCACGGGGGATAGGGGTTCCTCCGCGGCCAGCTCCAGGTCCAGATCCAGCTCGTGATCCACTTCAGGCACCGGCACCACGGCGGCAGGCTCGGGCAGCACGGGCTCCGCGGCGGGGGCCACGAAGGCTGCGGGGGCAGGCGCGGGGGCCAGGTCCTGCAGGCCCTCCAGATCCAGCTCCTCCAGCTCGAGGTCGGGGAGGCCGGCCTCCATCACGGGCGCGAAGGCCGCCGCGGGCGCGGCGGGGGCCTCCGGCTCCATCCAGAGATCCTCGGGACCGAGGATCAGCAGATCCTCATCGGGCAACTGGATGGTGGGCCGGAACTCGGGGAACTCCTCCACGGCGAGGGCGAGGTCGTCCTTGGTCATGGGGCGGGTGGCGGTGGGCCCCAGATCCAGCGGCGTCACGGGGCCGGCGGCGGGCGCCACGGGCGTGGCGAGCAGGGCATTCACCCGATCGCCCAGTTCGCGCAATTCAATGGGCTTCTTCAGGAAACCCTGGATGGGGGCGTTCTGGATCTTTACGGGGTCCACGGGATCGAGCACCCCCGCCATCATGGCGATGGGCATGCGGGCCGTGGCTTCCATGGAACGCAGGCGCTCGAGCAGCGTCCAGCCATCCATGCCGGGCATGGCCGTGTCGATCATGGCGACGTCGAAACGCTCGCCGCTTTGAAAACGTTCCAGGGCCTCGGCGGCAGAATCCACGCACACGAGCTCGATCGCCGTGGGCGCGAGCAGGGACTCGGCAATCCGATGGATGCTTGGATTGTCGTCCACCAAAAGCAGTCGCGGCATTGGGACCTCTAGGAGCGTGTCCATGAAATCCGTCGGGCAGCGCTGGGGCGCCGGCCGAGGCAGACGAGGAAGGGGAGGACAGGCGTAGTTGATACTACGCTGGCCGAACCTGACGAAGTATGCCGACCGCCGCCGCCCCAGCCCCGGAGGGGTTGAGCGGAAAGGGCCCGATGGCTTTGTCGGCGCGCTTGGCCGATGAGGCGGCATCGCCCGGCGCGCGTCTCCGCGCCCTCGGGCCCTTTCCGCTCAACGCTGCTCGCGACGGATTGCATGGACACGCTCCTAGGTTCGAGGAAGGTTGGGGTAAAGCTAACAGATT
>DATFAX010000005.1:0-6507 GCA_035254125.1 Holophagaceae bacterium | reverse complement strand
GTACCCTGGAGGGATGATCAAGTCCTTCTACGCCGGCATGGATCTGGACGCCCCCTGCGGGCGGTGCAAGGGGGAGACCCGGCACCAGGTGCTGACCATCACCGACGGCGTGCCCGAGAAGCTCATCTGCGGGAACTGCCGTTCCATCCACAAGTACCGCGCCGAGAAGCCCAAGGCCGAACCCAAGGCCCGCCCCACCGCCTCTTCCCAGCGCGCCGTGCAGGCCCAGAAGCCCGTGCAGAGCCTCGCCACCATGTTCCAGCGCGTCCTCGCCGAGGAGCAGGGCGGCGCCTCCGCCCGCCCCTACAGCCCCGCCACCCGCTTCGAGGAAGGCCAGTGGATGGACCACACCGCCTTCGGCCTCGGCAAGGTGCAGAAGCGCCTCGGCAAGAAGGTGGACGTCCTCTTCCGCGACGGCCTCAAGACCCTCATCAGCGGATAAAGAAAACCACCAAGGCACCAAGACACCAAGAAAGACAAAGCGGGGCCATTGCTCCTCTTTTGCTTTTCTTGGTGTCTTGGTGTCTTGGTGGTGAAATCATTTGATGGCCCGATCCCGAGTCTCAGCCGCTGGTGGCTTCGCAGCTCTGAAGTACGTGTTCCGCAAGGGCGGCCAGGCGGGGTTCTTCCGGCTGTGGAAGCGCATGCGGTCGGGCAACGCCTGCAAGACCTGTGCGCTGGGCATGGGTGGGGCCCGGGGCGGCATGGTGAACGAGGCAGGGCACTTCCCCGAGGTCTGCAAGAAGGGCATCCAGGGCATGGCCGCGGACCTCATGGGCGCCATCCCCGAGGCCTTCTTCCGGGACACGCCCATCGCCCGCCTGCAGTGGATGACCCCCCGGGAGCTGGAGGGCCTGGGCCGCCTCGCGTTCCCCCTGATCAAGGAACCCGGCGACACCCACCTGCGCCGCTGCACCTGGGACGAGGCCCTGGCGCGCACCGCCGAGGCCTTCCGCGCCGCGAAGCCCGAGGAGGCCTTCGTCTACGCCTCCGGCCGCGCCAGCAATGAGGCCGCCTTCCTCCTGGGCCTCGTGGCCCGGGCCTATGGCACGTCCAACGTCCACAACTGCTCCTTTTACTGCCACCAGGCCAGCGGCGTGGCCCTGACCCAAATCTACGGCAGCGGCACCTCCAGCCTCGTGCTGGAGGACCTCGGCAAGGCCGACCTCGCCTTCGTCATCGGCGCCAACCCCGCCTCCAACCACCCCCGCCTCATCACGCAGCTGGTGGAGCTGCGCCAGCGGGGCGGCACGGTCATCGTGGTGAACCCCCTCAAGGAGCTGGGCCTCGTGCGCTTCCGCGTGCCGAGCCTGCCCCTGAGCATGGTCTTCGGCTCCAAGATCAGCGACCTCTACCTCCAGCCCCGGATCGGCGGGGACATCGCCCTCCTCAAGGGCCTGCTGAAGGGCGTGCTGGAGCGGGGCGGCCTGGACGCCGCCTTTGTGGATGGGCACACCACGGGCTTCGCCGAGGTGCGGACCGATGTGGAGGGCACCCCCTGGGATCGCCTGGTCGAGGAGTCCGGCGTGCCGCGGGCCCAGATGGACGCCACCGTCAGCGCCCTGCTCAAGGCGAAGGCCGGCGTGGCCCTCTGGGCCATGGGGCTCACCCACCACGTGCACGGCGTGGACAACATCCTGGCGCTGGGCAACGTCTGGCTGTCCCGGGGCTGGCTGGGCCGCGAGGGCGCGGGCCTGCTGCCCATCCGCGGCCACAGCAACGTGCAGGGCGTAGGTTCCATGGGCATCGCGCCCACGATGAAGGAGGCCTTCGCCCAGCGCCTCAAGGACCTCTACGACCTCCCGATCCTGCCGCCGGGCCAGGACACCATGGCCTCCATGCGCGCCGCCGCCGAGGGGCGCATCCTGGTCAGCCTCCAGCTGGGGGGCAACCTCTACGGCTCCAACCCGGATGCCCCCGCCGCCGCGAAGGCCCTGCAGGCCATCCCCTTCACGGCCATCGTGAGCACCAAGCTCAACACCACCCACGCCCACGGCCTCGGGCAGACCTGCGTGATCCTGCCCGCCCTCACCCGCGACGAGGAACCCCAGACCACGACGCAGGAGAGCATGTTCAACCACGTGCGCTTCTCCGAAGGCGGCGCGCCCAGCCTCCAGGGCGACATGCGCAGCGAGGTGGCCATCTTCGCGGACCTGGCCGAGCGGCTGCTCCCCGAAGGCCGCTTCGACTGGAGCCGGATGCACAACCACACCGCCCTGCGCGAAGAGATCGCCAAGGCCGTGCAGGGCTATGAACCCGTGGCTGCGGGCCGCGAGTTCCAGGTACCCGGCCGCACCTTCCACACCCCTGCCTTCGCCACCCCGGACGGCCGGGCCCATTTCGCCGTGACCCCCCTGCCCCGCTTCGAAGCGGACGGTCCGCTGCGCCTCATGACCATCCGCAGCGAAGGTCAGTTCAACACCGTCGTCTACGAGGACGAGGATCTCTACCGCGGCATCCCCCGGCGGGATGCCGTGCTGGTGAGTGAAGCCGACGCGGCGCGCCTGGGCCTCAAGGAGGGCGACCGTGTGAAGGTGCGGTCCACCGTGGGGTCCATGGCCGCCACACTCTTCACCACGGACATCGCCGAGGGCAGCTGCGCCATGTACTGCCCCGAGGCCAACGTGCTCGTGCCTTCGGAGCTGGATCCGCGTTCGAAGACCCCGGCCTTCAAGCATGTGGGCGTCACCCTGGAGCGGTGGACGTCCTAACGCACCGCCAAGGCGATCCCGCCCAGGGTGAGGGCCGCGGCCGCGAACCAGGCGGGGCCCGGCACTTCCCCGAGCCAGGCCACGGCCACCAGGGCCGTGAGGGGCGGCACCGCCAGCTGGACGACGGCGGCGCGGACGGCCCCCAGACGCGGCACCACCGCGTACCAGAGCGCATAGGTCGCGCCGGAGGCCAGCGCCCCTGACACCGCGGCCAGCAGGGCCCCCGAGGTGGTCATCCGGCGGTGCGAGGTCAGCGCCACCAGGGGCAGGGCCAGCAGGGCGGCGCCCAGGAAGGCCACCCCGGTATCCACCAGGGGCCGCTGGCTCGCCTTCCCGAGCCAGGTGTAGACGCCCCAGGCGGCGCCCGCCCCGAGCATGGCCAAGGCCGCCATCAGCCCCGGCCGCTGGGCCGTGGGCAGGCAGAGCACGAGGAGGCCGAGGAAGGCGAGCAGCGCCCCGGCCCGCCGCCGGGGCGGGAAGGATTCCCCCCGCAGGAGGGCCAGCGACAGCAGCGTCGCCTGCACGGCCCCGAACAGCAACAGCGCCCCCGTGCCTGCGCCGAGGACGCGGTAGGCCATGGAGAAGCCGAAGGCGTAAGCCGCCAGGGCCAGGGCCCGGCCCGCGTGGAAGCGCTCCGCCAGGTCGACGCGTCCCTCTCCCATCAGCAGGAGGAGGGCCAGCGCCCCGCTGCCCAGGCGCAGGGCGGTGAAGGGTACCGCATCGGCACGGCCGCCACTGAGGGCGGCACGACACAGCAGCGAGTTCGCTGAAAATCCGGCCAGCACCAGCGCCGTGGCGAGGGGCAGGGGCCAGGTCGAGGGGTGCCGGAAGCTCAGGCGAGCCGCCGCCGGAAACGCATCACCGCCAGCTCGTCCAGCTGAGCGGCCTCGAGCTTGTCCTGCTCCTGGTCGTGCTGGAGCTTGCGACGCTCCTTCAGCCGCTCGAGGGTGAGGCGATCCCGGTGGGCCCGGCGCAGGGCCTCACGGCAGGCCTCGGTGCGGCCCTCGGCCAGCTGCAGGTCCACCCGGGTCTGGTGCTCCCGCCGCTCCAGGGCCACCAGGTGCCGCTCCGCATCCCGCCAGCCCTGCAGATCCAGGTAGCGCCCGGCTTCGCTGCGCCGGCTCTCGAAGGAGGCCGTGCGGGCCAGGGCGATCTCCTTGAGGCCACGCCGCAGGACCTGTTCCTCTTGTAGGGCCCGGGCCAGGGCCCGCTCCGCCTCCTTCTCCATGGCCGAGCGCAGGTGGAGGAGGGGTTCGAGGCGGAAGTGGAAACGCTTGGCCATGGGGGATCAGGCTGGAGGCTGGAGACTGGAGACGGATGCGGGAGCGGTCCTCCGGCCAGCGACCTCCAGGGTGCGGCCGGCGCCGGAGGCGTCGCCCCCAACACCCTCCAGCCTCCGCTCTCCAACCTCGGGCCTCACGCCCCCTCCTTGAGGAACGGCGCCAGGTCGATGCCGAAGATCTTGCCCATGTCGAGCTGGGTCTGCCGCAGGGAGCTGGTCTCGGCGGTGGCCTGGCGCAGGAAGGCCTGGATGCCGGGCTGGAACTGGATGGCCTGGTCGATGCTCGGGCTGGAGCCCTTGGTGTAGGCCCCGATCTGGATGAGGTCCTCCGCATCGGCGTAGGTGGCCATGAGGTCACGCACCTTGGCGCTGAGCTGCTTCTGCTCGGGCACGGCCAGCGCGGAGAAGAGACGGCTGAGGCTGCCGAGCACGTCGATGGCCGGGTAGTGGTTCTTGGAGGCCAGCTTGCGGCTGAGCACGATGTGGCCGTCCAGGATGCCGCGCACGGTGTCGCTGATGGGCTCGTTGAGGTCGTCGCCCTCCACCAGCACCGTGTAGAGGGCGGTGATGGAGCCCGCCTCCTCGAAGGAGCCGGCCCGCTCCATGAGCCGGGGCAGCAGCGCGAACACCGAAGGGGTGTAGCCGCGGCTGGAGGGGGGCTCGCCCGCGCTGAGGCCCACCTCGCGCTGGGCCATGGCAAAGCGGGTGACGCTGTCCATCATCATGAGGACGTCGCGGCCATCCTTCATGAAGTGCTCGGCCACGGCCGTGGCGGCCAGGGCGCAGCGCAGCCGCAGCAGGGGCGAGAGGTCGCTGGTAGCCACCACCACGACACTGCGCTTGAGGCCCTCGGGGCCCAGGTCATGCTCGATGAACTCCCGCAGCTCGCGGCCCCGCTCGCCCACGAGGGCGATGACGTTCACATCGGCGTTGGTGTTCCGCGCCATCATGCCCAGCAGGGTGGACTTGCCCACGCCGGAGCCCGCGAAGATGCCCACGCGCTGGCCCTTGCCCAAGGTCAGCATGCCGTCCACCACCCGCACGCCCACGCTCAGGGGCTCCCGGATGGGCCGCCGCTTCATGGGGTTCCGGGGCTGGCCCTGCAGGGGCGCGAAGTGGCTCAGCTTCAGTTCCGGTCCCCCGTCCAGGGGGCGGCCCAGGGGATCGATGACGCGACCCAGCAGCTCCTCGCCCACGGGGATCATGGCGGGATGGCCGGCAGCCTCCACGCTCATGCCGGGGCGGATGCCCTCCGTATCCTCCAGGGGCATGAGCAGCACGCGCCGGTCATGGAAGCCCACCACCTCCGCGTGGACGACCCGGCCCCACCCCGCATGGATGAGCACCTGCTCCCCGATGCTGCAGTCGGGTCCCACGCTCTCCACCACGAGCCCCACCACCTTGGTCACCTTGCCCATCCACTCGGCGGAGGGGAGCTTGGCGACGCGGGACTGGATGTGGTCGTAGGCGGGAACAGCCATGCTCAGCCCTCCAGGAGCCGGTGCATGAGCTCCATGAGGCGCTGCCGGCGGCGCTCCAGGGTGGCGTCGAGCACCCCGTCTTCCGCCTCCAGGCTGAGGCTGCCCCGGGAGAGGGAGGGATCCTCCACGAGCCGCAGACCCAGGTGGCCCACGTAGTGGTCGCCCAGGGCCTCCAGATCGTGGGGGTTCAGGTGCACGATGAGGGGTTTCTCCCCCGTCTCCCGGGTGCGGGGCACGGGGAAGGGAAGGTTCTCCAGAACGCGGTCCACCAGGGCCTTCACGCTGTCGGAGGAACGTTCGATCTGCTGGGCGGCCAGGTGTTCGGCCATGGCCAGGCAGAGGGCCAGCATCTGCTCATCGGCCTGGTCCTTCACCTGGGCGGTGACCTCAGCCAGCTCCTTGAGTTCGCCCTCCAGCCGCTGCATGTAGGTGCGGTACTGGCTCTCGCCGAAGGCGCGGCCCTCCGCCTCGCCGGCCTGGAAGCCCCGCTCGAAGGCGGCCTGCTCGATCTCTGTGGCCTTGCGCTCGGCCTCCTGCATGCGCTCGTAGATGATCTGGTCCACGGAGGCCAGGCGCCGGGCGTCCTCCTCCGGGGTGCTGATCTGGGCAGCGATGGGCTCGTCGTCCTCGTCCCCGGCCTCCGCGGCCAGGGCCAGTTCGGGGTCGATGGGTCGGTAGGTGAAGGCGGCCACCTGGGTGGTCTGCACCTCCTCGGCCGGGATGAACCGAGCCCCCGGCCGGGGCGCGGGTCGGTTAGGAGACATAGTCCTCTCCACCGCCACCGCCGATGGAGATGACGCCCTCCTCCTCGAGCTGGCGCACGATCTCCACGATCTCGTGCTGGGCCTTCTCCACTTCCTTGAGCTTCACGGGGCCCATGAACTCCATCTCCTCCTTCATCATCTCCACGGCGCGGCTGGACATGTTGCGGAAGAACTGGTTCTGGAGTTCCTCGCTGGTGCCCTTGAGGGCCACGGTGAGGGTCTTCTTGTCGGCCCGCTTGAGGATCTCGTTGATGCCGTTGTCATCCACC
>DATFAX010000004.1:0-4546 GCA_035254125.1 Holophagaceae bacterium | reverse complement strand
TCCCTACCTGATGATGGTCCTCGCGGTCCTCGTGAGCATCATCCGGTACCGGTACACGCCCTTCAGCTTCAGCAGCCTCTCCAGCCAGTTCCTGGAGAACGACCAGCTCTACTGGGGCAGCAACTTCTGGCACTGGGGCATTGTCATCGTCCTCCTGGGCCACTTCGTGACCTTCCTCCTGCCGGGCACGATCCTCTCCTGGAACGCCAACCCCGTGCGCCTCTTCCTGCTCGAGGCCACCGGCGTGACCATGGGCATGCTGGCCCTCCTGGGTCTCGTGAGCCTCCTGGTGCGGCGCCTCACCCACGCCCGCATCAAGGTCGTCACTTCCTCCATGGACGTGATCATCCTCCTGCTCCTCCTCCTGCAGGTGGCTTCGGGCCTCGACACCGCGCTCCGCTACCGCTGGGGCAGCTCCTGGTACGCCGCCAATGCGGCGCCCTACCTCCAGAGCCTGTTCTTCTTCAACCCCAAGCCCCAGTACGTGATGACCCTGCCCCTGGGACCCAAGATCCACATGCTGTCGGCCTTCACCATCATCGGCCTCATCCCCTTCACCCGCCTGGTCCACTTCCTGGTGGTGCCCCTCCACTACCTGTGGCGCACGCCCCAGCTGGTGATCTGGAACCGCCGCCCCGAAAAGCGGTTCCGCTAGGAGATTCCGATGCAAATGCGAACCGTCCTGCTGACGGGCTTCGTGAGCGCGGCGCTGTCGCTGCTGGTGCTGGTCGTCACCGTGAACGGCCGGCTCCTGGGGGACAACAGCGGCTACAAGCCCGTTCAGCCCATCGATTACTCCCACCGCGTCCACGCGGGGGACAACAAGATGGACTGCCAGTTCTGCCACATCGGCGCCGAAAAGGGCCGGCACGCGGCGATCCCGCCCGTGTCCACCTGCCTCAAGTGCCATGAGCAGATCAAGAACAAGCCCAACACCAAGGAGCCCAGCGCCGAGATTGCCAAGATCCACCAAGCAGTCAAGGACGGCCGACCCA
This sequence comes from Holophagaceae bacterium, assembly GCA_035254125.1. Taxonomy (GTDB): domain Bacteria; phylum Acidobacteriota; class Holophagae; order Holophagales; family Holophagaceae; genus JAFDVN01. The sequence continues at coordinate 3,551 of DATFAX010000004.1, read as the reverse complement.
TCGAGTGGGTGCGCATCCACCGGCTGCCCGGCTTCGTGTTCTTCAACCACAGCCGGCACGTGAACTCCGGTGTGGCCTGCCAGCTCTGCCACGGCGAGGTCCAGGCCATGGACACCGTGGAGCAGGCCAAGGCCCACACCATGGGCGAGTGCCTCGCCTGCCACCGCGAGCAGAACCAGAAGGCCATCGCCTCGGGCAAGCGCCCGGCCGCGCCGACCGACTGCTCCGCCTGCCACTACTAGGAGAGCCCTTGATGAAATTCTGGAAGAGCCTCCACTCCAAGAAGGCCCCGAACCAACGCCAGGACGAGTTCCCCGAGGAGCTGCCCGTCGGGCAAGGGGTGCGCCAGTTGACCCGCCGGGACTTCTTCCGCTGGTCCGGTCTCGGCTTCGCCGTGAGCCTCGCCACCGGGTGCGACACGAAGAAGGCCGAGAAGGCCCTGACCCTCCTGCAGGGCCAGGAAGGCCAGGTTCCCGGCACCGACCTCTGGTACTCCACCACCTGCCCCGGCTGCAGCGCTGGCTGCGGCGCGGTGGCCAAGGTGCGGGATGGCCGCCCCATCAAGCTGGAGGGCAACCCCGAAGACTCGCTCAGCCACGGTGCCCTCTGCCCCGTGGGCCAGGCCCAGGTGCGCAGCCTCTACGACGGCGGCCGCCTCCGCGGTCCGATCATGGCCGATCACGAAGCCCACTGGGCCGATGTGGACCGCGATCTCGTGGGCCGCTTTGCCGCCCTCAAGGGAGGCAAGGTGCGCGTGCTCAGCGGGAGCCTCGGACCCAGCCAACGCCGGGCCGTGCAGGCCTTCCTCGGCACGTTCAAGGACGGCAAGCACGTCGCCTACGACGCCCTGAGCCAGTCCGCCCTGGCCGAGGCCTACGAGCGCACCCACGGACAGCGCCTGGTGCCCGCGTACCAGCTCGCCAAGGCCGACCTCATCGTCGCCGTGGAAGCCGACTTCCTCGGCAGCTGGTTGAACCCCGCGGGGTTCGGGCGCGACTACGCCTCCCGCCGGAACGCCGACGCCCACATGAGCCGCCACATCCAGGTGGAGAGCGTGATGACCCTGGCCGGCTCCAACGCCGACGAGCGCATCCGCGTAGCACCTTCGGAAGCCGCAGCCTTCCTGGAGCACCTCTGCTGCGCCGTGGAAGGGGGCAACCCCGTCCGCAGCCTGGAGGCCAAGGCCAAGGAGAAGGTGCACGCCCTCGCCACGGCCCTGGAGCACGCCCAGGGCAAGAGCCTCGTCCTCTGCGGGCTCAACGATGTCCACGCGCAGATCTTCGCGGCCCGCCTGAACAAGGCCCTGGGCAACGAAGGCGCCACCCTCGACCTCGCCCGCCCTTCCCTGCAGAAGCAGGGGGATGATGCCGCCGTGCATGCCCTCATCGCCGAGATGGCGGCGGGGCAGGTGGATGCCGTCGTGGTGCTGGGGGCCAACCCGGCCTACGAGCTCTCCGCCTTCGGCTTCAAGGAGGCCTACGGCAAGGTGAAGCTCCGCGTGGCCCTGTCCACGATGCCGGATGAAACGGCCTTCGCGTCCACCCATGTGGCGCCCGACCACCACGGCCTCGAGGCCTGGCGCGACGCGGAACCCGTGAAGGGCCGCTATCGCGTGGGCCAGCCCCTGCTGAACCCCCTCTTCGACACCCGCGACGCCGCCGAGAGCCTCCTGCTCTGGGCGGGTTCCCCCACCATGGCCCAGACCTGGGTGAAGGGCACCTTCGCGGCCTTCGCCGGCGCCACCGCCAGCTGGGACGCCCTCCTGCAGAAGGGCTTCCTGGATGTGGATGGGACCGGTGCCGCGCCCGCCTACAAGGAGGACCGGGCCCGCACCCAGGCCGAGTGGGGTTCCACGAAGCCCCAGGGCGGTGAGTTCGAACTGCGCCTCTACGCGAAGGGCGGGATCCAGGAAGGCCGGGACGCCTTCAATCCCTGGCTCCAGGAACTGCCCGATCCGATCACCAAGATCACCTGGGACAACTACGCCCAGCTGAGCCCGGCCACCGCCGAGCGCATGAAGCTGGCCCAGGGTGACGTCGTCCGCCTGAAGGCCAAGGGCTTGGCGGACCTCACCCTCCCCGTGGTGATCCAGCCCGGCCTCCACGACAAGGCCGTGGGCGTGGCCCTCGGCTACGGCCGAACCCACGCCGGCAAGCACGGCACGGGCGTGGGCGGCGACGCCTATCCCTGGCTGGCCGCCGACCGGCACGCCCTGGAGCTGAGTCCCACGCCCCAGAAGGTGGAGCTGGCCTGCACCCAGGACCACCACCTCATGGAGGGCCGAGAGCTGGTCCGTGAGTTTGCCCTCGCCGGCTACCTCAAGGATCCCGCCTCCGCCCGTCCCATCGATGGCGGCGTGGGCAGCCCCGTGCAGCCCAGCATGTACGAGCCCCACCCCAAGGGCCCCCACCACTGGGCCATGGTCATCGACCTGTCCAAGTGCTCGGGCTGCTCTTCCTGCGTCATCGCCTGCCAGGCCGAGAACAACATCCCCGTCGTGGGCAAGGACGAGGTGCGACGCAAGCGCGAGATGCACTGGATGCGCATCGATCGCTACTACACGGGTGATGAGCACGATCCCCAGGTCGTGCACCAGCCCCTCATGTGCCAGCAGTGCGACAACGCGCCCTGCGAGAACGTGTGCCCCGTGGTGGCCACCGTCCACAGTGAGGAGGGCCTCAACCAGCAGGTCTACAACCGCTGCGTGGGCACCCGCTACTGCGCCAACAACTGCCCCTACAAGACCCGCCGCTTCAACTGGTTCAACTACGACCACGAGGATGTCGTCGAGCGCCTGGTGCTGAACCCCGATGTGACCGTCCGCTCCCGCGGCGTCATGGAGAAGTGCAGCTTCTGCGTGCAGCGCATCCAGATGGCCAAGGCCACTGCCAAGAATGAAGGCCGCGAATTGAAGGACGGCGAAATGAAGACCGCCTGCCAGCAGAGCTGCCCCGGCATGGCGATCCTGTTCGGCGACGTGCTCGATCCCAACAGCGAGATCAGCAAGGCCCTCACAGATCCCAAGCGCTACATGGTGCTCGGCGAACTGGGCGTGGCCCCCGCGGTGAACTACCTCGCCAAGATCCGCAATGTCGAGTCCGCCGCTCCTGCCCCTGGAGGCCACCATGCATGAGGCCCATCCTGCTCCCCTGATCGAGGGGAACAAGACCTACAAGCAGGTGACCGACGAGGTCTTCCGGCCCACCGAATCCAAGCCGCCGAGGGCTTGGTTCATCGCCATCGCCATCACGCTCTCCATGCTCTCCCTGGGCGGCTGGGCCATCTTCAACACCCTCACCAAGGGCATCGGCACCTGGGGTCTGAACAAGACCGTGGGTTGGGCCTTCGACATCACGAACTTCGTGTTCTGGGTGGGCATCGGTCATGCCGGCACGCTCATCAGCGCCATCCTCTTCCTCTTCCGGCAGCACTGGCGCACGAGTATCAACCGCGCCGCCGAGGCCATGACTATCTTCGCGGTCATGTGCGCGGGTCTCTTCCCCATCATCCACATGGGCCGCCCCTGGGTGGGCCACTGGGCGCTGCCGCTG
>DATFAX010000003.1:0-2539 GCA_035254125.1 Holophagaceae bacterium | reverse complement strand
CGGTCCTGGGCAGGCCCCTCAGCCCACCACCGGCATGGCAGCTCCGGAAGCCGCCCTGACCTCGCCGCGGGCCAGGGTGAAGTCCATGCGGCCGAGGTTCACGCCGCCGAAGCCGACCTGGAACACGAGGGTCTCTCCCTGGGCCTGCTTCACCTTCACCGGCGCTTCCAGGAAGGTGTGGCTGTGACCGCCGATGATGGCATCAATGCCCGCCACCTGGCCGGGCAGGCGCAGGTCGTCGTGGGCGGCGTCCTTCACGTCGTAGCCCAGGTGGGAGAGGACCACCACCAGGTCCACCTTCTCGACTTCCCGGAGCCGCTTCACCACGGGCTTCAGGCTCTCGAAGGGGTCCTTCCAGACGACGCCCTCGTGGTTCTTCGGGGCCACGAGGCCCGCGAAGGCCACGCCCACGCCCGTGATGCCCACCTTCACGCCCGGGAACTTCCGGACCATGTAAGGCTGGATCCGCTTGGCCAGCTCGGGCGCGCCCTTGCAGTCGAAGTTGCAGTTCAGGAAGGCGAAGGGCGGGTTCTTGTGTTGGAGCTTCTCCATGGATGCCATGGCCTCCACCAGCATTCCCACGCCGTTGTCGAAGTCGTGGTTGCCCAGGGTGGTGGCGTCGTACCCGATCATCCGCATGAGCTGGTAGTCGAGCCGGCCCTTGTAGCGATTGAAGTAGGGCGTCCCCTGGAAGGTGTCTCCGGCGTCCAGCAGCAGCACGGGGCCCAGCTGGCTCCGGAGCTGCTTCACGAGGGTGGCGCGCCGGGCCATGCCGCCTTTGCCGCTGATGGCCCCGTTGCCGGGGCCGAAGGGTTCGATGCGCGAGTGGGTGTCGTTGGTGTGCAGCAGGGTGATGCGGCCCGCGGCCGGAGCTTCCGCGGCCTTCAGGGGCACCCGGGAGGCGACGGCGGCGGCACCGAGGGAGGCGAGGAAATGGCGGCGGTCCATGGGCATTCCTAAAGCTTGAACGTCTTGTCGCGGATGGCTTCCAGGATCGGCACGGGCACGGTGTAGCGCCCCGGCGCGGGCGGCAGCAGGTCCTTGCCCGCCTTGCCCAGGGCGGCGCACTGGTCCAGGAGCATCTGCCGCAGGGTGACGCCCGTGGTGAACGGCTTCCGGCCCTTCTTCAGGGTGGGGATGGAGTCGCCGCCCCCGTAGAGGTAGTCCGTCGTGGCGACCTTCACCACGGCCGCGGGATCGATGGGGCTGCCGTCCTCCCAGGTGACGACGAGGGTGGCCTGCTGGGGCGTGCCCTCGACCTTCACCTTCACGCCGGAGCAGGGCTCGCCACCGCGACGGAGCAGGCCCTCCTTCACCACCTGGATGACTTCGGCGCCGGTGAGTTCGATGACGATCAGCTCGTTCTCGAAGGGCATCAGCTCGAAGATGTCCCCGACCTTGAGCTGGCCGGGACGCAGGTTGGCCCGCAGCCCGCCCGCATTAGTGATGGCGAAGCGCACCGGGGCGCCCACCAGGGGTTGGGCCGCCTGGCGCATGACGTCGGAGACCCAGTAACCCAGCAGGTTCTCCTCGCCCCGCCTTCCGCGGAACACGCCCTGGGGCGCCTGCACCAGCGGCTGGCCGAAGCTGGCCCGGATCTCCTCCGCCAGGGGCGCGATGACCTTCTGGATCTCGGGATCATCCGGAATCGATTCGGTGACGGGAATGACTTCGGCCTTGGCACTCGGCGGTTGGGCCGCAAGGGGAGCGGCAAGTAGGAGGACGAGCAGGACGCTAGCTGGCGATGGCTTCACGGGAAAGGTCCTTCAGGGCGGCGCGGGCAGTCCGCACGGCGGCATCATGGGCCCAGAACAGGGCGGTGGCGCGCAGCAGCCAGCCCATGATCCAGCCGTTGAGCAGGGTGACGGCCAGTTGCAGGGCGAGGAACAGGCCGACACGGAAGGGAGTTCCGCCTCCCATCCGCCAGGCCAGGACCAGCACCAGGAAGGGCAGGAGCGACCTCAGGGCCGAGCCGCCAAGGGAGAGAAGGCTCCACCGGACAGGGTGCGTCCACAGGCTCAGGAAACAGTCGCTCAGATGGGCACGGTAGCCGCGGGTTGGGCCGGCCGCGCGTCCCAGGCGGCAGAACCACCACTGGAGGTTCAGGGCCGCCACAGCCGCCATCCAGAGCAGGGGGCGGCCGAAGAAGGCGATCCAAGCCAGACCGTCGATTCCGAGGCCTCCGAGCCAGGTCAGGACGACATCCCCGAGCCATGCGAGGAGGCCCACGGGGAGGAATCCGATGAGGACCGTGTCCAGCGCGCCCAGCAGCCAGGAGCCCAGGCGGGCCTTCAACCCCACTCGCTCCGCCTGCATGCGCCAGCCGCACCACAGGACGATCACAAGGCCCAGGCCGAAGAGGTGCACCGTCGGGGAATTCGCCAGGCGGTGCTGAAGCCCGCCGTTCTCCCACAGCTCCCAGACGTCGCGGGCGCTGATGCGCTCGCCCCAGTGGCTGGGCAGGGCGCTCCAGCCCGCGGCCCGGCGCAGGTGGCCGGCCCAGCCCAGCACGGGACCCAGGAGCACCAGCAGCCACCCG
>DATFAX010000002.1:0-14388 GCA_035254125.1 Holophagaceae bacterium | reverse complement strand
CACCTTGCGGTGGGCGTTCTAGTGGCGGAGAGAGGGGGATTCGAACCCCCGGTACCGGTTTTTACCAGTACTTTCGATTAGCAATCGAACCCGTTCGGCCACTCCGGCATCTCTCCGTGGCTCCCCTCCAGGGTATCCGGGCCGGGATTCGGCCACAAGCCGCGTTTCCGAGACCGGAGTGGCTGGGGTTCCCTGGGAAAAGGTCGCGCCCGCTTTCGCGGGCGCATTGGCGGAAGGTGAGGGATTCCCTCCAGGGCCACCCTTCCAGGGCGTCCCTTCCGGCCGGCTGGCGGCTGCCCACGCCGCTTCGTCCAAGGACGAACCGGTTCGCCCGCATTCGCGGCCTCGCCTGCGGCCACCTGCGCGCCGCTCCGCATTCGAATCCCCCACCTCCCGCCAAAGGATCGCGCCCGCTTTCGCGGGCGCATTGGCGGAAGGTGAGGGATTCGAACCCCCGAACGCTTGCGCGTCTCCAGTTTTCAAGACTGGCGCCATCAACCACTCGGCCAACCTTCCCGGCGGGGTCCAGTTTGCCAGAGTCCTGAAGGTCAGGCCTCCTGGAAGGCCTCGGTGAGCTTGGCCAGGGCCTCAGGGGAGAGCAGGCGCTCGGCCATGGGGTAGAGGACGTTGTTCTCTTTCGCGATGTGGTTGCGCAGGATGCCGATGGCCTGGGTGCCGGCCTTCACGGCGGTGGTGACATCCTCCGCACGGAGGGCCTCCTGGAGCCGGACCACCTGCGCCCAGAGTTCCCGGTGCTCGTCGCGCATGCAGGAGACTGGGCTGTGGTCGCCGAAGTGCGGATCCAGCAGGGGGAAGAGGTGTTGTTCCTCGGCTTCGTTGTGGGCCTTCACTTCTCCCGCCAGCCAGGCGGCTTCGGGGGCCACGAGCTTGGGATCCCAGGGGGTGGCGGCCAGCGCCGCCTCCAGGCGATCCAGGCAGGCGAGGGCCGCGTCGTGCTCATTCATCCAGCGCTGGAGCAGGGGGTGGTTCACGGGGCCCGTGGGGCCCGCGGCGGCGGTCTCGGAGCAGCGGAAGGAGCAGCCCTCCTCCTCAGGGGCTTGCAGGCCTCGGAAGCGGAGCAGCAGCACGTGGCCCGGGGCGGTGGCCTCCAGGGTGAAGGCCTTCTGGCCGGGGATGAGGATGGGCTCGTGGGCCGTGAGGGCGCTCAGGGGACCGCCGCCGGAGACGGCGAAGCCGGACCCGAGGGGGATGAGCTGGCTGGGCTCCGGGAAGGACACGGGGCCATAGGCCGCACCCTGATCCAGGGCCAGCAGGTGGATGAAGGTGGAGTCCGGCAGATCCATGAGGGTCAGGGAATCCAGCCCCCCCTTGGGGACGGGGAGGAGGGAGGCGCAGTCCTGGAGGGGATAGGTCATGAGTTGAATCCTTCAACGGGCTCGAAGAAACGGGAGAGCTGCTCCTGCTCTGTGGGGGCGAGGGCCTTCTCGGCCAGGGGGTAGAGGAGCCGGGTCTCGGCGTCCAGGTGGGACTTGAGGAGGATCTCCAAAGCTTCGAGCCAGGCCCGAGCCTCTTCGGCGCGCATCGGGGCGAGCATGGCCTCCTCGGCCAGGGCCACCAGTTCACCCAAGCGCTTGTGCTCGGCCCGCATCTGGGGGATGGGCCCGCCGTTCTCGAAGAGCCCCTCCAGGCGCGGGAAGAGGTGGGCTTCCTCGTGGGCGTGGTGAGCGTTCAACTCGATGGCGAAGTGCTTGGCCTGACTGCGGGCCAGGGCCACGTCGCCCTTGGCGAAGGACTCCCGCATGCCCTGGAGCCGCTGCAGGCCTTCGTCGTGCTCCTCCACCCAATGGAGGAAGAGGGGATGGTGCACATCTTGGGCGAGCGTGGGGTCCATGCGGTCCTCCCGAATTCCGGACTGGGCGAACTGGAATATCCCCCTCCGGGGAGGTGTGCGGCGTCACAACCCGGCCCCCCGTGATCCGCCGCGGTCCCTCATCCCCGTTGGTCCCAGCCCTCGGCGGCCCGGAAGCTGTGGTAGCGCTCGGCCCCCAGGATCAGGTGGTCCGCCAGGGGCACCCCCAGGCTCTCCCCCGCGGCCTGGAGGCGCCGGGTCAGCTGGATGTCCTCCCGACTGGGCGTGGGGTCCCCGCTGGGATGGTTGTGCCAGGCGAGGGCGGAGGTCGCCCCATACCTCAGCGCCTCCCGGAAGAACTCGCGGGGGCTGATGAGCGTGGCCGTAGCCGTGCCCTGACTGAGCACGCGCTCCGCCAGCAGGTCCCCCTTGGCGTTGAGGGCCAGGAGGCCGAACCGCTCTTCGGTCCACCCTTGCACCTTGGGCAGCAGGTAGTCCCCGGCGGCCCGGGGGCTCGTGATGCGCGGTCGGGCCTGGGCCCGGGTGGCGCGCCGGGCCAGCTCCAGGGCGGCCCAGAGCTTCGAGGCCCGGGCGGGGCCGAGCCCCGGCAGGGCCGTCCACTCCGGAAACCCCAGGGTGAAGAGCCCGGCCAGACCGCCGCAGGTGCCCAGCAGGGCCTGGCCCGTCTCCACGGCGTTGGCCCCGCGGGTGCCGCTGCCCAGGAGCAGGGCGAGCAGCTCCGCATCCGAGAGCGCCTCCCCCTGCCCCGCCATCAGGCGTTCACGGGGTCGCTGGTCCGGTGATAGGTCGAGGATGCGCATCAGACCCTCACCCACCGGTTCAACTGGCTGCGCCAGCGGTACATGAGCACGCTCCCATGGCCGTTGAGGCGCATGCAGAGGGCCTCGTCCCCATTGTTGAGGAACCACAGGGCCGCCGTGGCCGTGCGCATGGGCGTCACCGTGATGGAGGGATGCGCCTCGCCGGTGGTGGCAGCCACCTTGGGTTGCGCCACCCCCGGCGGAAGGGGGATGTGGTCGGGTTTGCCGAAGCGGATGGTGCGCGGCAGCCGCACGGGCAGCACGTCCGTGGCCTTCTCGTTAGACATGGACACGGTGACATTGCGGCCCCGGGCGCGGGCTTCGGTGAAGGCCTGATCCAGGCTGCCCTTCAATTCCATCTGGGCCACGGCGAGGTCCGCGCCCTGGAAGCGGGTGGCGGTGACCCCCACGGCCCCGAGCACCCCGAGGATGCCCGTGACCGCCATGACCTCGGCCAGGGTGGTGCCCTTCTGACGGCGGGACGAGGTCCCCGGGATGCTCAGCATGGGGACCTCCTATCGGGCGGCGCCGGACTTGCCGGCGGGTTTGCGGTTGGTGGGCACGCGCACCGGCAGCGGCTCCGAGGCGGCCCCGGCGACTTTGAGGTACCCCTTGATGCGTTGGAACCCCTTCTCCCCGATGCCCTTCACGTGCATCACCTCCTCGGGGCGCCGGAAGCCGCCGTGCTCTTTGCGCCAGGCGACGATGCGCTCGGCGGTCTTGGCGCCCACCTTCGGGAGCTGCATGAGCTCCGTGACGGTGGCGGTGTTGAGGTTCACGGGGTGGACGGGGCCCCGGGGCTTGGCCTTCCCTCCGCCTGCGGCGGCCGCGAGGGGCAGGGCCAACAGGCCCAGCAGGATGGCGTGGATGCGTGCCTTGATCATGGTTCCTCCTTGGTGAACAGGCGCCCAAGGAAGGGCCACGACGATGCCAATCATTCATTTGCTTTAATAAATAAACTTACAGAGAACAACAAAAACAGACATGTCTTCAAAAAATGACTTAATGGAGAGTTAAAATTATAATTCAAATATTATCAATAATAATGAAAACACCTCCGCCATGGGAGGTGTTCGTCATTCAAGACACAATTTCAGATCTGATTACAGGGCCCGGTGTACCGCTTCCCCAAAGAGCCCCGGAAGATGGTGGGAGCAATCATTGAGGCGCACCACCTCCAGGTGGTCCACATCGCGCCCCTCCAGGAGGTTGAGGGTGGCCGGCGCTTGGCGGAAGGTCCACAGGCGGGGCAACGGCAACCCCAGGATGCGGCAGAGCAGCACGCGGTTCACGGCGTCATGGGCCACCACCAGCAGGGTGTCCTGGGAACCCAGGCCATCGCACGCGCGGGTGAAGGCGGGCCAGGCACGGTCGAGCACCATCTGCAGGCTCTCGCCCCCGGGCATGAGCACGCGGTCCGGCGTGTCACGCCAGGCGGCCAAGCGCTCCGGATCCCGCTCCCGGATTTCCGTGGCGAGCAGACCCTCCCACTCGCCATGGGCGATCTCCTTCAGACCTTCGTCGAAGGTGAGCATCCCGGTGCGCGCCTCCCCGAGGGCCAACTCGGCCGTGCGACGCGCCCGGGAAAGGGGGGAGGCGACGGCCCGCGTGAGGGGCTGATCCTTCAGACGCAGCCCGAGGGCGCGGGCCTGGGCTTCGCCCGTGGGCGCAAGGGGGATGTCGATCTGGCCCTGGTAGCGCCCTTCGGCGTTCCAGGGGGTTTCACCGTGACGGCAGAGGAGGATGCGCATGGCGTTCCCAGAAAAGAGGATGAACCGCAGAGACCGCAGAGGAGGAAGCACCCAGGACCCGTACGCCCTGGGCATCCTCTGCGGCTGAACCATTCTTCAGACCATCTCCAGCCCGAGGATGCCGGGGATGGAGCGCAGGCCCACGACCTGCTTCTCGGGCACGGGACGGTCCACGGTGATGGCGGCGAGGGCCTGGCCCTGGCCGGTGGAGCCGAGGGCGAAGTTGACGATGTTGATGCCGGCTGCCCCCAGGTGGCTGCCCACGAGGCCGATGACACCGGGGCGGTCCTCGTTGCGCATGAGGAGGATGTGGGCGCGGGGGTCGAAGTCCAGCTCCACCCCGTCCAGGCGGACCACGCGGGGGCCGCGGTGCAGGGTGGCCTCCACTTCGCGGACACCGGTGGCGCCTTCGATGCGCAGGCGCACGAGGCGGTCGAAGCCATCGCCATCCCCGCCATGGGTCTCCGCAACTTCCAGACCCCGGGCCGTGGCTTCCGCCAGGGCGTTTACGGGGGTCACGCGCCCGGAGGCGTTGCCCAGGAGGCCCGCCACGAGGAGGCGGGTGAGGGGCCGGGGATCCAGCTTGTCGGTGCGGCCGGCGTAGGTGACCTGCAGCTTGGTGGGCGCGGGCACGAGGCGGGCGGCCAGCTTGCCCAGCGCCGTCATGAGCGGCATCCAGGGGCCCACCTCCACGGCGGCTTCGGGCGAAAGCGGGGGCAGGTTGACGCAGCCCGCCACGGCGCCGGTCTTGATGAAGTCGATGATCTGGCGGGCGAGGATCACGCTCACGGCCTTCTGCGCTTCACCGGTGCTCGCGCCCAGGTGCGGCGTGAGGATGAGGCGGGGGTTCTGGCGCAGGGGCGAGTCCGCGGGCAGGGGTTCGGTCACGAAGGTGTCCAGCGCCGCGCCGCGCAGGTGGCCCTTCTCCAGCAGCTTCAGCAGGGCGGCTTCGTCCACGAGCCCACCGCGGGCGGCGTTGATGAGGCAGGCGCCCTTCTTCATCTTCTTCAGGCGCGCCTCATCCAGGAGATTGGTGGTCTCCTTCGTGCGGGGGATGTGGAGGGTGATGACATCCGCCCAGGCCAGCAGGGCCTCCAGATCCATCATGGGCACGCCCAGGCGGCCGGCGGCGGCTTCGGGCAGGAAGGGATCGAACGCCGCCACCTCCATGCCGATGCCCTTGGCCTTGCGCGCCACGGTGGCGCCGATGCGCCCCAGGCCGATGACGCCCAGGTTCTTGCCTTCGAGCTCGAAGCCCGTGAGGCCCGTCTTGGGCCAGTCGCCGGCCTTCATCCCCGCGTCCGCCGCGGGCACGTGGCGGGCCAGGGAGAAGAGTAGCGCCAGGGCCTGCTCCGCGGCGGCCAGGGTGTTCCCGTCGGGCGCGTTCATCACGGCGATGCCGCTCTCGGTGGCCGCGTCCACATCGATGGTGTCCACGCCGGCACCCGCGCGGCCGATGACGCGCAGGTGAGGGGCCCCGTGGATCACCTCCGCGGGCACCTTGGTGGCGCTGCGCACGAGCAGCACGTCCGCGTGATCGAGCGCCTGGGCGAGGGACTTCGGGTCCTTGATGGGCTCCGAGGGGATCACCTCCCACCCTTCCGCACGGAAGAGCGCGAGGCCGTCTTCATGAATGCCGTCACAGGCGAGAATGCGCATAACTACTCCGAAAGGATTTGGATCGCGAATAACGCGAATGGAGCGAATGACGCGAATAAGAGGCGGGTCTTGATTCGCGTCATTCGCGCTTTTATTCGCGCGATTCGCGACCCTCAGTTGACTGATGCGAGGACGGCCTGGGCGGCTTCCCCGCCGGGGGCCTGGATCTTGACGCCGTGGATGCGGAAGGCGAGTTCGAGGGCCTGGATCACCATGAGGGTGTCGAGGCTGTCGGTGTAGCCCAGGTGGGCCACGCGCACCATGTGGTTCTCCAGCTCGCCCTGACCGTTGGCCAGGGAGAGGCCGAACCTGTCGCGGAGCGTCTTGAGGATGGCGCTGCTGCCCTCCACCGTGACGCCCGTGAGGGCGTTGCCCGGAGCCTTGGCGAAGCCGGGCAGACCCCACTGGGCCAGGGCGGCGCGGAAGGCGCGGGCCTGCAGGTCGGCATTGGCGATGAGGGCTTCCACGCCGCCCAGGCCATCCACCCAGTCGGTGGCGGCCTTGAGGGCGGCCACGAGGCCGATGGCCGGGGTCCAGGCGGTGCCGCTGTCGGCGTGGGCCTTCAGCTCCGCGCGGAGGTCCAGGTAGAAGCGGCCCAGGTGGGGCTGGTCCAGCTGCGCGAGGTAGCGCGGGGAGAGCGCGAGGAAGGCGAGGCCGGGCTGGATGCCCAGAGCCTTCTGGCTGCCACAGATGAGGGCGTCGCAACCGTCGGCGAGGCGGATGTCGTGCACGCCGACACCGGTGATGGCGTCCACGAGGATGAGGGCGTCGGACTGGGCGGCCTTCACGATCGCAGCCAGGCCCTTCACATCGTGGCGCACGCCGGTGCTGCTCTCGTGTTCCTGGATGCAGAAGGCGGCCAACTTGGGCGCGGTCTTCAGGGCCTCGGTGAGGGCCTCGGGCGTGAAGGTCTCGCCGTAGGGCGCCTTCAGCTCGAGCACCTTCACCCCGTGGCCCTTGGCGATCTTCACCCAGCGCTCGCCGAACTTGCCGGCATGGGCCACAAGCACCGTGTCCCCGGGGGCGACGCCGTTCACGAAGGCCGCTTCCAGCGCGGCGGTGCCGCTGCCGGACAGGATCACGACCTCCTCACCCGCCTCCAGGCGGTAGAAGCGGCGCAGTCCCTCGTGGGCCTGTCGGAACAGGGCCTTGAAGGCCGGCGTACGGTGATGCACCGTCGCCAGCGACTGGGCGGAAAGACCCTCCGGCAGGAGTGGAGTGGGGCCGGGGGTCAAGAGGCGGGGCTTATTCAGCATGGGCGCTCCTGACGCGAAAACCAAATTGTCGAAGTCAGAAGCCTAAATCAGCTCGCGCGCCTCGCGCAAGCGGAAACGCGCAGTCCCTTGATGAGCCTGCATCTGCAGGTCCGATCAGCCGGCGGCCTGATCCTCGGCGTGCTTCTCGTCCTTGTGCAGACTTGCCTTCATCAGCAGCCCGGGGGTGTCGAGGGCGATGGTGCGCTCCACGCGGCAGGCCTCCACGAAGGTGATGGCGGGGCGCTCCCAGCCGAGCACGTCCAGCGCGGCCTTCTCGCCCTCGCGGTCGCGGTAACTGGCGTGGATGAGATCCCCGTGGCTCACGTACAGCATCCCCACTTTGCCGCGGCTGGTGACCGTCATGGTGCAGTGCTTCTTCTCCCAGTGCATGAGCATGAGCAGGCTGCCCACGCTGACACCCTTCGTGAGGCCCTCGGGCTCCCGCTCCAGGAGGGTCTTCACCTCCTGCTGGATCATGTTGGGGATCACCGGTTTGGGCAGCACGCGCAGGGCCCCCAGCTCCATGGCGAGGCCCCAGGTGTCCAGGTCCAGGAAGCTCGTGATCACGATGGCCGGCAGGCTGGGATGGCGCTCACTGACGTAGGCCAGCAGCTGGTACCCGCCCATCACGGGCATTTGCAGATCCGTCACGAGGAGATCCACCGGCTGCTCCGCCAGGATCTTGGTGGCAAGGGCACCGTTCTCCGCCGTCACCACAGCCAGGTCCTTCAGGGAGAGCAGGGCGCGGCTGACGATCTGGAGCGTCGCCCGGTCGTCGTCCACCACGAGGATCGTCTTCACAGGCGCACCTCGGAGGGGGCCGCGGAGGGCGACAGGAGCCGGACAGGAAGCATGACTCGAGGATAGCAGGAACGGCGCCCAGCGTCAGTCCGGAGGACCGCCCTCGCCATCCAAGGGGAGCCGGATTATTCCAGCCCTTCACCATCGGCGAGGGCTTGAGCCTTTTTATGGTCCCTTGCCACAGCGGCATCCATGAGGAGTTCTTCCAGTGGATCGGAAACCGTGGCCTCCACCCGGCAGGTGCTGACCATTTCCACGTGGATGTCCTCCCACCCCAGGATCTCGAAGACGGCCTGGAGGCCCTCCTTGTCCCGGTAGGCCCCGTGGATGAGCGCCCCCTCCTGGATGTAGAGCAGGCCCAGGCCCTCATTGGCGCGCACCACCAGCGTGCAGCTCTTCCGCTCCCAATGGAGCAGCTGGAGGAGGCTGGCCAGGGAGAGGCCCCGGATGGCCGCGTCCGTAGGCAGGGATGCGGCGGCGCGGATCTCGTCCATGAGGGCCGAGAGGCGGGGCGGCTTCGCGAAGAGGCTCATGGCCCCCAGGCGGAACGGCGCGTAGCCGTGCTCTTCCGGGGGGGTGCTGGTGACGACGATGATCGGGATGTGGGGGTAGCGGGCGCTCACTTCGCCGATGAGCTGGTAGCCATCCAGCACGGGCATCTGGAGGTCCGTCACCAGGACGTTCACTTCCTCGCGCTGCAGGATCTCCAGGGCCTCCTGCCCGTGCCCCGCCAGCAGCACCCGGAACCCGTTGAGGCCCTTCAGGCCGCGGTTCAGGAAGCTCTGGGTGGCCCGATCGTCCTCCACGAGCAGCACGGTCTTCGTGGGCTGCTCGATGTGGGGGCGTCCGACATTGGGGGGCATGGACATGGGGATTCCTGGACTCCGGGTGGCCTCATCGGCAGGCCGGTGCGTTCGGCCGAATTCCGGCCGGTTGGAGATGGGGGGTCAGCGCTCCCGGCCCTTGGGGATCCGCTTGGCCGGAGCCGGCTCGGCCTTGAGGCGGACCTGGGCCTCGGCCCAATCCCCGGGATGCTCCCTTCGCCAGTCGGCGACCCAGGTGGGCTCCTCGTAATCCTCGAAATCCCGGGCCTTGCGGGCGTGGCTCACCAGGGTCTGAAGCACTGCCTCGTGCACGTCCTCCGCCTTGGGGGGGATGTGGCCTTCGAAGATGGGTTGCGCGAAGTAGGCCCGGAGCGTCCGCTCCGCGGGCTTGCCCCACACGGCGTAGGTACGGTCATCCAACCCCCCGGGCTCCTTCAGGGTGCCATCCGCGTTCCGATCGCCCAGGTTCTCACCGTAGAGGTAGTAGAAGACGGCATCACCATCGGACCAGTGCCGCAGCACCTTGAAGGTGCCCGCCAGCAGGTGGTCCTGCAGTGGGATGTCGATGGGTTTGCCGGTGCGGAAGTCCCAGGGGCCTACGTGGGCGTGGGCCACGGAGGGATAGCCCACTTCCGTGATCATCACGGGGCGGTTGAAGCGCGCCTTCAGTGTGCGGGCCTTGGCCACGATCCACCACCAGGCGTCGCGGATCTGATCATCACTGGGGTAGTCGTCGTACTTGGCGATGGGATCGTAGGTGTTCATGCCGATCACATCCAGCGCATCGCCAAAGGTGAAGGAGTCGTGGCTGTCGAAGTTCACGCTGTACGTGAGCTTGCCCCTGTAGACCTTCCGGACCTCGGCCGCCAATGCGCGCCAGTGGTCAGGGAAGCGGTGGCTGCTCGCCTGCTCCGTGCCCAGGGAGAACCACTCCACATCCCCCTCCTGGGCCAGCGTGGCCAGGCGCACGTTGAAGGCGGTGTAGCTCCGCCACCACGCCTCCCAGTCGGAGGGCTCGATGTTGCCCCGCCAGAAGGTCACGTTCTCCTTCTCATCCTTGAGGTTGATGGTGGGGAAGAACATCACCCGCAGCCCCAGCCCCCGCGCGATGCGGAAGTTCTCCCGCAGGGCCCACTCCGTGGGACTGCTGGTGGGGTGCCGATGCACGGTGGTGCTGTGGCCGCCGTCCATGCGGTAGATGGCCTGCAGGGTCACGCAGGTGGCGCCCGTCTCCGCGATGCGACGCAGTTCCTTCGTGTACAGGTAATCCGGGTCCCCCGTGTACATGCCCAGCACGATGCCCCGGGGCTGGGGCACGAGGGCCTTGGCCCGTTTGAGGCGGACCAGCCAGAACATGAAGGGAACGGCCAGGAGGGCCAGGAGGGCGAGGAGGCGGCGCATCCATCCAGATTACCGGCCGGAGGGGCTTCCCTCGATCCGCGCCCAGCCACCGGGCGCAACGGAGGGACGCCAAAGCCTCGTATCCCGCAGTTTTTTTCCTCCTAAACCTTGGCCACCATGGCCAAAACCCCCAAGGAGCCCTCCATGCATGTGAGATCCCTCGCCGTGGTCCTCGCCACCCTTCCGGCCCTGGTGGCCCAGGAGGCTTGCGACGATTCCCTGGACCACCGGTCCCAGGAATCGGCCTACATGGCCGTGCTCGGCACGGCCCACTTCAACGTGTCCCAGATGCGCATCCCCCATCAGCTGATGGTGGCTTCCAGCTACGACGACTACTGGGATAAAGCCATGCATTCCATGGTCGAGGCCTATCAGGCCAACTCCAGCGGAGGCTCCTCCAGCGGCACCTGGAGCCAGGTGCAGGACTTCGTCCATGACCTCACAGGGGACAGTGGCATCGCCGCCGATGCCGAGGCGTTCATGATCGGCAATGCCTTCGCCGGCCTGGTGTCCACCCTCCAAAGCCTGAACGTCGGCTACCGGAACTACGCCTTCATCGCCCCCGTGGCCGGGGTCTACCGGATCGAGGTCCGGCTCACCGGCGACATCGACAAGCCCAGGAACCGGGTGATCGTCAGCGGCTCCAACTTCAGGGTCCAGCTGGACGATGACAATCCGAGCAGCGACCGCACCAAGGTCTACGCTTGCTACCTGCCCAAGGGCGCCTACTCCCTCACCATGGCCCTGGGTTCGGGCAGCTCCGCGACCTTCCATAACGCCGGCACGCTGACCTCGATCCTTCTGGACAATCCCACGCCCCTCACCTGGGACGCGAATTTCGTCGTGGCCAGCAACAAGATCCCCCTCCTCGCGACCATGCCCTATCCCGGCAGCACCACCACCGGCAGGGTGGCGTACCAGGTGCCCACCACCACCAACTTCCCTTCCGTCATCACGGGATCCGTGGTGGTGGATACCCTCCGCACCCTGCCTGTGTGCCACCAGCCTTCCTTCGTGGTGACCTGGCGGGCCGACGCCCCCTACACCCTGTGCGTAACCCTAGGCACCCTGTCCTTCTACCAGGCTCCGGAGTTGGATCCCGCCGCCGCGGAGGCCCGCTACTATTTCCGCCGGGGCTCCGATGTCACCCGCACTTACTACGTGAAGGGCCCCATGCCTGTGAAAACCCTCGACCCGCAGTAACCCCGCGACCGGATGGGGAGGGCCACCGGAGCGGATCCGGGGGCCTCCCCATCGTTCAAAGCCTCATCACCCCACCATCCAGTGGGCCCACTTCATCCAGAGGGCCGTGCCTGCGAACATTAACCGGGCCGGATGGGAGAGGATCACGAACACCGAGCCCGCCACGAAGGCTGGATGGAACCGGCCGGTCTTCACCCGGTCGTAGAAGAGGCAGCCCAGAACGAAGAGATCCGTGAGCCCGAAGTAGAGGGGTACACCGGCCTTGGCGACCACGTCCAAGGGGATTCGGGCGATGGCGGCGGTGAGCATGCCGATGCAAGAGAGGAGCATGAGGCGGCGATGCACGTCGGGCCGGGACCGGTACCAGAGGCCCGCGCCCACGAGGGTGGCGAAGACCACCATGTCGCCGATGGGCACCACGAGGAAGACGAGGGGAGGCGGCCCCGGAGGGGCATGGCCCAGGCGGGCCGCGGTGATGGCCGTCCACGGGCCCACCACGAGCACGGCCAGGGCCACCAGGGCCCCGACCATCCCCAGCTTTCGGTGGAGGTCCACCCGGCGGTCGGCCACCAGCTTGGCCTGCACGATGAACAGCAGGAACCAGGTGGTCATCACGAGCCCGTGGAGATGCACCAACGGCGTGAGCCCCGGCGTGCCGAAGGCCGCCTTCAGGTAGTAGGTCCTCCCGAATCCCAGGAGGATGATGGCCGCCGCCAGGAGCCCCATGGCGGTGTAGAAACGCCGGTCCACGCCGGGGCGTGCGGTCTTCGTGCTGGTGCCCATGGGCCCCTCCGGTCGGTGCAGTGGGATGATGTCCCGGAGCCTAGCAGGAACCGACGGGAAGGCGAGACATGCCCGCGAGGCGTGCCCCTAGGAGCCCGCGACCGCCGAACCCGTCTGCCGCTGGGCCTGAAAGCGGGCCACGTCCTCATTGAGGAGCCGCTCGGCCTTCAGCAGCTCCGTGACCGCGTTCAGATAGGCCATCACCTGCTCGTGGGTACGGAAGCGCAGCTTCCCTCCCGCCTCAAGGCCTTCCAGGCCCTGGTCGGCCAAGGTCACGATGCCCTCCATCTGGCGGTAGTACTCCCGCTTCTGCCGCATGATCCCGATGAGGAGGTCCAGCGTCTTCCCCTTCTCCCGGTATCCGTTGGCCACCCCTTGCTTGAACTCGGCATCCACCGGAAGGGCCGTCACGAAGGCTTGCCCCTTGGGGCCCACCAGTTCATCTTCCGCATCCAGGGCGGTTTCCAGGTGGTGCACCAGGGCGCCGAGCCGCTCGTGTTCCTTCCGGCGATGGTCCGCATCCACCAGGCGCTGGGGACGCAGCGATTCCCCATCCGCCTTGCCCAGAATCTCCACCTGCTGACTGGCGGTTTGGAGGCGGGTGGCCTGGGCGTGCATGTGCTGGAGCAGGGGGAAGTAGGGACCCAGGCGGGAAGGATCCACCGTGAGGGGGGCCAGCGGCTTCCCCGAGGTCATCTCCCGCTCCAGGGCCTTGATCTCCTGGGCGACCCGGGCTTGCTGGAGGCGCTCGAACCGGCAACCAAGGGCCAGAGAAAGGAGGGCGAGGGGAAGCAGGCCTTTGAAGGTCATGGCACACCGGGATGAAGTGCGGACCCGGGGGGCCGCAGGCAAGCGGAGAACCCCTCCGGAGCCCCAGGGACGTCCGGAGGGGCGAGGGAGAGGACCTCAGATGCGGGCCATGAGCTCGAGCTGGATGAGCCGCATGAAGTCCTGGGCGTTCGTCACCACGCCGAAGGCCTGGTGGGTGCCGCGGTCCTTCAGCTTGCTCACGAGGAACTCGGTCTGGTCCACGCAGATCGTGGTGATCTCGTGATACTGGCCATCGGGCTTGAGGCAGAAGGTGGGGAGCATGTTGCCGGCGGCGATGCTGTGCAGAGCCGTGGCCACCATGACGACCATGGTCGCCTTGGAGGTGTGCTCGCGCATGGCGCCCTGGGCCTGCAGCGCGTCCACCACCGTCTCGGGCAGGGGACCGTCGTCGCGGATGGATCCGGCGAGGACGTAGGGGGTCTGCGTCTTCGTGAGGGCGTACATGATGCCGTCCTTCACGCGGCCTTCATCCACCAGGGCCTTGATGGAGCCGGCCTTCTTCACCTCGTTGATGGCGCGCATGTGGTAGGCGTGGCCGCCGGTCTCGGGGGTGCCGTCCTTTTTCATGCCGAGCGTGGAGCCGAAGAGGGCCGCCTCTACGTCGTGCACGCCCACGGCGTTGCCGCTGAACACGCAATGGGCGAAGCCGTGCTCGATGAGCCACTGCATGGCCTCGCGGCCGCGGCTGTGCACGAGGGCCGGCCCGATCACCCAGAGGATGTTGCCCTTGTCCCCGCGGTTCTCCAGGAAGCTCTTGAAAATGGCTTCGTAGTTCACGGGCTTCTCGCGGCTCACTTCGGAACTCATGAAGCTGAAGGCCTCATCGTGGGTCTCGTCCACTTCGTCTTGGAAGCCCTTGTCCCACACGAGCACGCCTTCACTGCCGTCCTCCTTCGTGGCCACGGCCACGAGGTCACCCTTCTGCACGAGGCGGAACTCCTTGATGAGCAGGCGCTCGGCCTTGGGATCCCACACCAGGTGGCTGTCCATGCGGGGCTTCTCGGGCATGCGCCACTGACCGCCCACGTGCACGTAGGTGGGGAAGTTCGTCGTGCTCATGAAGCCGTCGGGCAGGGTCGTGTCCTTGGGCGCCGGCTCGAAGCGGCACTCGGGGGCCTTCTCCAGGCCCATGGCCTTGAAATCGGGGTGGCGGTAGCTCATGGGGACTCCGGCAGGCAGGTAATCGCCCAGTTTAGGCTGAGTGCCGGAATCCGACCAATGGGGCGAAGGAGGCGGTGCCCTGGATGG
>DATFAX010000001.1:0-2737 GCA_035254125.1 Holophagaceae bacterium | reverse complement strand
AACAGCAGCGATACCAGGGTGATGGGGCTGATGGCCGGCACGAAGCGGTGGTCGTACCACTCGTGGCCCTTCATCCGGACCAGGACCAGGCGGGTGATGAGCCCCGCCGCGAACGGGATGCCCAGGTAGATGAGGACCGTCTTGGCGATCTCGCCCATGGTGATATGGATGGCCACCCCGTGCAGGCCCAGCCAGCCCGGGGCCACCGTGAGGAAGAACCACGCATAGACCGAGTAGAGCAGCATCTGGAAGGCGGCGTTGAAGGCCACGAGCCCCGCGCAGTACTCGCGGTTCCCGCAGGCCAGGTCGTTCCAGACGATGACCATGGCAATGCACCGCGCGAGCCCCACGAGGATGAGGCCCGCCATGTATTCGGGCTTGTCGCGGAGGAAGAGCACCGCCAGGAGGAACATGACCACCGGGCCCGCCACCCAGTTCTGGATGAGGGAGAAGGTCAGGACCTTCCGGTTCAGGAACACCTTCCCCATCTCCTCGAAGTGCACCTTCGCCAGCACGGGGTACATCATCAGGATGAGCCCCGCGGCGATGGGCAGGCTGGTGGTGCCCACGTTGAGGCTGTTCACCGCCCGGTTGAAGCCCGGGACGGCGTAGCCCAGCAGGATGCCCAGCCCCATGGCGAGGAAGATCCACAGGGTCAGGAAGCGATCAAGGAAGGACAGCCTGCCTGTGGACATGGGCTTCTCCTAGTGGCAGTCGCAGTCGTCGCCGCAGTCGCCCTTCTGGCCGCCGGCCTCTTCGCAGGCGCAGGCGCCGCCGCAGCAGCCGCCGCTCTCGCCCACCAGCGTGGTCTGGGCCAGGGCCATGATCTGGGAGTGGGGGTCGCCCTTCACGCGCAGGGCCATGTTCACGGCCTCGATCATGTCGTCCTTGGACACGCCCAGCTCTTCCAGGCGGCTCTGGTGGGCGCGGAAGGCGCGCTCGGCGTTGGATCCGATGGCGGCGCCCAGGGCGATGAGGTTGAGGGTGGTCTCGCTGAGGCCGGTGGCTTCCGTCTCAGTCTGGGCCTGGGTGGTCATGCGTGCTCCTGGAGGGTGCGTGAAGGGGGACAGGCGACGGGGTCGCAGGTGTCGCAGCGGAGGGCGCGGGCCTGGGCCCGATCCCGGGACAGCTCGGTCTCGGCGCCAGCCATGAGGGGCCAGAGGGCCTCCAGCAGGGGCCGGGTGGCAGCCTCGTCGGCCAGGGCCACGTGGACCCAGCGGCCCACCTTCCACTCGCGCACCAGGCCCGTGCGGCGAAGGCCGGTCAGGTGCTCGGAGACGGTGGAGGGCGCCAGGCCTAGCACCTCGGCCACCTCGCAGACGCACAGCTCGCCCCCGTGCAGGAGCGCGAGGATGCGCAGGCGCACGGGATGGGCCAGGACTTTGAGGGTGTCCACGAGGGGCCGGAGGGGTTCAGAGGTCATTTCGCTATTTCCCGAAACATCGTCAGCATACGCTCAAACCCGAGTCTTGTCATACCTCGTTTTTTGATGTTTTCTAGAGGCCTCATCCCTCCTGGAGGTCCCATGACGCGGTTCCCCTCCGCCCTGCCCTGGCTGGCCCTGGCCGCCCTCCTCCGGGCCCAGGCCCCCTTTCCGGCTGCGCCGGCCCCCTCCCCGGTGCCGGTCCTGAAGGAGTATCCCGCCACGCCGGCCGGCCGCCTGCTCCGGGAGATCCACGACCATGCGGCGGTGGTGGCGCGGGTGGAGCAGCTCTGCGACACCATCGGCCCCCGCCTCACGGGCTCGGAGCAGCTCCGCCGGGCCCAGGCCTGGGCCATGGGCGAGCTGACGCGATTCGGCGCGGTGAATGTCCACGAGGAGGCCTACGACTTCGGCCTGGCCTGGACCCGGGGCACGGACAGCGCCCGCCTGCTCACGCACAACGGCATTCGGTTCCGGGTGGATCAGCAGGCCTGGACCCCCGCCACCCGCGGCGCGATCCAGGGCGAGCTGATCCTGGTGGATGCCCGGAACCTCCAGGAACTGCAGGCCTTCAAGGGCCAGCTCAAGGGGAAGATCCTCCTGCGCACCAACCCCGACGACAAGCGGCCCCCGCTGGCGCGCCGGGGGGCGGACTTCGCGGCCTACCAGGCCGAGCAGGCGGCCATGGCCCAATTCCTCCAGGAGGAGGGCGCCCTCGCGGCCCTGACCATGTCCGGCCGGAAGAACGGCCTGGGCTTCGCCGCCGGCGGCGCGGGCCGCGACCCTAAGAAGGCGGGCCTCCCCGCTGCCTACGTCCCCCAGGAGCCCTACAAGATGCTGCTGCGCCTCCTGGCCCGGAAGGAGCCGGTGAAGCTGGAGCTGAGCCTCGACGGCGCCTTCTCCAAGACCCCCGTGCAGGCCTTCAACGTGGTGGGCGAGCTCCGGGGCAGCGAGAAACCCGACGAGGTCGTCATCCTCGGCGCCCACCTGGACAGCTGGGACCTGGGCACCGGCGCCACGGACAACGCCACAGGCAGCGCCATCGTCCTGGAGGCCCTGCGCGCCTTCCAGGCCACGGGCCTGAAGCCGAAGCGCACGATCCGCTTCGTGCTCTTCAGCGGCGAGGAGCAGGGGCTGCTGGGCTCCCGCGCCTACGTGGAGGCCCACCGGGCCGAGCTGGACGCCATCCAGGCGGTGCTGATCCACGACATGGGCACGGGCATGGTGAAGGGCTTCACCCTGCAGGGCCGGGAGGACTGCCGCGGCCCCATGGCCCAGGCCATCGCGCCCCTCAACGACCTGGGCGTGAAGGAC